>NZ_JALN02000002.1:0-300000 GCF_000559085.1 Mycolicibacterium aromaticivorans JS19b1 = JCM 16368 | reverse complement strand
TCTCGGCGTCACGTCGCAGGAATGGAGTCCTTCGATCGAGGAAACCTGGTGCCACCATCCTGATGCAAGTCTGAAAGGCCCCCGGTGAGCCTGACTGTGAGATGCAGTCGAAGTTCAAACCTCCAAACGTCGGAGGATGGTAAACGGGGTGAGGATCTTAGAAGGCTTCATCCAGTGTCCCGTCGCGGTCTTAATCGTCGTGGATGCGCTGCAGCAGCGTTACCCAGCACGCATAGCCGGACATCAGGTCGTCATCACCCTGCCGCCCATTGATATGAACGCCATGAATGTCGAGCGACCGCCGTTGGCAGAGCCGGAATGGCATTTCCGCGGGATCAGACTGCCTGCCAACGAAGTAGCGAGCGCCTCCTCCGACGGTCCGTTGTGGGGTGAGGTGACTCACCGCGCCGGCGACGGGGGAGTTCCGACGGCAGCGCAAGTAAAACGACTGCGGACCGTAGTCGAGGTCGACACCGATGATGCTGGCGTGCGCATGCTCGCTGAGGACATCGCGCGCGGTGCCCCCGTCTGGTGGCGGTCCGTTGCCGCCTGGATCGAGGTGCTCTACCAACAGGACTTGTCACGGCTCGGCCCTGCGTCACCAGGCTGGCACTTCAACGGAACAGCTTTCTGGACGCAGCTCGACGGCGACGGCGACAAGAATCAAGTGACCTTCGTGGCAGCTCAACCGGGTCGGTACGTCATGCTCCCGTATTCGCCTCTTACCGCCGACAAGCTGAGGCAGTGTATGAGATCAGCAGAAGACCACGGAATGCCCTCCGCAGCATGGCTATTCCTGCGCGATGCCCGCTCAATGTACCTGGGCTACGACCACAGGCGGGCCGCCATCGACGCAGGTACCGCGGCCGAGGTTGGTGTCACCCAGATGATCGCCACGCACCTAGCAAGAAAGGGCCTCGACGATGCGGAGGTGGACCAGAAACTCGAGCGCCGTACGCTCGGGCAGCTTTGCAGATATTGGCTGGATGAATGTGGCGGCACGCTCCCGGATCGTTACCGCGAGAGACTCGTCCACGTTCGCAACGATGCAATCCATACAAAGAGAAGCATCAGCCGTGCGCAGTCGGAAGACGCCATCGTCGTCGCCGCCGAGATCGTTGCCGCAGCAGATTCTCCAGATCTACGTCCTCCCGTCGCGGAGTAAGCGCCGAGACACGGGGTCGCAGCCTCGAACGTATTTCCCCTGTACGGCATGCAATCAAGATCTGGACAACCGTGTGGTTCTAGGATCCGCCATCGAAAATGGAATTAAGCGTCCGCCATAACCAGTGGAATTTCGGAAAGGCGCAGATAGGGGAGACGGCATCCGCCAACGTTGAGTGGAACCTACACGAGAAGACGAGATGTAGGTTCCACTCAAAGATGGCGGATTCCATTTCAAAATGGCGGACGATGGCGGATCCGCCATTTTCGAGTGGAAGTTGCGTAGCCTATCTAGCTATCGGGAATGATTTCCGACCGCACTCGCGCCAGACATAGTTGGTTGTTATCGGCGATTTGGCGGGATACCTGTTGTAGCGACACGGGCCAGCGCCATGTCCGGCGCGACTGCTTATTCGATTGTCACGGTGTGGTGGTCGCTTGCGACCACCATGTCATCTTTCACCACGTACGCCTCGACGTAGTGTGAACCGCGGTAGAGGGTCGATTCGTTGTGGACGTTGCGAGTCTTGTTGCCACCGATGCGGATCTGGCCGCGTAGGCCGCCGGGCACGCGGGCTGCCTCGGGTCCGTGGTTGCGAACCTTCCACAGCACTTCGTAGGGTTCGGGTGTATCGGTGCGCAGGTTGAACTGCAACTCCCGGCTCTTTGCAACGACTCGCCTCTTGCGCAGAAAGTTGTTGCGCGGCAAGTTGATAATGGTCGCTTCGATATTGGCGCTGTAACGCGGAGCGCTGACCGGGTACCGATCGTGGATGAATTCCTCGTCTGGTGCGATTTCGGCTGGCGGCAACACGGTGACGCGTGCGGCGAGCTCGCGGGTGACTTTGGCTGCCACGATGTCGTTGCGGGCGGCCTTTACCTCGTCGGCTGCAAATTCGGGCCCGAATAACTTCTGCCATGCGGTGAGGGCTGCGGCGTCGTCAACGCCTTGCAGGTCGTAGGCTTCGCGGGCCCATCGGGCATAGTCAGCGATCTTCGATTTGAAGTTGGCGATGATGGTGGGGTCGTCCCAGCGGTGGCTGAAACTGACACCGGGGCAGCTTGGGTCATCTAGCGGTGGGCTTCCAAGGTAGGCGTCCAACCAGGTGTGCAACGCCTCCAGGAGATGCACGAGGGCGGTGGGTGTGTCGGAGTATGCGGTTTGGGGGTCCCAGAACTGGACTCGCCCGCCGAGCATTACGGTCAGGATCACCGAGGGGCACGTGAACGTGTTCTTGAAGTCGCGTAGCCACTTCAGCAATCGGATGACCCGCCGCAGCTGGCCCCCGCTGATGTCGTCGCGTTCTTTCATCCAGTCTGCAAATCCAACCGGGTTGGTGTCTTCAAATACGTTGTCGCGGTAGAAGATGATGGCTTGATTGCCGTTCTCAAGGGTGATCGCCGGCACCACATCGACGTGGCAGTCGTTGGCGTAGGAGATGCGCACGCAGCGGTTCTTCCGCTTTAGCTTGTCCTTGTATTGGCTGGTGCGTTTGAACGCGGCTCGGACCTGTTGTAGGTACATCTTTGGGTTGTCGTTCCATTCCGGAACGTTCTCTAGGTGAAGCAGTATGTCGGCGTCAAATTCGTCGTATTCGGTGACTGGATCGATGATCGTCCGGTGGGCCCACGAACCTTGCGGTAGGTGCTCCTTGTACAGGCTGCCCATCTGCGCATCCTTCTTAAATGCGTTGGTAATTGCCGACACACGGGCATCGAGCTGGTCGAGGCGGTGCTGCTTGAGATTTACCGTGCTCTCTAAGAAGGCGGTGAAGTGGGCGTCGAAATCGGTGGGCACGGGCTATACCTCCAAGGCCCGGCGATAGCCTTCGCCGGTCCGGTCGTAAGTGATGATGGTCGGTCGCAAATTGGCGGACTTGAGGATGCTCCCGAAAGCGAGTGCACCTGCCAGCGGCAACGCTCCGAACACATGGAGGCTGCGCAGCTGTTTGTGTGTCGCTTCTAGATTGGTGAAGTAGGTGCGTACCGCAGCGGTGTAACGGGCCAGGACCGCCGGGTGAGAGAAGATGTCCTCGGCGGGCTGGCTGGTTGGTTGCAGCGTCCACATCGGCAAGTCGCGAAGATTATCGGGGAGGTCGCTCGGAGGTGTTGTTCCGGAGAGATTGGTGACGAGTACACCCGCTGTGGCGGAGGTCTCCCCGCCGATGAATGACACGCTGAAATCGGTTCCTGGGTCATCGATTTGGGGCCACATCCAGGAGTCGGTGGAGCGGTGACGTTGGTAGATGTCGAGCGGTACCCCGTCGTCGAGTTTGAACCCCAGGTAGATCAGCAGCGGCAGCCGGGCGATCGCGAAGACGCTCAGGTGCGAGATATCGCCGTTGACGATTCCCGGTCGTATCCGACCGTCGACTGCGCTGTCGATCACGGCGACTGCCTGGTCGTAGTACCCCGGGGCAAGTGGGTGCTCGCCCGGCAGTCTTTGCAGGTCGATCTCGACACCTTGACGGTCATAGGATTCCAAGAAGTTCGGAAATCGTTGCGCATTACGGATGACAGCTTCAGCGGCTGCAGCGCGCGGGAGCTGCATGACGTCGCCACGGATGTCACCGGCCATCCGGACAATCGCGGTGCGTTTGTCCTTCAGGAGGTCGGTTTGCGTTCGGATGTCGGCCTCGTGTTCACGCTTGCGCTGTCGAAGGAAGTCCACGTCAAGCAGACCTGCCACCTTCTGTTGGTCGATCTCGGTGTGGCAGCCCGAGCACGCCAGCATGATGTTGTCGACCTCATCCCGTTGCTCAACGGGCAGGGGATCAAGTCCGCGGGGCGATTTCGTCGACTCGACTGCGCCAACAATATGTGCCCCCTCCCCGAGGGGGACTTCCTTGCTGCTGAGGCCGCCCTCGAGAAGATACTTTTTACACAGGGTGCAGCGGCCTCCGGCTCGGACCCACAACGTGCGGCGGTCAAGTTCGGTGAGCGCCAACGTAATGTCTCCTCTGAAGTGGGCGGTTGCGCCGTGATTGCATCGGTACCTGTAACGGCCACCGATCGCGTGGCACCTAGGTGGGCCGGTACGGAATTCTGGTGGTATACAGCCTGATACGTTGCTGATCGAAACGCGTCATAGGTTGAGGCGTCGAGCGCACACGTAGATCAGTGGAACCGGCGGTGCTCTCGTGTACGCCAGACTGTCGAGTCTGCGGGTGGCGTGGCGGCGGCTGGAGGCCCCAGCCGCCGGCGAGAATCTCTACTTCTTCTTTTCGTTGCGCACGCCCTTGTGTTCGTGCGGGCTGCCGTCCAGGATTCGCCCGGTGGCCGTGTCCCGCTTGAACCAAGTCTGCCCGACCTTGAACTCGCTGCGGCCCTTGACCGCGCCGACGCGATAGTCGCGCCTGGTGTTCTTCGCCATGGTGCTCACCTCCTCCCTGAGGACTCTCGCGCCGGCTGTGTTGTCGCATGTCCTCATCTAGTAGTCGACACAGCCGACAGTGGAGTTAGTACGCGTCATCGCTGTGTCGTGTTCAGCTGCCGAAGACGAAGGTGAAGCTAGGAAACTGCACGTCACCGAGGTCAGCGTGAGTTCTGCCGGCATTGGATCGGCGGCCGGTTGCAGGTGCCCGCATATCCCCGGCATTGGTCGTTGTCGGCATTCCTAACTCGACGAGCATCTGTATCGACTACATGTTGTAAGCCCAAGATCGAGAACAAGCTGGCGTGCGTAGCGAAGGAGTTGGAGGTGGGAATGGCGCGCCACCGTGCTGATCGCCTATCGGTGGTGGCTGGATGATGCCCGGTCATCCAGACTGGGCGGCGTTGTATCAGAGGCATCGCGACGCGATGTACAGGGTCGCCGCTAAAGTGCTGCGTGAGGCCGGACTGGCTGACCAAGCCGGGGACGCCGTCCAAGCGGCCATGGTCTCATTGATGAAATCGCCCCCAGCGGATGTGATCAGCTGGGAAGCGGTGTTGATCAGGATCACCCAACGGCGCGCACTCGACATCCTTGACTCTGCGGTAGTCCGCCACGCGGGCCCGCCGCTGGCTGAGGAACACGACACCGCAGACCCTCGATATCACGTTGAGGACATCGACGACGCCATCGATCGGCAACGGCAGGCGCGCCAGGTGACGCAACACTTCCCGTTGCTCACCGACCAGCAAAGGTATGTGGCCTGGGAGTACGTTGCGCGTGATCGTCCAAGATCTGAGGTCGCGGCCGAATTGGGTGTCACACCGGCTCGCGTGAGCCAAATCAGCGCCGCAGCTATCCAAACATTGAGAGAAGCGATGGGTTTGACAGGAGGGAGCAGATGACCAACGAAGATCGTGACAGGATTCTGCAGGACTTCCTGGATTCCAGATCGCACAAGGACATTGAGTCCTTCACTGCCGACTGGCCTGAACCCAATCGCACTGAGATCGCTTCGCTAATAGACGTGGCAGAACTTCTGTGGGAGGCGGGCCACGAAGCTCCTCCCTTGGAGGCGGACCCAGTCGCCGCCATGCTCGGACTGATCCCGGATCCACGTCTTGGCTTGGATCCTCGCGCCATGTCTCGCGCGAGAAAGAACGCGAAGCTCAAGCCAAGCGACATCGCTGGCCGTTTGCAGACCCGAGGGTGGGACATCGCTGTGCGGGACGTTTTCCAATGGGAAAACCAGACAGACGCGAATGTGGCGCCAGCACTGATAAAGGCCATCTCCGAAGCCCTCGGCGTCTCGCCAGAGGAACTGACGATAGATCGAAGTTCGTCATCTGACACTCAAACACTTGCTTCGATCGTCCGGTCTGCTCGTTTTGAAGGCCTGGCACGGAGATGGGCGCGGCTTCAAGGTGTTTCGCATTCGTTGGCGTCGTCGGCACTGCAATCGCGGATGCTTGCAACTGTCCACCGTGGCGATCGCCCCGATCAAGATCAGATGTTGCAGTCACTCGATGCACTGATCACCGCGATGGAGGAACGAGATCCCAATCATGGATCTTGACCGCGCTACGAAACTTGCGCTTGATCAGTTAGAGGCGGGCACGCGCACCAGATTTGCCGCTGACCCTATCGACACCCTTTGCAACGCTTTGAATCTGAAGGTTCAAGCCGTAGAGCACCTCTCCCAACGACGAGACGACGGCGGCGCATGCGATGGAGTTTCGTATCTACAGGACGGTGTGATCCTCTACGCGCCGACACGTTGGAGCAAACGGCAGAACTTCACGTTGGCCCACGAACTCGCGCACTGGCTAGTCGAGCAACAGGACGAGCTCTATGACTGGCTAGCGGATCAATCAGAACCACAACGCATGCTCGAAACGTTGTGCGACAGAATCGCCCAGCGGCTCTTGCTCCCGGAAGCGCTGATTGATTCAGTCGTTGGCGCTGGACCTGTCCGCGCCTCGCATGTAATCGAGCTGTATAACCGAAGCGAAGCAAGTGGGCCCGTATGTGCTATCGCCCTGGCGAAGCGCTTAACCTGTTCCGGCTCAGTGGTTTTGATCGACAGAGCCTCAGGCAGCGTCGCTTACGCTAGCGTGATGCCTGACGTCGAGGAGGGCTGGCCGAGCGTCTTTCCATGGCCGGGGAATGCCGTGCCCACTGGCCACCCGTTCCTCAACATGCGGTCCGGAGACAGTTGGACTAGACTTAGCTACTGGAGTGCGCCGTGGGGCACCCAGCGTGAGTACTACGCGGACGCGGTTTGCGAGGGCACCCGTGTCATGGCGATTCTGGCCGACTTAGACTTGTGGAACTCCGAACAACTCCACATTGATGCACCCGGAGAATTCGACCGAAGGCCATCTGCCGAGATCGCCTGCTGTGGCCGAACCTTAACAGTTCGCGGCTATCCCTGCGATGACTGTGGCCAACAGTTCTGTCCTTCATGTAAGCGATGTAAATGCGATCGGCGCGCTGAACGCGAAGAGACTTGCACGGGCTGCTACTTGAAGTTCCAACGGCATCTGCTGGTCGGCGGCTTGTGTGAAGACTGCCGTTGAGCGGGCTGACGTCTGCATAAATGGAGAGCTGATCGGCACCTGGCAACGCCCGGCTGCCGCTGCGCTAGGACTCTTGATGCCTCGCGACGCAGGAGGGTACTCACTCGAGCACATTTTCCTGCAGATGACGGGGCTTGGCCCACGGGATCCGGTCCCGTGAGCGAACGCGCCTGCCACACTCACAGCGTGCAAATCACCGAGATCGCGGGGTACCGCGTCATCCGTCAGCTCGGTGCGGGCGGGATGGGGCAGGTGTTCCTCGTGCAGCACCCGCGCCTACCGCGGCAGGACGCGCTGAAGCTGCTCGACGCCGGGGTCTCCCGCAACGACGACTTCAAGGTGCGGTTCCAGCGCGAGGCGGACCTGCTCGCTCAGTTGAGCCACCCGAACATCGTCACGCTGCACGACCGCGGCGTGTTCGAGGGCCGGCTGTGGATCACGATGGAGTACATCGACGGCACGGACGCCTCGGAGTTGCTCAGAGTCGACGGTCCGCTGGACCCCGACCTTGCGGTCCAGCTGGTAGGTGCCGCGGCCGCGGCGTTGGACCACGCCTGGCGCAAGCAACGCGTCACGCACCGCGATGTGAAGCCCGCGAACATCTTGGTCGGGATCGACGAGACCGATGGGGCGCCGCAGATTGAGTCGGTGAAGCTCGCGGATTTCGGCATCGCCAAGGCCGCCGGTGAGTCCACCTCGTTGACGTCCACCGGGATGACCATCGGGACGATGCAGTACATCTCGCCGGAGGCGATCGAGGGCGAGGAGGTCGACAACCGGTCGGACATCTACTCCCTAGGCTGCACCGCGTTCCACCTGCTCACCGGGAAGCCGCCGTTCACGGGAACCTCGATCGCCTCGGCGATGTCCGCGCACCTAGCCAAGCCGGTGCCGTCCATCACCGCAGTCAACCCGCGTCTTCCGGACGGTATGGACGCGGTCTTCGAACGGGTGCTGGCAAAGCGCCCCGACGACCGATACCAGTCCTGTGCGGAGTTCGTCACCGCGCTGCAGGAGGCGGCTGGCGGCGAAGTCGCAGCGTTCGCGCCGACCATGGCAGCGGTCACGCAGCCGTCGAACGAGCCGACGCAGGTGCGGAAGGTCACAGCGAAGGCCTTGCCGCGACCGCAGTCAAAGTCTCGGACGGTGCCTATCGCCGCGGCGGTGGTGGCGACGGTCGCAGTCGCTGCGACGGCGGTCGGCATCTACGTCACCCGTGGCGGGAGCGATGAAGCCGCGGCGCCGGCGGCCAAAACGGCGGAGATTTCGACAGCAACCGTGCCCCCGGTGAGCGCGCCGCCGTCATCGGCGCAGGCCGCGCCGCTGCCCGACAACCCATCACCAAACGCAGGCTGCCCAGGTACCGCCACCGCTCACCACGACCTCGAGCATCCGTATCTGGGCCGGATGCGGGTTTTCGTCATCCCCCAGACACCGTCGTACGGCGCCGCTGTCGGTGACGGCGCCTGCATCTCTGCTGTGACCGCTGCCGGATTGGTTCTCATGCCGATTCCCGTCAAGTTCGGCTACGGATTCGAGTTTGCCGAGCCAGCGACCGATAGCACCGGCAATCTCTTCATTCGTTACCACGGCGGCGGAGCTCACGACCCTGCAATGGTTCTGGTGTTGGTCCCGACCGCACAGGGGTTCAGGACAATCGGTGAGGACATGCTCGACACCGAGCTGATCGGTCCCGGCGTCGACGGACGATACGTGCTTCGCGAACACCAGAACGACTGCACACCCTCGTGCGCCAACGGGACATGGACCGACAAGGACTTGCATTGGGGCGGAAGCGGTTACGTCGGGGAGGACAAGCCGGCGACGCCCGCGGTCACTTCGACCGCGGTGACGACGACCACCGCGGCTCCGCTCCTGTACGAAGGCAAGCCATGCACCCCAGCTGAGTCCGGCGATGTATCACCAGATGGCACGTTGTACTGCAGCATGGAGACGGGTTCGTGGAGAGACAAGACCCACCAGAGTCGGCCGGCGGTCCAGGTCGGGTCGGCGTGCAGCGAGCCCGGGGCGCGCGCCCGTGTCGTGCAGACCGACGGGATCGCCACTTGCAAGGCAGACCTGAACGGCGACCTGGCGTGGGGCTGGTGAGCGCCCCGGCTTGCCTGACGTCGGCGTGTACACCGAACCGCCGGGCTGACGACCTACTCCGCTAAGCCCAAACCCATCTCGGCCCGCGGCAGGATTGCGGCCTTCCTGGCGTCGGTGCTCGCACCCCCCCGGTTGCTCGGGATCAAGATCTGGACGACCGTGTGGTTCTAGGATCCGCCATCGAAAATGGAATTTAGCGTCGGCCATCTTGAGCGGAATTTTGGAAACGCACTGCTAGAGACGACGGCATCCGCCAAGTGAAACTGGAACCTACACGAGACGAGAGAGCCTCACCGATATCCGCGCGGAAGGTGCCAACGAGGAAGCCCGCGCAGGTCGCGACGTTCATGCCCGCGACGCGATGCCATCGGGGCCCGGTAGCACTAGCCGCCATCGCTCTCTCAGCATCCGCAATTGAACCCCCAATGAATGTGGGTATCGCGCTACGAGCGAAACATCGACGGAGAGCTGGACGGCCAAGACTGACCTGCGCAATGAACTTAGTGCCGCAGATGCAGACTTCGCAGCGGGCAACACCATCAGCGGCGAGGAGCTGCGGCGCCGCTACGGACTGCCGTGATCGGCCCCCTCGCAACGCTCACAGCGCCCGCCGTCGAGATTGGACATTGCCTAGGCCGTTTAGCTATCAGGAGGTGACGCCAAGATCCGAGACGCGCGGTGTGAGATATGAGACACCGCGGCCTGGGATTACGGCCTGGGGAGCGGGGCCCAGAGCGATGTCTCGATTCTCTAGATCCGAGACGGATCGTCAGTGCAAGTCGCGTTCAGGTGGCCGCGAGTTCGAGTTGCACTTCAACGAGCCAGTCCGAGTGGTCGGTGTCGTTGGTTTCCAGGTAGAGCTCGCGCCACCGACCCCTTTGAACGCTCAGTGCGTGGTCGTCGCCTTCGGCCCAGCGCGCGATGGCTTGGTGAGCCTCGTTCATGTCCGCAACGGCCCCGCGTCGCACAACCGACGCGACTGAGACTCCCGGAAGCTCGACGACATCGAGGCCCGGCACGTTCGCGGCCGGTGCGAGGAAACCTGCGTGCAGGCGCAGTGTGTGCTCGTCATCATCTCGCCAGGAGATGGGCGAGGCACGGTCCGCGGAGGCGTCGTCCATCAGCGCAATGACGCGTTCGAAGAGTGCCTCGACATCGAGCTCGTTGGCGTCAGCTTCCTCGCCAACAAACTGGTGCAGCGCGAGAACCCGTTGCGGGGCAATGGTCTTCAGCTCGACATCGGTGATGGTCATCGTCGTCTCGCTTTCGATCAACCGCAACCGTGCACGGACCCGGTCGAGGGTCTGTCCATCTCGAAGTAATTGCGTCTCTAGGTCGGCCGCACGCATGCGCAGCATTCCTCTGAGCTCGGCTGCGTCGACACCGTCGGCGAGAAGCGTCCTGACCTGCTCTAGCGGGAAACCAAGATGCTTGAGCGCAACCAGCCGGTTGAGCCGTGAGATCTGACTGGCGTCATAGAGGCGTCGTCCAGTGCTGGGATTGACTTCGGCGGGCACCAGCAGTCCGATGTGGTCGTAGTGGCGCAGCATGCGAACACTGACCCCGCCCAACTGCGCGAACGCACCAATCGAATACATGAAGACCACGATCGCGCATGACACCGTGTCATGTGCAAGCCCTCCCGGGGTGACCCTGCTACCTCGATTGGTCCAGGACTGACCGGCTTAAGCAACTGAAGCCCCGTCGTGTGGGACAGGACCTGATCGACCTCGAATCTCTACAAACGAGACACACGCAGTGGCCTGCAGTGACTCTGCCATTCCGGTCGGTGACACACTCATGCGATGACAGCTGCCAGAGCTGCCCTTCACCGAAGAGTCTCGGCGTTACTGGAGTCCCGCAGCGATGATGAGCTGGCGGCGCTGGTGGGAACCGGTCGAGTCATAAACGTGGGTGTCGGCGGCGGCTCGGAACTCATCGACGTCGACAGCGTGCCGGTGTTCACCAAGCGGATCCCACTGACCAACCGGGAGATCGCCAACTCGGGTTCCACAGCGAACCTCTTCGACCTGCCGATGTTCTGCCAATACGGTATCGGCGGACCAGGATTCAACGCCTGGCGAGAGCTCGCCGCAAACCTTAGCGTCACTGACGCCGTCCTGGCCGGTGAGACGCAATCGTTCCCGATCCTCTACCACTGGCGGGTACTACCTGGCCGGTCGCCGGTCGCCGCCGAACACGCAGACATCGACGCCGCCGTCACCTCCCAAGGCGGCTCTCCGGCCGTGCGAACCCGTCTCGAAGCGCTGGCCACCGCCACGTGCAGCCTTGTGCTGTTCTGCGAATACATCCCACACCCGATAGAGGACTGGCTGCGAACAAACCCGACTGACAAGGCTGTCGCAGTCGAGCGGCAGCTTTTCGAGATCGTGACGTTCCTGCGGGATCGGGAGTTGCTGCACATGGACGGGCATTTCGGCAACATCCGCACCGACATGGAGCGGATCTATCTCAGCGATTTCGGGCTGGCCATCTCGCCGCTATTCGACCTGTCACCCGCTGAGCGCGACTTCACTGCACGGCACGTCGCGCATGACGCCGGCTACGCCGCCATGCGACTCGTCAACTGGATAGTGACCGACGTTTGCGGAGTGCCCAAAGGCAGCCCAGCCGTCCACAACGAGTATGTACGCCAGTGCGCCGCTGGACACGTGCCGGATGACGTGCCGCCGCCGATCGCCGCGATCGTGACGCGGCACGCATCCACCGCCGCGACGATGAACGCCTTCTACGGCAGACTGTTCCACGGCGACGTCCACGCCGTGTACCCGCTCTATGAGGGAGATTGAGCCAGCGCCCCGCGGGTGATCGCCGACGTCGGTAGAGCCGGTCTCCGTCCTAGTCGCCTGAGAGGACAGGATCTGATCGCTCTCGGTTCCCTAGGAGCGAGACGCAATTGTCGGCGCTGTGGGGTGGCTTCGTTGGTGCTAAGCGATACTGGCTCGGTGGGGGTGGGGGTTTCGATGCCGTGCGACTGTGACCAGTCGATTCGCGCACCCGAGAACTGCATCGATTGATGAGATCGATACTTATAGCCGCTGGTGTAGCGTTCGCGGTCGCCTGTCTGTTCACGCCTGTCTTGATACGAGTGTTCTCCCGACTCGGGTTAGGCCAGCCGATACGTGACGAAGCCCCGGAAAGTCACCAACGCAAGCGGGGAACGCCGACAATGGGCGGCCTGGCGATCCTCACAGCGATCTGGGCCAGCTACCTCACCACCACTCTGTTTGCCGAGCTCATGCTCGGAGGTGAAGGCCCGACCGCATCAGGACTACTGGTGCTCGGATTGGCCACCGCGCTAGGTGCTGTCGGTTTCACCGACGACTTTCTCAAGTTGCGGCGCGCCCGCAATCTCGGCTTGAACAAGAGAGCCAAGAGCGCTGGCCAACTCATCGCGGCCATTCTTTTCGGCGTTCTCGCGCTGCACTTCCGCAACGCCAACGGTCTCACTCCTGGTAGCGCTGAGCTGTCGTACGTCCGCGACATCGCCGCGGTCACACTGCCGCCCGTGCTGTTCGTGCTGCTCTGCATCGTGGTCGTCTCTGCCTGGTCGAATGCTGTCAACCTGACTGATGGTCTCGACGGGCTTGCCGCGGGCGCCATGGCAATGGTGGCCGCCGCGTACGTCCTGATCACTTTCTGGCAGTTCCGAAACCAATGCGCTGTCGCCCCCACGCCCGGGTGCTATTACGTCCGGGATCCACTCGACCTGGCTCTTGTAGCCGCTGCGACCGCCGGCGCTTGCATTGGCTTTCTATGGTGGAACGCCGCACCCGCCAAAATCATCATGGGTGACACCGGTTCCCTGGCGTTGGGCGGCATCGTCGCCGGGCTGTCGGTGACCAGCCGCACCGAGACCCTGGCCATCATCCTGGGCGCACTGTTCGTCGCTGAAGTGGCCTCGGTCGTCATCCAAGTGATCTCGTTCCGGACTACCGGCCGACGGGTGTTCCGAAACTCTCCGCTGCACCACCACTTCGAACTGATGGACTGGCCGGAAACCACGTTGACGATTCGGTTCTGGCTGATCGCCGCCATCTCCTGCGGGCTCGGGGTCGCGCTCTTCTACAGCGAATGGCTGACTGCCGCCGGCATCTAAGCCCAACCCGTCATCAGGCGGTACACCGGCACTTCATGCGAGACAGGACATGAGACGTTCCATATTCTCTACAAATGAGACAGGCAGGTGGGCCGTGGCCGTTGGTTGTCTCGATCAGTTGAGCGGGCATGAGAGAGTGAGTTAATGGGGGACGCTCCTGCCTCAGCCCCCCGTTCGTCGTTTCTTCGCTACTGGGCGGCTGCTGCGATCAGTTCGTTCGGATCAGCGGTGACGGCTGTAGCGATGCCCGTCCTGGTGGTTCAGTTACTCGGCGCAACACCGTTGGAGGTCGGCGTCGTCAACGCCGCCCAGTTCGTGCCCTACGCAGTGCTCGGGCTCCTCGCCGGGGCGTACACCGATAGGTGGCGTCGTAAACCAGTGCTGGTGTCGGCCAGCGTCGGGCGAGCACTGTGTCTGGGCGCAGTTCCTGCTCTGTGGCTTGTTGGGGAACTGCAGATCTGGATGTTGGTGATTGCGCTGTTGTCGTTCGGTGATCCGCCCCGGTGTGTCCGGAGAGTTCTTCTTTTGGGAAGGATGGGCACGTGGGAGCGAAGTCATCGAGGCGGTATCCGGAGGAGCTGAAGCAGCGAGCTGTGCAGATGGTGGTGGATCTGCGTGGCGATTCGACGTCGGAGTGGGAGGCGATGGGTCGAGTCGCTGATCTGCTGGGTGTCGGTACTGCTGAGACGGTGCGTAAGTGGGTTCGCCAGGCCGAGATCGACGGTGGTGTGCGGGCAGGGCAGACCAGTGAGGAATCCGAAGTCCTGCGCAAGCTGCGTCGGGAGAACGCCGAACTCAAGCGGGCCAACGCGATCTTGAAGGCGGCGTCAGCTTTCTTCGCGGCCGAACTGGACCGGCCCTCTCAGTAGTCGTGGAGTTCATCAGCGCCCACCAGGGACACCGGGTGGGCGCTGATGGTCTCAAGTGGGGTGTCGAGTCGATGTGCGCCGTGCTGGATGAGTACGGCGTCACGATCGCCCCGTCGACGTATTACGCGCATCGGGCCCGTGGTGGCCCGTCGAAAGCCGATCTGGCTGATGCGCAGATTATTGACGCTATCTGGCGGCTGCGGCGATCTTCGGCACTGTTCAAGGTTCTCGGTGCCCGGAAGACATGGATTGTGTTGCGCACCAATGGACTCGATGTTTCTCGGTGCGTGGTGGAGCGGGTCATGCGGGAAATGGGTTGGCGTGGTGCATGCAAGCGGCGGCGGGTGCGCACCACAGTCGCTGACCCGGCAGCGACTCGGGCTCCGGATCGGGTCCGGCGGTGTTTCGTCGCCGGTGCACCAGACCGGTTGTGGGTCGCCGATTTCACGTATTGCCGCACCCGTGCCGGCTGGGCCTATACGGCGTTCGTCACTGATGTTTATGCCCGCAAGATCGTGGGCTGGAAAGTGGCCACCGAGATGACTCAGAAGCTGGTCACCGATGCGATCAATCACGCTATCGATACCAGGAAGCGTTCCGGTGCAACGACTTTGGCTGATCTTGTTCATCATTCGGATGCGGGTTCGCAATATACCGCGGTGGCGTTCACCGAGCACCTGGCCCTCGAAGGCATACTGCCGTCAATCGGCACCGTCGGGGATAGTTTCGATAATGCTCTGGCCGAATCGGTGAACAGCAGCTACAAGACTGAACTCATCGACCATCAACCGCTCTATCCCGGCGCTACCGAACTGTCCCTGGCAACGGCCGAATGGGTCGCTTTCTACAACCGTCAGCGACCCAATGGCTATTGCCAGGACCTGACACCGGACCGGGCCGAAGCGCTCTACTACCATCGCCTCCAGCACCCTCAAACCGAGGAGGCACTCAAGTAACAGAGCCTCCGAACACACCGGGGCGGATCAGCATCGGCGAGATCGGCTACGGGCGCTTGGAGGTCGATGATTGGCTTGGCTGGCAGATTGGGGATCGAGGTGGACCCGACGTGCGCGATGCGGCCGATCAGCCAGGGTGTGAGCATCGTTTCGAGGTAATCGCGTTCCTGCTCACCACGGACAGCCCAGCTCGGATCTGCACCGACGAGATCAACAGGTTCTGTGGCCCAGGGCGGCGGGGCCTCAGCGTCGGCCGGCATGCCAAGTTTCCCTCCAACTGCGGTTTAGGGGGCTGACTGTCAATCGCACACAAGAAGCACGGAGTCACCCCTGGTCTAGGACCGCAAGATGTCGGCGGGGGAGGCGATCTTGACGAAAGCCCGTGCGGCCAAGGCGAGGTCGTCGTCGGCGGTGACCAGCGCATCGGCTTGCAGTTGAGTGAGTGCGATGTACTGGGCCTGGTGGACGTCGGGCCAGTTCAGCTTGATGGCTAGCTGCCATGCGTTGTCTTCCAGGGATCGGTCGCCAAGGAACCGGATGCCCAGCCCACGGACATCGTGGAGGATCTTTCGGGCCGTCCGATCGTCGATCTCCCCGCGGCGCACCGAGTCGTACACCAGGGCGAGGACTTGCGAGCGCAGTAGCGTGGGAGCAGTCAGGCTGTGCTCCGGCGGGATGGCCGCGCCGTCAGTAGCGAGGTCGATAGCCACCCGTGCATCGATGACGAACGTAGTCATGGCCGTACCCTCGCACTGACCACTGACGTCCTGCCTACCGACGTGCAGTCCTACCCGCACGTCATCGCCATCGTCGATGCCTTCGGGGCGGCGGAGCGCCACTTTCAGTGGCACCAGATACACGCCGTCCTTCGGGATCAGCGACGTCGTCACCTCCGTGGCACCGATGCGCACCTGCGCCGGAATGACTCCCCAGCCGTAGGTCAGCTCACCGTGGTGAGCGTGCAGGAAGTCATTGACGTGGGTAGGTGTAGCGACGAAGAAGTACGGTGCAGGGCCACGCCACTGGAACACCTCGGCCTCGAACTCCCAGTCCACGGCCTCAGGCTAAGGCGGTACGGGCGCTGGCGCACCCAAGACGGCGGTCACCACGCCCGACCAAGAAAGCGAACGGACCGGCCATCGGCATTCATGTTGACCAACGCCGCACCAACGATTGAGTGCCACCGGTCATGGAACGCATCGACGCCCACGGTGCCGCCGAGACCCCCGGGAGGAGACCGAACGCGTCGTATGTGTCCCCTAAGATCCGCTGCCATGACCCCCGAGGCCCCCATTGAGTGGTTGTTGGACTCCGATCCGGCGCTGCGTTGGCAGGTCGAGCGCGACGTCGTGCACGAACCTCGAGAAGTCTGGGAGGCAACACGTGCACGTGTCGCCACCGAAGGATGGGGCAAGCGACTTCTCGCCCAACAAGATACGGACGGACAGTGGGCGGGTGGCGCGTTCTTCCCGGCCGATTACGACTTCGACGGCCCTGAGGCAGAGGGCGAAGGGATGCCGTGGACGGCAACGACGTGGACGCTCAATTCGCTGCGGGAGTGGGGCCTAGATCCTGACGTCCTGCGCGAGCGTCGTACCGCCGAGTTGCTCGCTGAGAACAGCCGATGGGAATACGAGGACCTGCCCTATTGGAGCGGCGAGGTCGACTGCTGCATCAACGCCTGGACCATCGCCAACGGTGGTTGGCTCGGCGCCGACGTCACCGGACTCGTCGAATGGTTTGTCGAGCATCGACTGCCCGACGGCGGCTGGAACTGCGAGTGGGTCGAGGGCTCCACACGCTCGTCGTTCCATTCAACACTGAACTCGTTGAAGGGCCTACTCGCCTACGACGCTATCACCGGTGGCAGCGACGCCACCCGTGACGCACGGCACGCGGGTTCAGAATATTTGTTGCAGCGCCATCTCTGGCGTCGCCGCTCGACCGGTGAACAAGTCGGGCCGTGGGTCAACCACTTCGCCTACCCCTTCCGCTGGACGTACAGCGCGCTCAACGCCGCGGATCACTTCCGCCAGGCCGCGCTACTCGATGGCGTGCAACCCGACCTTCGCATAAGCGACGCCATCGAAATGATACGGGCCGCAAGGCAATCCGATGGCACCTGGCTTCAGGCTGGGCGCCAGCCTGGACGAGTGTGGTTCGAGATAGATGCACCTGCAGGTGAGCCATCGAAGTGGCTGACCCTGATCGGGACGAGAGTGCTCGCCTGGTGGGACTCCGCCCATGGGTGATCGTGACAGTTGAACCCGCCGCTTGATCGATGGGTCGGCCATCGACCCACCACGCTCGCGGCAAGGTAGGTCCAGAACGCTGATCCCGGAAACGGTTTGCCGCAGACCCAAGATATCCACCCTGAAGGTGACAGCACCATCAACGTGATGACGACTCCGCCGACAGGTGGTGTTGCTCAATCCGACTGTCAACCAGTCAGTCTGACCTGAGACAGGATCTGAGTCGTCCAACTTCTCTAGAAACGAGCCGTCCTGCTGATATCGGCCTGGACCGTCAGGGATGTGCCACCACCTATGGCTTGTGCGACGGTACGGTCATGACAATTTTCGTTGTTGACGCTCCGGTGGCCATCAACCTCGCCACCATCGGAGCGACCATTCCATCCGAGCACAGCCTGACGGCTCCCACGCTGCTGCGCTCGCAGGTGCTTGCCCTCGTGTACGAATCGGTTCACCGCGGTGATCTCGATGAACGGGCCGGACGCAAGGTTCTCGATGGTATTCGTGGGCTCCGCATCCGACTCCTCGGTGACCGATCGCTGCAGGACCACGCATGGCGAGTAGCCGCCAAGTTGAATTGGTCGGATACCTACCGAGCCGAATACATCGCACTGACCCAGCTCCAGGCGGACGCACTGGCAACCGCAGACACTGAACTCGCAGCAGCGGCGCGCGGGTTCGTCGAAACCGCGCTCCCGGCTGACATCCTGCGCCTATAGAATCGCCGTTATCGCGCGGCAAGGTGGGCTGATGTGGGCTTGATAGATTGCCGTAGTGGTCGGTCGCCCGCTGTTATTCCTCGACGTGGACGGCACCCTGCTATACAACGATGGATGCGCGGAATTCGATGCGTCGCAAATTGATTGGCAAGAATGGCAGAGTCACCGCAACCCGCGGTTGGTCGGGATGGACCGCACCCTTGGCCGACGTCTCCTAGCTTGGTTGCGAGCTGGTCTGGGCCACGGCCTGGATGCACGACGCCAACGAAGTGATCGCCCCGCTACTTGGACTTCCACCGTTACCCGTGGCTGATCTGCCCGAAGCGCCATTGGAGGATCCGGTCGACACCCTGCACTGGAAGACGGCGGCACTGATCGCCACTGCCGCTGGCCGCCGCTTCGTCTGGGTCGACGACGAAATCTCCGACATCGACCGTGCATGGGTCAACACACATCACGCAGGGCCTGCTCTGCTTCATCGCGTCGATCCCAGGTCAGGATTGACCGAAGCGGATCTTGCACAGATCGGCGACTGGCTCTCTGGTCGTTAGGTGTAGGAGGCCATGACGTTGGTGACGCCGGTTCCTAGTTTCGATGCTGGTGGTTGGTTTCCGGCTGTTGTGTGTGGCCGGTGGTAGTTGTAGTGAATGTGCCAGATGCCGATGGCATTGGCGCGTTGCTCCTCTGACGTCCAGGTGCGGGCGTAGAGGAATTCTTCGGCGAGGATTCGGTTGTAGCGCTCTGCTTTTCCGTTGTGGCGTGGTGCGTACGGGGTGACTCGCTGATGTCGCGCGCCGTGGAGAGCTTTCGCGAAATCGGCCGCCCGATAGCAAGCGCCGTTGTCGGTGACCAGGCGGGTGATGCGATCGATACCGTGGGCGGAGAAGAACACTCTGGCTCGATTCACGAAACCGATTGCAGTGATTGCCTTTTCGTCGGGCAGTGCTCCGGTGTAGGCCAGCCGTGAGTATCCGTCGACTGCGGAGTGGAGGTAGACGTAGCCTGCGCGGGCACCCTTGGTCTTGGCGCGTTCGACTGCTTTGGCTTCGGGGCTGCCTTTGCGGTGGGCTCGCCATCCGCCGCCCTCGGGAATGCGACCGACCTTTTTGACGTCCACGTGGACCATGTGGCCGGGTCGGTGGGCGGTGATCGTGCGCGTTGCGCGGTTGGACTCGCCACTCGGGTCAATGAACTTGCGGTGGTCCAATCCAAGGTGGTGTAAGTGGCGCGTCACGGTGCGTCGGCTGATCGTCACACCGTCGCCGCGGAGTTCGAATGCGATCCGCGAAGCTGGCCATTTGCGTTCTCGGCGCAACCGTTCGATCTAGCCAATCACATTGGCGTCGGTGGCGGTGGGCTGACCGTGTGGGCTCGAGGAGCGGTCGTGGAGTCCGAGGTCGCCGAACTCGCGGTAGCGCCGCACCCACTTGGTGGCGCATGCCCGCGAGATGCCCATCTCGTGCGGCGACGTGTGCGATGGGGCGGTGCTCGCATCGTGCGACGAGTCGACGACGGCCTTCCACGCTCAGTGGCGCATTGGCGTGCGTCACCGATCAGCCCTCATTGATGTTCAGGTGCAGAGCAGGGGTGGTCGTCCGGTCCGACTCGTCTACTGCTGTTGTGTCCCAGCGGCTGATGGCGAGGGCAGGTATCGCCGTAGTCATTTCTGCGTTCCACGAGGTGCGCCAGTCGTGGGGAAAGCAGCGTTGCAGGAAGTCGATCATGATCGGCACGGCAGTCGATGCACCAGGGGATGCGCCGAGGAGACCGGCGATGGATCCGTCGGCGCTGACGACGAGTTCAGTGCCCTGCTGGATAACCCCGATACGGCGGCGGTCGGGGGTGATCAGTTGCGCGCGTTGTCCTGCCGCGAAGAGTTCCCACTGTTTTGGGTCGGCGCGGGGGTAGTAGCGCCGAAGGTGAGCGAACCTCCTTCGCGGCTGGGCGGCTAGCTGAGTGAGCAGGTATGTGATCAGCGTCAGGTTCTGCAGGACCGCCGCTGCGATCACGTGCACGTTGTGCCAGCGAATGGTGGTGAAGAAGTCAGTCCACCGGCCGTATTTGAGAAGTTTGGTGCTGAACGTTGCATACGGTCCGAACATCAGGTGTGGCGTGCCGTTGACGACTCGTCTATCGAGGTGCGGCACCGACATCGGTGGCGCCCCCATCTCAGCTTGGCCGTAGACCTTGGTGTCGTGCTGGTTCACCACGACCGGATCGGAACATCGCAGGAACGTCGCACCGACGGGCAGGACAGCGTATCCGCGGACCTCGGGAAGATGTGCACGCTGTAGCAGCCGCAGTGCGTGCCCGCCGGCACCGACGAACACCCGCAGTCCGCGCACCGTGAAGTCACCTGTCTGGTTGCGGCCCCGCACAACCCACGATCCGTCACTGTCTTGGTGCAGCGCTTGCACCTCATGACCCAAGCGGACCTGCCCACCACCCCGCGAGGTGATGATGCGGGTTAACCCCTTGGTGAGAGCACCGAAGTCGACATCGGTGCCACCAGGATGGCGAGTGGCCGCGACGACCTCGCCCGGATCGCGGCCCTTCATGACCAGCGGCGCCCATTGCCCAATCGTCGTGGGGTCAGCACTGAACTCCATGCCGGAAAACAACGGATCGCAGGTGAGGGTCTCGAAGCGGCGACGCAGATAGGAGACGTCGTGATCGCCGAACACCACGTCCATGTGGCCGGCGGTGTGCACGAATGTCTCCGGGTCGAGCACCCCCCCAGCCGCGAGATGAGACCACCATTGACGGCTCATCTGAAATTGCGCTGCGATAGCCGAAGGTTTGGCGCCGTCGGTGGGGTCGGGCATGTAGTTGAGCTCGCAGAAGCCGCTATGTCCGGTGCCGGCGTTGTTCCACGGGTCGCTGCTCTCGGTGGCAAGCGCGTCGGCGCGCTCCAGCATCACGATCCGCCAGCCGGGTTCGAGTACTGCGAGCATCGATCCCAATGTCGCGGACATGATCCCGCCGCCGATCAACACGACATCAGCGACCTCCTCGACGCTGGCGTTGCCTTCAGCGATTTGGGGGTATGGAGCCATGTGACACCAACTTTCGTCCAATCAATGGTTTCGGGCCGTGGTGATGTCCACGATTCGCCAAGCACATCCGTTCCGTCCAATGAATGATTGGAGCGATATCATCCGATTATGGATCAATGGAGTGTGCAGCTTGCGCCACAACTACGGGCATTGGCCGCGCTCGCCATCCACGACGGCCACATGACGCAAGCGGCAGCCAGCCTCGACATTCCGCAGTCATCGATGAGCCGGCGTATCAACGCCCTGCAGGCCACACTGCGCGTTCCCCTCCTGATTCACGACGGCCGAACGGTTCGACTCACACCCGAGGCGCAACGTCTAGCGTTACGGGCCCGTGGTCCACTCGACGAGCTGGACCAGATCCTCGCCGAGATCACCGGCGACGCAGACCCCGATCACGGCACCGTGCGCTTCGGCTTCCCGCTGACCATGGGATCCGGACACATCCCCGACCTACTCGCATCTTTCCGACACCAGCACCCAGGAATTCGGGTTCAACTCAAACAGGCCCACGGATCCGAACTCGAAGCGGACCTACTCGCCGGCGACCTGGACCTGGCCGTTGTCATCCCCGCACCCGAGCGCCTCCACCACACCACCATCGGCACCCAACAAATCTATGTCGTCCTACCGGAGGGCCACCACCTCGCGGCCGCAGGTGAACTGCAACTCGACGCTCTCGAAGGCGAAACGTTCATCGCCAACCCGCCCAGCTACAACCTGCGCCAACTCACCGAAACCTGGTGCCGCGAGGCCGGATACGACCCAGACATTGCTATCGAAGTCACCGAGTTCGCAACCATCCGCGAACTCATCAGCCGAAACCTCGGCATCGCACTGCTACCCCACGACGACCGCACACCCACCGGTATCACTGAGATCCCACTCGCCGGACCGCACTACACACGCACAATCGCACTGGCATGGGGCACCACCATCCTGTCAGCACCAACCCGCCGCCTCAACGACTACCTGCTAAGTCACCGCGAGCCGACCGCCGCAACCAACATCATGACCCGCAACAGTTAGGGCTTTCCACAAAGTCGGCCCTGCTATGCAGGCGTCGACTCAGAACCCGTTGCGGCACTTGATCGTAAGTCTTTAATCAGAGCGAGTCCTAGCGGACCATTGCCTTGCCCGTCACCGCGAAACCCTTTGCGTTCATAGAGGCGCTTGGCGGGGTTGCGCACGTGAACGTTGGTGCACATCGCGTCGTGGTCTTCCGCGAGGGCAGCGAAGAGCGCGTCAAGCAGCAGCCCGCCTACACCGGCACCCCGTCGCCCTGGCGCAACGGCAATGCACAGCTCGGGCAACGGCACGCCACCACCAGCGTCACACCGCAACGGTGGACTGCCGTAATAGGTCCACACCGCACCGAGCGGTCTGCCGCTGTGATCTTCGGCGATGATCGGCACCACCCCAGCAGGCGGGAGCATCTCCGATACGTCGTCGTCGTCGGGGTCGGGAAGAGGCCGATCCTCAATGACGCAGGCGTGCCGCGCCATCTCGATGATGAACGAGTCATCATCAGCTGTCGCCGCACGAAGGACGATGCGTGCAGGTGTCATCGACGGATTCTCGCAGACACCCGGTGCTGCCCACATCTTGCTTTCCTATGCGCGCCAGCCCAGAAGCGAGACAGAAACTGAGCCGTCCAAGTTCCTTAGATCTGAGACGTTCTGATCGAGCCCGCCGCGTCGCTGAAAACGACACCGCCGGAGCGTACTTCATCGAATCAGCAGGACGAGCCGCGATCGAGACGGCTCTCGACGTCCGCCGCCTGTAACGCGCGGAGGCGGTCCATCAGACATGATGCCGGCGATCCGGCCCGGTCTACCGCTGGATCCGGCGAAGCATGTTGGCGAGGAGGATTACAGCGTCTGCAGCGATGCCGGCCTCGAACCTAGACACTGTGGCGCGGCGATGCTTAACCGCTTGGGCCAGTTCAATGGTTGCTCGCGCAAGCTTGCGTAGTTCCGCATTCTCCGCTCCCGCGAGTTCGACCTCGACGTAGCGTTCGAGCCTGACTTTCGTACTCGCGACGGGCGGCTCAGGGTCGTCACCGCGCTGGTGCTTCGAATGGTCATAAACGGTGGCCGACAGCGCTTCCAGGATTGCCACGCAGTCATTTCCCACGTTGGAGTAGTCCTGCTGCGTTGAAGCCGATTCGAAGTGGCGGCGCAGCTCAGAGATCTCCTCGTCGACGCGCGGCCAGCCGGTGACTTTACGGGGTGAGATGGCAGCGGCGAGGGTGGATGTTATTGAGCCTGCTTCGCGCTCGTCGAGCATTTTGTGAAGCGGCTCGAAGTACTTGTCCAGGATGTCACGCCGGGCCTGCCAACCGCCGGGTCCGCTTGCGCCCTCGGAGCGCCAGTGTTTGTAGAAAGTGTTGAAGTCTCTGAAGGGTGGATCGAATGTAGTGATGCCTAAGCGGGTCAACACAGCCTTGAGCGCGCGGACCACCAACACCGACTCGTCCTGGGTGATGTCGGCGCCTCCGGTGCCGTGGCCCTCGAACTCTTCGTGAGCGAAGCGGGCCAGGGCCACCGCCACTTCGATGTCGGTGCGGTCTGCAACCGGACCCTGCGTGAGGGATTTGAGCAGCTGCTCATTAAGGACCCGCTCAGTGCCCTCCTCGCCGCCCCACGGGTCAGTACCAGGAACCGTGCGCTCCGTCCAGAAATCCCACGACTTCATGTCCGTTAGCGTATTCGCGCTGGACAGCCGATTACGGCGGCGCACGAGGGACGAACGCCTTAGAAGCGTATGGGCGCGCAGAGGTTCTCAGCGCCAAGCAGCTCGGCGGACCGCCGTCCTGAGTGGAATTCGGAAAGACACAGGCAGCGGCGACGTCATCCGCCGCGGGAAACTGGAACCTACAAGCTCAATTAGATTGACTAATTACCTTATGGGCGAGCCCAGTTAAATGCGCAGGCTCTATCCTGGCTGGTATGGATTTCGCCGCGCAAAGCTACGTAGCGCAGGTGGACCGCATTCTTGCTGCCGCCGTGTCGCTGTTCCCTGCGGAGAGTCACAGCGGCGAGCTGCAGCGCAGTGCGGCGCCATCGGGCGGGGATCTTCCTGATGGGGACAGCGGCCTTGCGTCGGCGGCCGGGGAGGCGGCAGGTCGCTATCGCAGCGATGATGCCCGCGCGGTGGCGTTGAGTGATGCTCTGCATAGCTCGGTAGCGGAAGCGGTCGCGCACGCCCAGGAGGCGAACCAGTCGGCCAAGGCGATCTCGCAGACGGCGGCGACCGGTGCGCGAGCGGTGTTGGCTGAGGGGACCGACCCGCACAACCTTGTTCTGTTGGTGTCGCAGATGGACGAGCGGCTCGCGGCGATGCAGGAGCACATCGAGCAGACCCGGCAGCGGTTGCAGGCCTCGGCGCAGAGGATTACCGCGCACGGGGCGGACATGTCCCAGGCCTGATGCGGCTGTTCTGAATCCTGTTTTTTGGGGCGTGGTTGTGGCCGGTGGTGTCGGTTTAGTTTGAGCGGGTGGGCGGCTCGGGTGTGGGCGCGTATATCGCGCAGGTTGACCGGGTGTTGGCCGCTGCCCAGGGCGTTTTCCCCGCGGCTGGCGGTCCGGGGTCGATCCAGAGCCAGGGCCCTGGTGTGCCGGCCGCCCCGCCGGATTCAGCCTTAAGTACCGGGGCCGGCAACGCCGGTGACGGATACAAACGCACCTGGGGCACCGTGACCGGCCTGGACGCCCAAACCAACGGCACCTCGGCTGCCGGGGCCGCCGAAGGCCAGAACGGTCGCGCCGGGGCCACCGGTGTGCGCCAAAGCGCGGCCAGCGCCGCGGCGGCGATCGCGCCGGCTACCGGTTCACCGGCCGGGGTGAAGACGCTGGTGACCAACATGGATGACCGCCTGGCCGCGATGCAACGTCAGCTCGACTCCACCAGGGCGCAAAATCAGCTGCTGGCCACCCGAATGCGCCAGATGGCGATGGCCTACCGCCAGGCCGGGCAGGCGTCCCAGGCGGGCATGTTCCGCGGGATGGGTGGTGGCGGCGGAATGCCGTCGATGGGCATGGGCGGCGGTAGCGGCGGACTCCCCGGCATGGGCATGTTCTCCAAACTGCCCGGCATGCTCAACGGCCAAAACTCACGCAACGCCACCGACCAGCTCACTTCTGACCTCTTCGGCCGAGACGGCAACGGCAGTGACCGCGCCAACCGGGCGGTCGCCTTCGCGAAGTCCAAACTGGGTGCGCCGTATGTGTGGGGCGCGACGGGACCTAATGCGTTCGACTGCTCGGGGCTGACTCAGTGGGCCTACGGCAAGGCCGGAGTGAGCCTCCCGCGCACCACGTACGACCTGGTACATACGGGCACGCCCGTGAGCCGCGCGAACATCCGTGCGGGTGATTTGATCTTGTGCAACTGGCAGAATGGGCGACCCGAACACGTCGTGATGGCAGTGTCGCCCAACATGGTCGTGGAGGCTCCTAACCGCCATGAGCGGGTAAAGCTATCGAGCCTTCCTTCCGGCCACCTGGAGATTCGGCGTGTTGCATAGCTGTGCTAAGCAATATTTATGGCCCTCTTTGCCCTACATGTCACCGGACGTCTGGCGTGTGGCCTGGCGGTGGGACGGCCGATATTCGCGCACAGCAGCGGCCCTCCAAGCAGGCAATATAGGGAGTTGAAACTGTGCGGCTTTGGGCGGCGCGGCGGCATGGGGAGCTGGCTTATGTTGAATCGGTGACCGAAGTTGACCGAACTGCTGTACATCGCGGGAATCCGGGGGCGGAGTAAATGGCAGGTGAACGAGGCAGCGCCGCGGAGGACAAAGAGGTCGCGCGCCGGCGGCTGGGCCGAGGCCTGGGCTACGCAACGCGTGTCCAGGTCACCGCACACCAGTTCATGGCGCGGCGCGCCGCCCTGGGGATGACACGCCGCCAGGTGCGCATGGAAGCAGAGCCGGGCCGGCGGGAATGGATGGCCGTCCTGGCCGGGATGTCGATCGTCGTCGTGATCTGTGTAGGCGCACTGTTCTGGTCGTTCATCCGGCCAGCAGGCTCGGTGGGGGATTCGAAAATCGTCGCCGATCAGGACGGCGGGGCGCTTTACGTCAATGTCGGCAACGTGCTGTACCCGGCCCTGAATCTGTCCTCGGCGCGCTTGATCGCCGGGCAGGCCACCAATCCCGTTCGGGTGCGCCGCAGCGAGATTGACTCCCGCCCTCGCGGCGTGATGGTGGGCATCCCGGGGGCGCCGAACGTCATGAACGCGACCGCACCGGCGGGATCGTCCTGGCTGGTCTGCGACGCGGTGACCAAAGCGTTCGGCGCGGGGGCACCGGAGCCGGTCACCGTGACAGTGATCGATGGCAGGCCTGATCTCTCGGACCGCCGCAAGGTGCTCGACAAGTCCGATGGCGTCTTGCTGCGCTTCGGCACCGATGTGTGGTTGATCCGCGATGGCCGCCGATCGCTGGTGGACGCCGGCCAGCGGCCGGTGCTGCTGGCGCTGGGAGTCACCGCCGAGGACCTGGCGGCGGCCCGGCCGATGAGCCAGGCCTTGCTCAACGCCATTCCGGTGGCCCCGCCGCTGACCGTGCCGGTGATCCCGGGACTAGGCAATCCTGCTCCGTTCCCTGGCGCTCCGGGTCCGGTCGGCACTGTCGTATCGACACCCCAGGTCGAGGGGAACACGACGTACTCGGTAGTACTGCAGTCGGGGATGCAGACCATTTCCCCGATCGTGGCGCAGATCCTGCAGAACGCCGGCGGCAATCCAACAGGCGCAGTTCCGGTGATCGCCGGGTCGGTGTTGTCGCAGCTGCCGTCGGTCACCATCATTGACACCTCGATCTACCCGGACGAGCCACTGAAAGTGGTGGATACGCAAGCCAATCCGGCGACCTGCTGGTGGTGGGAGAAAGGTGCGGGGGAGAACCGCACCACCACGTCGGTGGTGTCGGGTGCGACCATTCCGCTGCCAGCCGACCGCGGCGGCGACATCGTCAAACTGGTGCCCTCGGAGAAGACCGGCGGCCAGGTCGCCGATCAGATCTTTTTCGGGCCGGATTACGAGAACTACGTGGTGAGCACCGGCAATGGACCCACGGCGTCGACGAAGGAGTCCGCGTGGTGGCTCTCAGAGTCAGGAGTGCGGTTCGGCGTGCAACGGGACCAAGAGACGCTGACTGCGCTGGGCTTGAACACTGAGCCCAAACCGGCGCCGTGGTCGGTACTGCGTTTGTTCGTTGCCGGCCCGACGCTGTCGAAGGCCGATGCCTTGGTGCGTCACAACACGCTGCCGCTAGATCGCAACCCTGGAGCATTGGAGCAACCCCAGTGAAGCAAGGATTCGTCCGCCCCAAGCCCACACCGCCGCCTGGCAGCGACCTCAAGCCGCAACCGATCAAGCTGCTGACCCCGCTGAAAGTTCCCCCGCCAGAGGGTAAGTCGCCGTGGCTCATCGTGGTGGGCATCCTGGTCATCGGCCTGGTCGGCGGTATGGTGGCCGTCTCGTTCGCCTCGGGTGCCCGCACGTTCAACGGTGTGGGTGCGATCTTCCCGGTGTTCAGCATTCTCGGTATCGGCGCCATGCTGTTCGGCGGACGGTTCAGCGGCGGCAATCAGCAGATGAGCCGCGGCAAACTCGATGCGCTGCGAGCCAGATTCCTGCTGGTCCTGGATGAGATGCGGGACCGGGTCTCTGATGCCGCCGACAAGCTCGACGGGAATTACCGCTGGTATCACCCGCCAGCGGACACGCTCATCGCCCAGGCCGGCGGACCCCGGATGTGGGAACGCAACCCTAACGGCAAAGACACCTGGTTCGGGGTCGCCCGGGTGGGCGTGGGCATGACCTCGCTGACCGAGGGCGGGGCGATCACGTTCAGCGAGCCCGATGACATGCCCACCGAGGTCGAACTCGAACCGGCGACCGGCAAGGCCCTGCAGGAATTCGTGCGCTATCAGAGCGTGGCCTACGGAACCCCGGCATTGATTTCGCTGCTGGTGGAGCCGGGCTACCGGATCACCGGCGAGCGTGAGGCCACACTGGGGCTGATGCGGGCCATCCTCGCCCAGCTGGCGTTCTTCCACGGCCCGGATCATCTCCAGCTGGTCGTCGTGACCGACGACGTCTCGGAATGGGAGTGGGTCAAGTGGTTGCCCCACAACGGGAATCCGCGCCAGATCGACGGCGCTGGACCGGCGCGCATGGTCTACACCTCGGTAAGCGAGTTCGCGGACAGTCAGTTCACTGACGCCGTGCGACGCGCGGGTGCCTTCGTTCCCCGCCACGCAGGTAGCCGCGACGCCGTAGCCCCGATGCCGCACACCGTGGTGATCAGTGACATCGCCTCGGGCAGCTGGTATTCGGTCATGACATCGACGGGGGTACAGGGCTGGACCTTCTTCGACATCCGCGGTGGGGTGCCCGCCTGCCAGGATGAGCGCGGCACCCGCACGCTGCGGCTCAAAGAGGACGGTGTCATCGACGCCGTGCCGCGCGACGGGAACTGGGCGCCCGACGCTCAGGATGGGTTTCAGTTCTTCGCGATCACAGATCAGCTTGAGCGCTTCGAAGCTGAGCAGCTGGCCCAGCAGATCGCGCGTTCGCGCATCGCCGAACCGTACGAAGACATCGGCGATGATCTGAGCGATTTCAAACGCCCGCGCGACATCCTGTCCTATTACGGCATCAATGACCCCGCCGCCATCGACTTCGACGCGCTGTGGGGTCCCCACCGCGATATCAACGCCCCGGAAAACCTACGCGTCCCCTTCGGCGTGCGCGCCGACAACGGCGAGCTGGTGTTCGTCGACATGAAAGACATGAACCAGGGCGGAGATGGTCCCCACGGGGTCATGTCTGGCACAACGGGATCCGGTAAAACCACCGCAATCCGAACGGTCATTCTGGCGCTGATCGTGGGTCACCCGCCGGAGAACCTGCAGATGATTCTGGCGGACTGCAAGGGCGGCGCGGGTGTGAAGCCCTTCGAGGGCACCCCCCACGTGCCGCACATCATCACCGACTTGGAAGACGACCAGGTGCTGATGGACCGGTTCATCACTGCCATGTGGGGCGAGATCGCACGCCGCAAGCAGGTCTGCAACTCAGTGGGCGCCGACGATGCCTACGAGTACAACCAGATTCGCGACGAGCGCGCGGCCCGCGGTGAATACCTGGAGCCGCTGCCACGGCTGCTGGTGGTGCTCGACGAGTTCAAGGAAGCCTTCCGGATCAAACCGGATCTGCCCGAAGTGCTCGACCAGATCGGCCGCCAGGGCCGATCCCTGTGGGTGCATCAGCTGCTGGCCAGCCAGGACATCGACGCGCGAGCGGAAAAACTGCTGGAGAACGTCGGCTATCGGCTGGTCCTGCGGCAGAACACCTCAGCCAGTGCCTCGGCGGCCGGCGTCCCGCAAGCGGTGAACCTGCCCCGAGAGGTCGGTGTGGGGTACATGCGCACCGGCTCGGCCGACGAACTGACCCGATTCCGGGCCGAGTCACTGTGGCGGGACTATCGCCGCCCGGGCGCGGACAACGACGACGTTATCGAGGCCACGTCATCGTCAGAGAAATACCTTGAGCCGCAACTGTTCACGACTTCGTGGGTACCTCTGCCCGAGCATCTGAGCGAGCACACTCCGGTGGAAATCAGCGTCGCGCCCGATTCCGTGGAGGATCAGGACGACGAGGACGCTGCGCTGCGCAAGCCGAAGGTCGGCCCGGTCATTCTCGATCAGCTGCGCAGCTACAACTTCAAGCCCCAGGTGCTCTGGCAGCCGCCCCTGGACGTACCGCACACGATCGACCAGATCGTCAACATGCATCTCGGTCGGCGATGGGACGAGAACTATGCGGCCACACCGGATTTGGTTTTCCCGATCGGCATCGTCGACCGCCCCTACAAGCAGGACCAGCACCCGCTGCTGGTCAACACCACCAGCGACGGCGCCAACCAGCTCGTCGTGGGTGTGCGCTCGGCGGGCAAGACCACCACACTGCAGACCCTGATCTGCGCTGCGGCGATGACACATTCCCCCGAGCAGGTGCAGTTCTACTGCCTGGCGCTGTCGTCGCGGGCGTTGGATACCGTCGCCGGTCTACCTCATGTCGGCGGGGTGGCGGGCGCTTTGGATGAGGACGGTATTCGCCGCACCATCTCCGAGATGCTCGAGCTGCTGGAGCGCCGGCAACGCAGCTTCCCCGCATGCGGGATCAGCTCGATGCAGGACCTGCGCGACCGCAAGTTCCGCGGTGTCCCCGGCGCGGTTCCCGATGATCCGTTCGGCGATGTGTATCTGGTGGTAGACAACTACGCTGCGCTGACCGCCGAAGCCTCGACGATCCGCAACAAGGACCTTCTGTCGGCCCAGATTCAGAAGCTCGTCGGCGAGGGCAGCAGCTTCGGTATCCACGTGATCATCTCTGTGGGTCGTGACATCGACCTACCGCCGCGCATGCGCGGCGCGTGGCCCCAGCGCGTGGAACTCAAGCTGCAGGGCCCTGAGGACGCCAAGCTCTTGCGCGGCAAGCTCACCGACGCGGTTCCTTCGGGTAAGCCGGGCCGCGGGATGGTCGCCCAGAACTACGTACGTCTGGGCGCCGAAGAGGAAGGCCTACACACCCTGATCGCGCGGCCGGCGTTGCGCGGCACCCCGGACACGGAGTTCCGGTCCGACAGTGTGGTCGAGGCGGTGCGCCGGGCGGCGGACAAGTACCGCCCCGCCCCTCGCGTGCGCCAGTTGCCCATGAACGTAACGCTGGCCGAGCTGCACACGCGGGCACAGCGCGAACAGCACGCGGGCATGGCATGGGCGATCAACGAGCGCGACGAGCTGGTCGGCCTGGAGAAGGATTCACCCTTCCTGATCATTACCGGCCGCGAGGACTGTGGACGGACCAATGCGCTCTCGGCGATCATGCGTGAAATCGCGCGCGTCTACGCGCCGGGGGCCAGCGCCGCGGTGCCGGATCCGCGCGACACACGGCCCCCCGCGCAGGTGTGGCTGGTCAACCCGCGCCGTGAACTGCTGCGCATACTGGGCAAGGACTACCTGGAACGCTTCACCTACCGCAACGATGAGATCGGGCCCTGGGCGACGCAGCTCAACGGCATCCTGACCGCCCGGCTGCCCGAATCAGGACTCGACGTGGACGCGAGTTTGGAGCGGCGGTGGTCGGGTCCGGAAATCTTCTTGATCATCGACGACGCCGATCGGCTGCCGTTCGGTTTTGACGCCCCGCTACGCGACCTGGTGCCCAGCGCCAACGCCGCCGCCGACGTCGGCCTGCGCATCATCTACGCCCGCCGCTTCGGCGGATGGGCCGGATCAGACCGCGCCGATCCGCTGCTGGGCGCCATGAAGCAGGCCAACGCACCCCTGCTGGTGATGGATTCTGACGGCGAAGAAGGCTTTGTGCGCGGCCGGTGGAAGGGCCACCCCATGCCGGTTGGCCGTGGATTCCTGATGAGTACCGGCGAATCGGGACTTTACGTTCAAGTTGGCCATGACACTTCGCCGGAGGCTGGAGCGAATTGATTTTGGCGCACCGCACCCACCCAAAACTCCCGTTACACTCATATTGGAAATTCGACGCGACACAAGGGGGTCACGTTCCATGTTCGTCACCACTGAACCGTTAGAAATGGGTAGTACGGCCGGCACGTTGACGGCCCTGAACTCGGCCTTTACCAGTGGGAACGCTGCGGCCGCCGCGCCCACGACGGCCGTGGCGCCTGGGCAGGCCAATGAGACGGCACTGCTGCTGTCGGCCGCGTTCGGCACCCACGGCTCGCTGTATCAGGCGATGGCGGGTATGGCCTCAGCCTGGCATGCGATGTTTGCCGGAGCGTTGGGTACATCCGGCGCCAGCTACGCAGCCACCGAGGCGTTCAACGCCGTGGCGGCGATGTAACTTACCTACACCCACAGCCATGGTTGAGTACGGAGCGCTGCCGCCGGAGATCAACTCCGCGCGTGCCTACGCCGGACCCCAGTCAGCGCCGCTGACCGCGGCGGCAGGTGCATGGCAGTCGTTGGCAGCCAACCTGGCCAGTAACGCCGCCGCGTTGAATTCGGCCATCATGGCGCTGCTCGCTGGCGGCTGGCAGGGCCCGTCCTCGACAATGATGGCCGCCGGCGGTGCGGAGAATGTTCGCTGGCTCTTTCAGGCAGCGACCCAAGCCCAGGAAACCGCACTCGCGGCCGCGCAAGCCGCTCTGGCGATCGGGGCCGCGCATGCGGGCTCGGTGCCCCCGCCGGTGATCGAGACCAACCGGAATCTGCTCCAAACCCTCATCGCCACCAACTTCATGGGCGTCAACGCTGGCCCCATTGCCGCCTGTGTCGCCGCGTACGACGAGATGTGGAGCCAGGACGCGTCGACGATGTACGGGTTCAGTGCCGACGCTGCCGGCATCACCGGATCGCTCGTCCCGTTCATGGCTCCCGCGCCCACGGTCAATCCTGGCGGCTTCGCCAGCCAGGCCGCCGCTGTCGCGCAGGCGGGCGGGACGGCGGCCGGGCAGGCGGGCCAGAATGCGGCATCGGCGGGGCAGTCGACGGCCAGCATGGGCGGCGGGGACGCCAGCTCCATCATGGCGATGGCACCCCAGTTCATGAGCGCTGTTCCGCAGGCGTTGCAGGGCCTGGCGTCGCCATTGATGGGCGGCGGGGGCAACCCGCTGCAGAGCTTGGGCGGCTTCCAGTCGCTGCTGTCTCCGTTCATGAGCATGATGAATCCTTCGATGGGCGGTATGGGTGGCACCGGTGCGCTGACCTCGGCGGCTTCCACTCTGGGGCCTGCTGGCGGGCTCGGTGGCGGCGGCTTTGGTGGCGGCGGGATGGGAGCCCTCTCGGCCGGGTTGGGCGGCGCCCGCAGCATGGGTGGATTGTCGGTGCCGGCGACGTGGGCGGCGAGCGCTCAATCGGGCGGCGCGGGTGCCGCACCGATCTCGGCGACCGGCGCAGCCAGTGGCGCTGCCGCACCGTCTGCCGCGAGCGGAGGCGTGGGAGCAGGGGGAGCGGCGCCCATGGCGGCTATGCAGGGCAAAGACAACTCTTCGGGCAATGGCCCGTCCTATGGCGCGCCCGTGCGCGTCCTTCCCACACCGCGCTGAGCCGGCGGCCGGGCGGATACCGAAGGGGGTCGGGAACTCAATTCACGAAAAGATTTTTGGCGCATTGCTATACAGCGCGCCGTCAGGACACGATTACAGAGTCCAAGCAAATGGCCAGCATTTACACCGACAACCCAGGAGCAAATAGATGTCCAATTTCATGACCGACCCGGCCGCGATGCGCGACTATTCCGGCCGTTTCGCTAATCACGCCTCCAACATCACCTCCGACGCCCAGAAGGCCTACGCCTCGTCCACGGGCATCGCGGGCGCCGGCTGGGACGGTGACGCCAACACGACGTCGCTGGGCACCGTGGAGGAGATGATGCGCGCGTTCCGCAACATCGAGAACCAGATGCACTTCGTCAGCGACAATCTGCGCACCTCGGCTGACACTTACGAGCAGCAGGAACACGCCAACGCCGCCGCGCTGAAGTCCTGACCCATCCCCGACAACCACTGACATCCCTTCTCAGACAAGGACGTTCACACCATGCCCATCTCTTATCACTACTCAGACGTCGAAGGCCACGGCAAACTGCTGCAGGCCCAGGCGGGCTCACTGGAAGCCGAGCACCAGGCGATCCTCAACGACCTCAACGCTTGCGCCGACTTCTGGGGCGGCACCGGTAGCACCGGCTTCCAGGAGTTCGTCAACGAGCTCAACCGCAACTTCCGGGTGATCTTCGAGCAGCTCCATGAGCACGGCGGCAAGGTCGGGACCGTCGCGGGCAACACCGCCCACACCGACAGCGGTGTCGGCAACACCTGGTCGCTCTGAGCGACCCCAGCAAGGGGGTGCGCCGCCGCCACGCACAAGCGCAGCGGACGCACTGCCCCACGACACCTCACGGCGGCTAGCTTCTACCGAGCGCCAACCGCCTGAGTATGCGGCGGCACCCTCACCCGAGGGTGCCGCCGCATTCGATTTCGTCAACGACGACATAGCAGCCGTACAACGGCAGACCACCCAACGTAAAGGACACGCGCACAATGTTTCCCGCCCACAGTGCCGAACCCGTCGCCGATGTGACAGTCAACTCGCACGGTATGTGGATGCTGCAAGCCATGCTCGATATCGCCACGGTGGCACCGGAACTCAGCACGGTGCCGTATGGGGCGCCACGGGAGAGCACGTGGATCTCCGGAGACCCGCGCATCGAACAACTTCAAGAGGCGGGCGTGGTAGGCCACGACGGACACGTGATTCCCGCCGTGGCCGCGCGCATGCGGGCACTGGCAGCCCCCGATGTCGAGGTGGCCATTCTCATTGCGCGGGGCGCACTTTCGTGGAAGGGACGCATTGACGTCACCGATCCGGGGACGTGGCGGCGCGACATTCCGGAGAACCAGCTGCAGATCGTGCTCGCCCGCCGCGACGGCCGGTGGGTCTCGGCAGCTCGCGCCGGTGACGACATCACCATCGACGATGTCGACTTCGACGGTAACTCGGCGGTCTGGCTTCGCGACATCATTGTCGATCAGCTCAACGCGCTGCATCCGGTCGAGCCCTCGCGCATCGAGCCGATGAACCTTCCCTACGAGGACACTCTCAGTGCAGCCGCCGCGCGGGCGGCCGCAACGGAAGACCCGCAGCGCGACCTTCCGCTGCGCTCACTCGGTGTTCCGCCGGCGGCGCTGGCCGAGCTCGGGGCGCTACTGGATGAGCCGGTCGTCGAGGCAGTCGTATACGCGCGTGCCCACACCGATGCCCGCCGGGACACCAGCGTCACAGCGCTCAACATCCGCGACACCGACAGCGGACGGGTCGCGCTGTACCAGATGCTGGCGCCGCGCGGCTCCACTCAGGACTGGATGGTGATAGCGCCCGGGTCGCCCAGCCAAATCCTGCAAGGCATTCGAACCGTGCTGAGCAGCGTGAATGTCCGCGACTGGGAAAACCATCAACGATTCGCGTAATGCCTGCGCCCATCAGCAACGGATGTACCGAACTTTCTCGCTTGGGCGTAGTTAACCGGTATTTGGCGGCCCTACGATTGCATCATCACTTTCATCAAGCCATTGGGGTGGTTATATGAGCATGGACCCGGAATTCGCCGCGCGGTACCTGAACGAGCAGGACCCCGACGAAAGCCCGCCTGTTCGGGGTCTGGACCGGGAGGCCGACATCGGCGCTGAACCGCAGGTCCCCGAGGTGCCGTCGTTACCTGAACCCGAAGCCCCGCCCTATCAGGCGATGCCGGACAACTGGGCAGAAACCACACAAGTTGTGGCCTCGCCCTTGGTGCCACCGCCCCCCGCGCCGCGACCCGACGAGCAGCGCCGCCCGGGTGCACCTTCGCGCCCGGCCGAGGGCGCAGGGGAGTACCGCGAGCCCGCTCCGCGTCACCGCGACACCACCGGCGACTACACCGGTGACCGGCGGCACCAGGCGCCTGCGACGCCGCCCCGCGGTTTCGCCGACGCGGGCTCCGCCGATGCCGGGCAGGCCCTCTCGGGGCCGTTCGTCGATTACTCCCGCGGCCCGGCCGCGGCGCACCGCCCACCGTCACAGCCCTTTCCCGCCCGGCCTTCGCAGGCACCGTTAGCGGCCAACAATGGCGTAGCGCGCGAGTCAGCGCCGCTGTGGGATGCCAGCGGCTCCAGCTTCGCCGACGCATCCAACGCTCCGGCGCTGCGGGCCGAGGACGTCGTGTCCGCGCGGAAGTTGCCGCCCGAAATGGGGTGGCGCAAGGCTGTGTACCTCGGGTCGGCCAAGACGATCAATCTCGGTGCTGGGCCGGCCGAGCAGCAGCTGCGCGAGCAGATCGACCTCATCAAAACCAACATTCCGGGCAACTACCTGATCGGCGTGGTGTCTATCCGCGGGGGAGTGGGCAAGACCCGCACCACCGCTGGGGTGGGAACTGCCTACGCCATCCACCGCAAGAATGAACCCGTGCTGGCGATCGACGCCAACCCCACATACGGCGCGCTGGGCCGCCTCATCGATCCGACGGCCACCGCCTCAATTCGAGAGTTCCTGGCGGACAACAACCTTCACAGCTACCCGATGGCCCGGCACTACACCGGCAAAAACAAGCCCGGCCTGGAGGTCCTGGGGGCCAACCAGAACGTAGCCAATCCGTTTGACCTCTCACCGGAGGCCTTCGGGGCAGTGCTGCGCCGGGTACGCCGCTTCTATCAACTGGCGCTGGTCGACTGCGGCCCGGAGATCGAGCACCCCGTCATGCAGACGGTGCTATCCCAGGTCGATTCGCTGATCATCGTGGGCACCATGAATTTCGACGGCGCGGCCGCAGCGGAAACCACCATCAAATGGCTGGCCGCCCGTAGCGAGTACCAGGCCCTGCTGCGCCGCTCGGCGCTCGTCCTCAACGACGTGTACAACTGCGCCGACAAGGATTTCATGGCCAAGGTGCGCGAAACGATCGGCCAGCGCGTCGGCGGCGTCACCTCGATCCCGTGGGACAAGCACCTGCGCGATAGCCCCCAGCTGGACTGGGATGCGCTGCGCCGCGACACCCAGTACGCCTACCTGGGTGTGGCCGCGTGGATGGCGCAAGGCTTCCGTAGCGGACGGACGGCACTGCGGTGACCTCGGTTCGTGATGCCCCGGTAGCCGCTGGAGCGGGGGAAGAATCCGAGCAGCTGCGCCAGGTGCTGGTCGCGGTCATGATCAACGACATATCGATCGGCGTGCGCCTCGACGCCGCCGCCGCGATCGGTATTCAGACACCAGCTCTGGTCGACGTGCTCAACAGCCGCCTGAGCGAGATCGGCAAGCCCCGACTGTCGGTCCGCCCGAACGATGCGGTGCCGGGACGCGGACGGTGGGCGCTGTGCTGGGTCGACGGGACACCGTTGAAGCCCAAGCGCTCGCTCAGTGAACAGGGCGTCCTCGACGGTGCCACCCTGTGGCTGCGTTTCATCGACGACGCCGAAACGCGGATTCCGGTGATCGAGCACGTCACCAGCGCCATCCCCGCCGAACTGCGCAAGCACTGGCCGTCAGTAACACCGCCGTGGGCAGCCCGGGTGGGCGTGGTCCTGGTCGCCATCGCCATGTTGCTGGTCACCGCGCTGCTGCTGCGCTGGCGCTACGGCCACGACGACGCGATCGCCAGCGCAGCCGCCAGCGTCTGCGCTCTGGTGCTGATCGTCGCTGCCTCCGTCACCGGCATCCGCTCCTCACGCACTCGGCGGGCGGCCGGCGATGTTCGCACCGTCGAGCCTGAACGAGCAGAGGTTCTGCGCGCCGAACTGTTTGTCGCTGACACTTTCCTGCTGCTGACGGCCGCCACGACCGCGGTCGCGGCCGCGCTGGCCATTCCTGGTCCGCTCGGTGCCGTCCATGCGGGAGTGGGTGCCGCGGTCACCCTGGCCGCAGCGGGGCTGATCATTCGATTCACCGGCCGCCATATCGCCCTGTGCACCGCGGTGGTCGTCATCAGCATGGCCGCCTTGGCCGCCGGGGTGGCGCGGATGCTGCTGGTCACCTCAGCGGTGACTCTGCTGGGCATTGTGCTGCTGGTGTCCCTGGTGTGCATCAAGCTGGCGCCGGGCTTTGCGCGCATGCTGGCCAACCTCCGGCTGCCGGTCTTCCCGTCTGCTAGCGGGCGATGGATCTTCGAGACTCGCCCTGATCTGCCCAATGCCGTGGTGGTGCCCAGCGGCGACACCCCCACGCTCGAAGGCCCCGAGTCGGTCCGCAACGTGATCATCTCCGTTGACCGAGCCCACAGCCTTCTGACCGGCCTGCTGGCCGGCTTCTCGGGCCTGATGGTGATCAGCGCGACCGCACTGTGCGATCCGCGCACCGACCAACGATGGCTGCCCGTGGTGGTCGCTGCGACCAGCGCGGGGGCGATCCTGCTGCACGCCCGCTCCTACACCGACAGGCGTCAATCGACCCTGCTGGCTGTCGCGTCGGTCGCCATCGGGCTGGCCGTGCCCCTGCGCTACGCAGTCGGGCTGTGGTCACCGGCGGCCCTGCTGATCGGGTGCGCCACCATGCTGGTGCTCACCGCCGCCGGCCTAGCGCTGGCGTCGATCGTCCCGACGCACGTCTACAGCCCGATGTTCAAACAGATCGTGGAATGGGTGGGCTACCTGCTGCTCATCGCCCCCTTCCCTCTGACGTTCTGGCTGATGGGCGTGTTCACGGCAATCCGGTACCGCTCATGAACACCGGTGCTGCCGTACGCAGCGCGACGTGCCTGCTCGGCGTGACCCTGATGGCGTTGGCACCAGCGCTGGCGACCGCGCCCACCGCGGTCGCCGTCGCCCCGCCCACCATCGATCCCGCAGCCGTTCCACCGGACGGACCGCCCACCCCGCCAGAACCGATGAAGCAGGGGGCCTACTGCCCGCGCGTGGGCACACTCCCGGGCACCGACTACCGGGTGCAGCCCCGCTATCTGGACATGATGAATCTCTCCGAAGCGTGGCAATTCGGCCGCGGCGCGGGCGTCACCGTGGCGGTCATCGACACCGGGGTCAATCCCCACCCGCGCCTACCCAACCTCATTCCAGGCGGCGACTTGATCCGCCCCGGTGTGTTCGGAGGCTCTGTTACTTGAGTGCCTCCTCGGTTTGAGGGTGCTGGAGGCGATGGTAGTAGAGCGCTTCGGCCCGGTCCGGTGTCAGGTCCTGGCAATAGCCATTGGGTCGCTGACGGTTGTAGAAAGCGACCCATTCGGCCGTTGCCAGGGACAGTTCGGTAGCGCCGGGATAGAGCGGTTGATGGTCGATGAGTTCAGTCTTGTAGCTGCTGTTCACCGATTCGGCCAGAGCATTATCGAAACTATCCCCGACGGTGCCGATTGACGGCAGTATGCCTTCGAGGGCCAGGTGCTCGGTGAACGCCACCGCGGTATATTGCGAACCCGCATCCGAATGATGAACAAGATCAGCCAAAGTCGTTGCACCGGAACGCTTCCTGGTATCGATAGCGTGATTGATCGCATCGGTGACCAGCTTCTGAGTCATCTCGGTGGCCACTTTCCAGCCCACGATCTTGCGGGCATAAACATCAGTGACGAACGCCGTATAGGCCCAGCCGGCACGGGTGCGGCAATACGTGAAATCGGCGACCCACAACCGGTCTGGTGCACCGGCGACGAAACACCGCCGGACCCGATCCGGAGCCCGAGTCGCTGCCGGGTCAGCGACTGTGGTGCGCACCCGCCGCCGCTTGCATGCACCACGCCAACCCATTTCCCGCATGACCCGCTCCACCACGGTTGCGTCCAGCAGAGTGGTGTACGAGTCGGACCTGATTAGCGGTACCGGCGTGTCGTAGCCGAGTGATTGAAGGTCATCGCGTGATTCTTCGAGGGACCGTCCAAAGTCACTCGAGCAAAGAAGGAACACACGCGATGACCACTGTCCACGATATCGACCTGCAGCAGGTCCTGACCGAGCGACTCACCGCCGCTCATCCCGACGTGCTGCGCGAGCTGCTGTCGATGTTCATCCACACCCTGATGGGTGCCGAGGCCGACGCACTGTGCGGCGCCGGCTACGGCGAGCGCAGCGGGGAGCGAACCAACCACCGCAACGGCTACCGCCACCGTGACTTCGACACGCGGGCAGGCACATTGGACATCGCCATCCCGAAACTGCGGCAGGGCTCCTACTTCCCCGATTGGCTGCTGGAACGACGCAAACGCGCCGAGCGGGCCCTGACCACGGTGGTGGCCACCTGCTACCTGCTGGGCGTCTCGACGCGGCGGATGGACAAACTGGTCGGCACGCTGGGCATCTCCGGGCTGTCGAAATCGCAGGTCTCGGTGATGGCCAAGGAACTCGACACCGCCGTGGAGGCGTTCCGCACGCGGCCACTCGATGCCGGGCCGTACACGTTCGTCGCGGCCGATGCCCTGGTCCTCAAGGTCCGCGAGGGCGGTCGCGTGGTCAACGTGCATGCGCTGATCGCGACCGGTGTGAACGCCGAGGGTTACCGCGAGATCCTCGGCATCGACGTCACCACGGCCGAGGACGGGGCGGGCTGGTTGGCGTTCTGGCGATCGCTGACCGCCCGCGGCCTATCCGGGGTCAAACTGGTCACCTCCGACGCGCACGCGGGGCTGGTGGCCGCGATCGGCGCCACCGTGCCTGGCGCGGCCTGGCAGCGCTGCCGTACGCACTACGCCACCAACCTGATGGCCATCACCCCGAAGTCGTCGTGGCCGTGGGTGCGCACGCTACTGCATTCGGTGTATGACCAGCCGGACGCTGATTCCGTTGCTGCGCAATATGATCGGATCATCGACGCGCTCGCCGACAAGCTCCCCAAGGTCGCCGAGCACTTGGAGAATGCTCGCGCGGACCTGCTGGCGTTCACCGCGTTCCCCAAGCAGATCTGGCGCCAAATCTGGTCCAACAACCCCCAGGAACGGCTGAACAAGGAGATCCGCCGTCGCACCGACGTCGTCGGCATCTTCCCCGACCGGGGCGCCCTGATCCGCCTCGTCGGTGCCGTCCTGGCCGAACAGCACGACGAATGGGCCGAATCCCGGCGCTACCTCGGCCTGGACGTCCTCAGCAAATCACAAGCCGTCCAGAACTCACCGACAGAACAGGAGGCCACCACAGAGGCGCTCACCGCCTGAACCATCAACTCGAAGAATCACCCGACGACGTCGTACACCACGTCCCTGGACTTGACCTCCACCACGCACCGAGAAACATCGAGTCCATTGGTGCGCAACACAATCCATGTCTTCCGGGCACCGAGAACCTTGAACAGTGCCGAAGATCGCCGCAGCCGCCAGATAGCGTCAATAATCTGCGCATCAGCCAGATCGGCTTTCGACGGGCCACCACGGGCCCGATGCGCGTAATACGTCGACGGGGCGATCGTGACGCCGTACTCATCCAGCACGGCGCACATCGACTCGACACCCCACTTGAGACCATCAGCGCCCACCCGGTGTCCCTGGTGGGCGCTGATGAACTCCACGACTACTGAGAGGGCCGGTCCAGTTCGGCCGCGAAGAAAGCTGACGCCGCCTTCAAGATCGCGTTGGCCCGCTTGAGTTCGGCGTTCTCCCGACGCAGCTTGCGCAGGACTTCGGATTCCTCACTGGTCTGCCCTGCCCGCACACCACCGTCGATCTCGGCCTGGCGAACCCACTTACGCACCGTCTCAGCAGTACCGACACCCAGCAGATCAGCGACTCGACCCATCGCCTCCCACTCCGACGTCGAATCGCCACGCAGATCCACCACCATCTGCACAGCTCGCTGCTTCAGCTCCTCCGGATACCGCCTCGATGACTTCGCTCCCACGTGCCCATCCTTCCCAAAAGAAGAACTCTCCGGACACACCGGGGCGGATCAACTACGTCTCTGACGGTGACGGCCTGCAGGACTGCGACGCACACGGCACCATCGTGGCGTCAATCATCGCGGCCCAGCCCGCGGACGGGAAGACGCGCCTTCCCCCGCCGCGCCAAACGCGGCGTCCCGACACCGTTCCCACATCGGAAGCCCCACCACCACCGCCACCGACACAGACACAGACACAGACACAGACACAGACACAGACGGTGATCATTCAGGCCCCGCCGCCACCACCACCGCCACCACCACCGGACGCGCCGCCGGCGGCCTGGCACAGCGACGGCGGGGCGCTGCGCGTGCAGCCGGTCGACTTTCCGGGGCCGATGCCGGCCGATGATCCGCCCCCGCCCCCGCCCCCGCCACCAGCGCCCGTGATTCCCCCTCCGGACGCCTACACCGGCATCGCCCCGGACGCGCAGATCATCTCCATCCGGCAATCCTCGCAGGCGTTCAGCCCGGAAAACTCGTTCGGTAACGAGGATCCGGAGACCCGACGTAAGGCCGGGGACATCGAGTCGATGGCGCGGGCCATCGTCCACGCCGCCAACATGGGCGCGAAGGTCATCAACATCTCTGAGGTGTCCTGCATGAGCGCACTCGACGTGGTCGATCAGAAAGCACTCGGCGCAGCGATCCGCTACGCAGCCGTCGACAAGGATGCGGTGATCGTCGCGGCCGCGGGCAACACCAGCAACAAGGATTGCAAGCAAAACCCGATCTATAACCCGTTGAGCCCGAACGATCCTCGCGACTGGGCTGGCGTGACTACGGTGGTCACCCCCGCCTGGTTTTCCGACTATGTGCTGACGGTGGGGGCGGTGGATGCTGACGGTAATCCGCTGACCGACCTGAGCATGGCTGGCCCGTGGGTGTCGATCGCCGCACCAGGGACCAACATCGAAAGTCTGTCGGCCCGCGACGACGGCCTGATGAACGCTGTCGAGGGCAAGGAAGGTAACGACACTAAGCTGATTAACCCTGGGGGAACATCGTTTTCGGCTGCGATCGTCTCTGGGGTGGCCGCCCTGGTGCGCCAGAAGTACCCGACGCTAACCTCCCACCAGATCATCAACCGCCTCATCCGCACCGCGCGCCCACCGGCCCGTGGGGTGGACAACCAGATCGGGTACGGCATCGTCGATCCGGTTGCCGCGCTGACCTACAACCTGCCCGACGGAGATCCGCGCCCGCCTGAGCGCATTGCTGATCCGCTGGTGTTGCCGCCGCCTCATCCAGGACGGGACATGTCCCCGGTATGGATCGCGCTCGGCACGATCGGCGCCGTGGCGCTGCTGGCGGTCGCCGCGGTCGGTGTGGCGGCCATCGTCCGCAACAGGAGGATGCAGTGAAATCGACCTCCCCGATCGGACTGCGGCTCACCTGGTGGCGGGTGATCGTCGCGTTCGCGGCGACCGTCGCGCTGCTGGCCGCCGGCACACACCTGTGGCACGGGCCGGTCGCCCTGGCCGTGCCGATCACAATCGCGGTACTGCTCGACGCGGCCCTGCTGATCACCTGGCGTCAGGCAACTCTGGCGGCGCTGGCGGGGGGGCGGGTGCTGCGGCGGAGCGCGGCCGCCACCGTCGAGGCGCCGGTGTGCCCGTACCGGCTGCGCTGGACCACCGATGAATTGGCGATCCGCGGCGATGACTTCGAGGCGTTGGCGGTGGTCGCCGTGGACGGCCCCTCGCACACTCCCTCGGTACTTGATCAGCACCGGGTGCAGTCCGGGGTCCTGCTTCCTGTCGATGTGGTGGCCAGGGCGGTGCAGCAGTTCGATGTGCAGCTGGCCGGGATCGACATCCACAGCGTCGGTCGGCGCCGGGCCGCACCGGATCATCACCATTACGCGGCCACCTACTCGGGGATCATCGCCGACTACGGAGCGGTCGGGCAGCGCAGTACCTGGTGTGTGTTGCGGATGCGCAGCCGCGACAATGCCGGGGCTATCGCCGCCCGCGACTCGGTGGCAGCGACGCTGGCCGCCTGCGCGCGGCGGCTGGCTGTCGAGCTCGGCGCACACGGGTGCCCGTCGCGGCTGGTGGATCCCGCCGAGCTGGCCGAGCTGGACGCGGCGATCGCGGGCCCGCTGGCCGGTGGCGCCCAGGCGCAGTGGTCGGCTCTCGTGCACCCCGCCGGTGCGGTGACCAACTACTGGGTGTCACCGCAGGACATCACCTCGGCGACGTTGGATCGGCTATGGGCACCGGATACCGACGCCACCATGACCAGCATTCAGCTGCGACCCCGGCCGGGCGGGTCGGTCTCGGTGGGCATGCTGGTGCGCTACGCCACGGCGGGCCCGCTCAAAGAGCCCCCGCTGCGGGGGCTCAACCCGCTGTCGGGGCAACAGGAGCAGGCGCTGCGTGCCACCCTGCTGGAGCCCGCACTGCCAGCGCTGCAACTGCCGCACCGCGAGCTGGGGGCCAGGGAGAACCTGCGCGCACCAATGGCCGCCACCGGGATTCTGATCGGCACGACCGCCAAGCACCATCCGATGCTGGTTCCCCTAGGCGATGCGCGCCCGGGTCGGCGTGCCTCGGTGACCGTCGCCGGGGAACTTGCGCTGCTGTTTCAGATCGCCCGGCGCGCAGCCGCCACCGGTTACCGGGTGGCTGTCGTGTCGGGCCGCCCGGAACGCTGGCGCAGCGCGCTCGCTCCCGGCCTGCGAGTAGTCCGCGCGGTGCCTGACGAGCTGCCCGATGGCGGCCGAGACATGATGGTCGTCTATGACCACACCGGAACGACAGGCAACCACCCCACCGCCGCCGTCACCGTGCGCGCCGTGAACCCGGGAACGGCCAGTGTCGCCGATGTACACCTGGAGCAGGACTCCAACAACACCGCGGTCATCCGCACGGCCGAATTCCGGTACCGGTTACACATCGACGTGAAGTCCGAACGCAACGACATCGCCGCCGCAGCCCGGCGCGTGGCGTGATCGGGCGAGCTGACACCACAACATATTTCGAGAGGGATTACCGGCGATGACCACCACGCAAGCCAGCGACCCCGCCCGCGCCGCGATGACCCGGGGCCTACTCGCCTCAGGCATCAACGTCGATGGCGTCATGGCCGGCCACAACCCAACCGTGGCCGCCGACATGTTCAAAAAGGCCACCCAACTCGACGCAGGCATCTGCGATGCCTGGCTGGCCCGCATCGTCGCCGGCGATGACAACCTGGAAGTCGTGCAGGCCGCCTGGGATGCCCGCGAATCCTATGGCAGGGAAATCCAACGTCTTAGCCTGCGCGGCACTGCCTTTCGGCCCATGGTCTCCGATGGAGTGTTCCTCAAGCTGGAGATCACCTCCCGCGATGCGTTGCGCGCCGCTCTCGCGGTCGCGCTGATCCGGGAGAAGCGCTACGCCCAAGCTCACGCGCTGCTGTCGGAAGCCGACCCCGCCGACCCGTTCGACGCCGACTCCCACCTCTACGCGCGCGGCCTACTGCACTTCCAGACCAAACGCTGGCCCGGTGTGCTGGCCACCTTCTCCACCGACCGGGTGTGGCGGCTACCGATCTACGGTGCGGCGGCCTCGGCAATGGCCGCGACCGCGCTGGCCTCACTCGGTGTCTTCGAAGACGCCTTCCGTCGCGCGCAGAAAGCCGTCGACAGCGACCTGCTGCCGGCCGCGGCGACTATTGCCCTCTACACCCAAGCCATGTGCCTGCGTCACCTCGACAAGGCCGACGACGCCAATCAGCTTCTGCGGCGCGCCTATTCGCGTGACGCCCAGTTCGCGCCGGCCCGTGAAGCGCTCGACGACCAGACCATCCGCCTGCTGCTCACCAGCCCCGAGGCCATCGAATCACGCACCGACCCGTGGGACCCCGACAGCGCACCCTCGAAGGAAGCCGCTGAGGCGGCCAAGCACTCAGCGGTCGCCAGCAAGCTGCTCGCCGAGGGGGACGCCGAACTGAACGCCATGCTCGGCATGGAGGCCGCCAAACGCGAAGTGAAGCGGATTCGTTCGACCACCAAGGTCAATCAACTGCGCACCAAAGCCGGGCTGCCGGTGCCGGTCAGCTCCCGGCACACTCTGCTACTCGGTCCGCCGGGAACCGGCAAGACGACCGTCGCGCGCTCACTCACCAAGCAGCTCTGCGGGCTCGGCGTGCTGCGCCGACCGACCGTGGTGGAGACGCGCCGCTCCAAGCTGCTCGGCCGGCACATGGGCGATGCCGAGAAGAACACTGAGGCCACCGTGGAAGGCGCGATGGGCGGGGCGTTGTTCATCGACGAGATGCACAACCTCTACGAGACCGGCTATTCCGGCGGTGACGCCTACGGCACAGCCATTTTGGAGACCCTGCTGCCGTACCTGGAGAACGACCGCGCCGAGCTGGTGGTGTTCGGGGCGGGCTATCCGAATGCGATGGACCGAATGCTCACCGCCAATCAAGGTCTGCGCCGCCGCTTTCCGACCGTGATCCGGTTCGAGTCCTACACCCCCGATGAACTGTGGCAGCTCACCGAGCTGATGGCCTCCGAGTACAAAGACGTTCTGGCCGAGGGGGTGGAAGCGACGCTACGGCCCGTGTTCGAACGGTTTTACGTGCAGGAGAACAGATCTCCCGACGGTGATGTCATCCGCGGAACCGACTGGCTCGGCAACGCCGGCTTCGTCCGCAACATCATCGAAAAGGCGCGCGATCACCGCAACAACCGTCTGGACACCGAGGACCTCGACGCGCTCCTGGCGCAAGACGACCTGTTAACCGAGGCGCAGCTGCTGCCTTTCCAACAGCTCATCGCCGAAGACGTCGCCGAAGGTGTGGCGGCGGCGGTCTCGGATGCCGAATCAGACAGGAACCCACTGCCATGACGGCAGCGCGGACACAAGCGGGCACGGCACGGCTGTGAAGCCGGGCGGGTCTGGCTAGTGGCGCGTGGCAAGACGCCGTGGGCGGCGACAAGTGTGCCGACCATCCGGCGACAGTGGTGTGAGGCGATGGATCAGACGGTGCGCGCTCGCGTCGCACAGATGCAGGAAGCCCGCGCTCAACTCGCCGCAGCAGATGCGCCCCGCGGCTCGGCGCGGCGAGTACGCCAAGCGATCGATCGCGTGAGCGCGGCAGTGTCGGAGATGGGTGACGACGCTGCAGCACTTCATGAGGCCGCGATGTATTGGGTCTCTCGCGACATGGTCGGGGTGGTTCACGATGCCGCGGCAGGCCTGCCGGAATGGACGCCGGCCGCAGCGGTACCCGCGTCCACCGGTCTGCTGTGTTGGGCCCGCCCCATCGGCGACGTTCCGTATGGGCCGGGAGCCGAAAGTGGGGGTGGGCATTCGGTGCCCTGGGACGCGCTGTTTTGGCGCACCCGCTCAGACGGGCTGATGCAGCTCGTTCCCGCGAGCCGTCTGGCGCACGATTCCGGGTTGGAAACTCCACTCGAGATGTGGTCACCGGTGTATCCGGCCCATTCAATCCTGTTGAATCCCAACCATCCACGCACGCAGGAAGTCGAGGGGGACCCGGCCGCTCAGCCGTTCGTCAGCATCGTCGGGGCGGCGTGGCTACTGATGAGCCAGGCCAACGTGTCCACGCTTCGCTCGATCGACTCCGGGGCGGCCCCCGGCACTGAGGACAAGTCCGCCGATCGCGACACCGACCCGAGTGCCGGTGAACCCGGCCCGGTATCTGACCCCCGTCGCCCACAGCCGCCGTCGACGGTAACTCTGGTCGAGTTGCGTCCCCGCACAGCGTCCGGAGACAAGGCTAGCCGAGGCAGTCGTTCACGCACTGATGCGCGAACGCACCGATGGCCAGTCGCGCCGTTTTGGCGCCAGCAGGCCTGCGGCCCGGGCTGGTCGCAGCGCAAACCTGTCTACGTCGTCGAGCATGAACGGGGGCCCCGTGACGCCCCGTTACTGCCTAAAGATCGTGTTCACGTCCTGAGGCGGTAGCGCCTGTCGACTGACGGCAAGGGCGGCACGCCCGCGGTCAGCTGTTACAGGTCGAAGAGAGCCAGCTGAACTGGCTTACGTCGTCCCAGCGTCGTCTTCGCGCGTGTCTCTTTATGCGCGATTGCCTCGATCGCGGCGCTGAGGTAGCGATTTTCGGTGGGAACTTGACTGGGCTCGTAACTGTCGGCGGATTGCATGACGAAGCAGCGCCGGCAGCATTTTGGTGTGGGGTTCGCAGAGGAACGTCTCGGCGGGGATGTCGGTGCCGCAGTTGGCGGCACCGCACGTGTGCTGTTCGGCTGCTGCAACTGTCAGCCCGTGCGGGCTATTCATGACTGCCTCCACGCGGCCGTCATGGCAGTGGGTTTGGCAATCATGGCGTCGGCGTCCTCGAAGTACCGTCTGGCGTAGTCCCGCTCGAGCGGTGTGCTCTTAGGCTCCAGGAGGACCTCGCCTGCACTGTCGCGGGCCGAGAGGGCATACTGCCGGCGGTGGTGCTCGTCGTCAGCCCGCACGGCGGTGTGTAGGTCGGTGCGGGCACACGCGAGGGCGGGGTTTGTCGACAGGGCTGCAGCGTGCACGATCGCCCGGTGGTGGGCACGGCTCTCGGTCATGACCGGTCCCGTCCTGGGACGGGCTGCGGGGCCTCCTGCGGCGGCATCGGCCGTGTCGGGCGTGCCGTCGTCCCGGCCGGATCACCGGCTGCGGGACCGGAGGCGGGCTTAGCCGGCGAAGGCAGTCCTGACTGACGAGCGGCCGGAAGTGCCGGTGCTGGTGCGGGTTCAGCGCCCCGTTCGCGGCTCCGGCTGCCGTTGGGTGGCTGTGCGGGGGCCGACGACTGTCGGTGGCCAGCTCTGATCTTGGAGGCTGCGCCGACCGCGATCGCAGCGGGGATGGCGACTTCGGGGGCCAGGACTGCCGCGCCGGCCTCTGCGGCACCGGCAGCTCCGGACGCGCTCGTTGCCGCGCCGGCACCGGCCCGTGAGGCCGACGTCGCGGCGGCCGAGCTGCCGGGCTGACCAATGGCGGTGGTGGGGGGCGAGGTTGGTGCTCCTGGTGTGCACCCGGCGGACCCGACTCGTGTTCTCCCGGCCGGCGGACGGCCGGGCACGGCGGGCTGGGTGATTGTTGTGCTGGATGTGGAGGTGTCTTCGGCTCCGGGTGAGCGCGAAAACCGTTGGCGCGCCTTGTCTGCCAGGTCGCGACCCTGGGTCAGTTTGTCTTGTGCGCGTTGGTATCCGCTGTTGCCGAGGTGGATTGCTTGCCGGACGGTTTGGACGAGGTCCTGGCGGGTGTGGTCGTGCAGGATCTCGCGTTTGAGGTACCAGAACACGCCGGTGGCCACCACCGACCACAGCGCGACCAGGACGAGCATGGCGACGGGGCTGGTCATGCCGACCTGGGAGGCTAGGCCTCCGGGGGCGACGGTTTTGAGGATCAGCAGGGCGGACACGCAGGTGTAGAGCACGTAGACGAACACCAGGAAGGCGTGGCGGAAGAACTGTTCGAGGCGGCGCCGGGCACGCCGGCGCGGGGCACCGTGGATCATGGCCGGGCCCACGGCGAAGATGGCCATGACCGCGTTGAGCAGCGCGGCACCGCACACCATGATGTAGCTGTAGGTGACGTAGGTGACGAACACCGCGAAAACCAGCCCCAGCAAGCAGAATCCGATGCCGAGGGCGAAGACACTGCCGTCGATGCTCTGGGCGTAATGCAGCGCCTGGGGGGCGCCGCAGGAGGACATGGCGTGGGCGGGGGCGTCGCGCACCCCGCTCATGATGGCGGTCGACCAGGCGTTGCCGCAGCTGCCGATGGAGTCGACGGTGGTGCCGAAATTCCAGATCTGCAGCGGCGCGCGCAGTAAGGCGTCGGCCAGCACGCTGGTGAGGTGACTGAGCTGGCCGGTGGCACCGCCACCGGCGATGGGTCCGTTGTTGGTGGCCGCCTGGGCGACACTGAATCCCAGGGTGCGGGCCTGATTGATCAGTCCGTCGTTACCAGTGAGTTCGCCCAGGGGGTCGCGGGTGAGCCACAGGCCGAGCATGCCGATGGCGAAGGCGGACAGGATGATGGCTGCTCCGTGGCCGCGGCGCCCGTGCCAGAGGATGTGGAAGGCACCGACGCCGATGCCCAGGGCCAGGCAGATCGGGAAGACGTGCAGCTCGACGAGCAGCTGCCGCAGCGCCTCCAGGATCGGTTTGAACCAGATGGCCAGCCAGGACATCCAGGTGCTCGACATGGCGAATTTGAGCAACCACAGCACCGCGGCGATGAGGAAGATGTAGCAGGACGCCTGGGCTTGGACCCAGCTGGCGACGGTTTCGTGGGTGAGACCGGTGGTCAGCGCGTGAGCGCCCCACTTCACCCAGGAGCCGGGGTCGACCACGCTGACGTCGGGGCCACCTTCGGTGAGCGCTTCCATGGTGTCGACGGTGGACAGGAAGTACGCGCCGATCGGCACGCCGTAGCTGTCGGTGATACCGGTCCAGTTCAGCGCGGCGGCCATGGTCGCGGCGGTGGCCCGGGGGGCGGTGATCAGCGCCCACAGTGCCAGGGTGTGAGTCGCCAGGACGAAGATCAGGACGCGCCGCAGCCGAGGGTGCAGGGCAAGCTCATAGCCGAGGCGCTCGGCGGCGATGTCGCGCAGCGGACGCGCGGACAGGACTGCGGTGGTCATCAGGCGGCCCCTTGGTCAGGTGTGGTGTCGAAGGCGCGGTGCAGGGCGTCGTCGGGTTCACGTGCCACCTGGATCGCACCGAGGCGGCGGAATTCGTCGACGAAGAAGGCGCGCCCTTCGAGGTCTCCGCGCCCCTGCACGCTAGCGCGGCCGGTGCCGTCAAGGTCGTCGTCGAAGGCGGTGGGATCGCGCATCTGGTTGGTGGCCGCCTTGGCGAGGAAGAAATCATGGAACTCGGGGTACTCGTCGAGCGGCAGCCCGACGCTGGACCCGACGGCGCGGGCAATGCCTTCCTTTTCGAAAGGCACGATGATCTGCTGAGTGATGAATTCGTCGCCCATCAGCGCCAGGTCCTTGATCGGGTTTTGGGTGATGATGAGCATCCCGGTGTAGTGCTTGCGGGCACGGCGGCTGATGAGATGAGCGTCGCGGGCTCCGGTCCGCGAGTTGAGCAGCGGGCCTGCTTCTTCGAGGACCAGAAGCCCAAAGCGCTTGGTGTTGTTGAAGAAACTGACACGTGCGAGGCGCACCAGCATGCCGTAGATGGCGATGGAGGCACGCTGGCGGTCACTGAGGGCGGCGTACAGGTGCGGGTTGGCCATCTCTTCGGCGTCGGGAAGGTCGAGGCTGCCGGTCTGCCAGATCGTGACGTCGAGTGCGGCGAGGTCGGGAATGGGCAGGGTGTCGTCGAAGATGGCACGGGTGAATTCATAGGTGGCCCAGGAATCCAGAGCCAGCAGGACGGGGCGCAGGTCCTCAGCCAGTTGCCCAACTTGCGTTGAGCGGGTGTCAGCTTCCCCAGCGGGGGCTTGGATATCGCGGATGTAGCGCATGAGCGCCGCGGTGCTCGTGATCCCAAGAGCGCGGCGCGCGGCCGGGGTGAGCAGGGTGCGCAGGCGTCCGACCGCGACGCTGCGCACGTCGAGTCCCAACATGGGGATCATGTAGTCCAGCCAGTAGGACCCGGCGACCCGTTCGGGGAAGATGCGCAGGGCGTCACAGCCGAAGTCACCGCCGGCCATGTCGATGACCGCTTTGTTGGGGACGTCGGCCAATGCTGTTGCCCATTCGCCGTATTCGTCGGGTTCAACGATGAAAGCTTGGGCGCCGCGCTGCAGTTCAGCTTTGACGATGCGCTTGGCCGTGTAGGACTTTCCGTAGCCGGGTGCCCCGGCGCAGATGAGGCACGGGTTGTGGTTGCGGCGCGCCGTGCCGGGCAGGTCCAGGAGCACGGCGCTGTTGTTGGCGTTGCTCTTGTTGAAGCCCAGCAGCATGCCGGTGGCGTTGCCCAGCTGGGAGGAGATCAGCGGGACGAAGCGTGACCACTTGCTAGCGGTGGTGGCATGACTGAACTGGTCGGCGCCGCTCTTATGTTGGGGGACACCGGGGTTGAACACTGACCACAGGCGGGTGTGGACGCCACGGTAGTGGCGGATGACGATTTGGCCGGACTGGGTCATTTCCTCGCGAAGCCGTTTGATGCTGTGGTCGAGGGTGCGAGCATCGGCGGCGCCGACGTGCACAAAAAACCCCGACGACAGGGGTTGTTCGTCGATGTTGGCCGACAGGAGACGGTTGTACTCGGCGATCTTGCGTTCGGTGGCGTGCAGCTCGATGTAGCCGTTGCGGACGTCGCCGCGGTGGTCGTACTGGTCATCGATGTTGCCGCGGGCCCGGTCGTTGCGCCGGAACTCCAGCTCACGCGGACGGGCGGTGAGATTGATCGCGAAATCGAACACGGCACCGGTGTCCAGATCGTCGACAGCAGAGAGGAATTCCGAACCGGGGAACACGATCCCGCCTTCCGGTGCGTCGACCACAGGCAGGATCGCCTGGTAGCTGTCCGCGACGGCGAGCCCACCGTCTGCGGGCGAGACGCGCATGTACTTCTTCCAGGACGGCAGGGCATTGAAGATGCTGGGCCGGCGCGGGCGGTTGTGTTGATCGCCTTCGTCGAACGCCGCGGCGGGGAGTTGGTCGGCGGCGATGCTCGTGGTGTAGCGCCGCCGCGGCAGAGGTTCTGTGTAGGTGCCTAGCCACGTGTTGTGCTGCCAGAACCACGCGGACATGGCCGGGGTCACCGGCATCGGCGCGAACTCCGGGGGAAGCGAGTTGGCGATGTCGAACGCCAGCTCGGCGTAGGCGCGCAAGGAGGAATCGGACTCCTTGTCCCGGCCGGCGAACCAGTCTTTCAGCTTGGTGGCCGACCCGACCACGTTGTGACCGGCGCGGCCGGCGTCGACGGGCACCATCAGCCAGTACAGCCGCGTCTTGGGAGCCTGCTCGGCGAGCTGCTCGGCGACCTGGGCGCAGCTGGCCAGCCAGTCGCTGCGATCGCGATAGCCGTGCACCATGGCGCGCAGCAGCTGGCGTTGGTCCTGGGCGACACCGAGACCGTAAAGCCAACTGTCGGCAGGCAGTTCGCGCCCGAGCAGCATGTGCAAGTCGGCGACACCGGTCTTTCGCCGGATCGACTGCAGGTGATAGGGCAGCCCAGAGAGCAAGAATCCGGCGTACACCGAGCCGTCGGCGCCGAACCACAGATTGTCGACCAGTTGGGGGCGGGACAGGATGGCGGTGTCGGTGCTGGTCTGCACGGTGGGCCGGACCGCTGCCCGCAGAGCCTTGAGGCGAAAGGCGAGGCTGGGCCGGGTGCGGGGGACGAGGGCGCCGAGTCCGGTGAGAGCGGCGGTGACCAGGGCCCCGGCGATCAGGATGGCCAGCGCGTGCCCGGAGGACAGGTTGAGCACGGCGAGCAGGATGGTGGTGACCGCTCCCACGACGGCGGGAACGGCCACCCAGATCCGCAGCGGCTTGTCGAACAGGACGTTGGTGTACACGGGGGTGTCGTGGACACCGGTGAACAGTTGGGCGGTGTCGGTCATGGTCAGCCGAACTGTCCGGAAGTGACGCCGGTGTGCCGGTCGACGGTCTGCTTGGTGGAGACGTAGATGGCGTAGGCGCTGCCGATGACGACGGCGCAGATGATGCCGGCGGCAACCCAGCCGATCGCTGAGCCGATGCGACCACCACCGAAGGCGGCCAGGCCCCGCGCGCCGCCGGCGATGAGGAACAGGATGGCCAGGATGGCCACGCCCATGGTGTAGAGGCCTTGGCTGCCTTGGACGAGGTCGGCGATCGCCAGGATGCGGGTGTCGGCGGTGGCCTCGGTGATTGCGGTCATGATGGATTCCTTTTCTGCGGTGGGTTATCGGGCGGGTTGGCCGGGGCTAGGTGCCACGGGAGTCAGTTGTGCGTCCCCGTTGAGCAGGGGGCCGGGATCGATGCGGGTGATCGTCCAGCTGCCCGAGCGCAGCGTCAGGGTCAGCGGGTATTGCTCGGTCTGCGGCGCGTATCGGTTGGTCAGCTCGTTGACGGTGGCCAGCACCTGGACGGTGGTGCCGTCGGGGGGCTGCTGCCCGGCGTCGACCATGCGGGTGGCCACAAGTGCGGTCATCAGTGCCCGCTGACTGGTGTTGACGGCGGTGATGCCCGAGTCGGTGCTGACGTAGCGTTCCAGCCCACCGACCGGGGTGAGGTAGCTGTTGAGGAAGCCGGTCACGGTGTCGGAGACGGGATTTCCGGTGGGGCGGTTGCGGCCCTTGTCGTCGGGTGCACCGACGGGCAGGGAGGCCGAGTAGTTCAGCGGCAGGGTGGCGCCGCTGCCGGTGTCGTTGATGGTGGCCAGTAGTCCAGAGGCGCGCAGGCCGTAGCTGCTGATGAGCACGTTGATTTGGCGCAGTGTGGTTTCGGGGGTGGCGCTGGTGTAGGCGCGTTGGTTGACCCGCACGACGACTTGCCATTGTTCGACGCCGTCGTAGGCGGCGGTCCGCACGATCTTGGCGATGGTCGTGGAGTCGACGACGACCGGTGGGGTGGTGGGTAGGGAGCGCAGGTCGTCGGGTGCCCAGCAGGTGTTCAGCGCTGAGCGTTGCGCTTCGGTGACGGTGAGCAGCAGGCGTACGCAGTTGACCGCGTATCCGCCGATGTAGTCGGTGCGGTTGACCGCCGCGCGGGCCGGGCCGTCGATGTCGATCGGTTCGTCGGTGAGCCAGCCCCAGATGGTGTTGATTGCGACGATGGTGCATGCGGCAAAAGCGATGACAGCGAGGACGTTTCGGACTGCTGAGCCGCCGCTGTCGAGGCGGCGGCGCCAGGTGTTGGTCAGCAGCGCGGGTGTGGACGAGGACATGGTGTCGTGGGCCTTTCTCACAGTGGGGGGTGGCCGTGGATCGTGATCGAGGAGATCGCGACGGTGTTGTCGACCGGATCGGAGCCGGTTTCGGGGGTGCCGAAGTTGGGGTCTTGACTCGGCGCGGTGCTGGGCTCGCCGCCGAGTGGGGCGCCGAGGATGCCGGGCAGGATGCCGCCGCCGTTGGACGGGTCCGCCCCCGGCGTGGGGGTGCCCGCGACGGGGCTGTCGGCCGGGGGGCGCGACGTCTGCAGGATCACCATTTGGATTTGGGAGGCCAGCACGCCTTGGTCGGGGCCGTTGGACGGCATCGCCTGCGGAACAGGACCGTGGGCGTTCTTGGTGTCCTGGGTGACCACGGTGCGGTCGGCGCCGTTGATGAGAATCCATTGCACACGGGTGACCACGCGGTGTTGCATCCACTGATCGGCGCCGCTGGCGTCGGTGCCAACCCACCCTGGGGTGAGTTCGATGGCGGTGACCTTCATCGGCTTCCCGAGATCGAGGGTCATGACCTGGCCGTCGGAGTCGCGCATGCACACCCACGCCCTCGTGGGATCGTCGCTGGCCACGTTCTGCGCCGAACCGGAGCCGGCCTGCGGGCAGGGTGAGGACGCCTGGAACGGAATCAGCACGTCTTGAGACGGGTCGTTGATCGGTGCCGCCGCCGGTGGTGGCGGCGGAGCGGGCACGGCGCTGACGGAGGATGCCGGTGCGGCCGAGGGACTCGGCTCGATTGAGCTTGATTGCATGCCGACCATCGCGGCTGCCACGCCGATCGTGACCACGCCGACGGCGCCGAGGAAGCCGATTACCACCGGCTTGCTGAATCGCGGTGGGGTCGAGGGCGTTTCGTCGTCTCCGTCGCCTGGTTCCTCGCCGCCGAAGGGGGTTAGGTCGGCGGTCGGGTGCCCATCGGCGTCGATGGGTCCGTAATCACCGCCGTACTCGGGATCGTCGTCGCAGCCGCCGCCGGGGTAGGCGGCGTCGGGGCCGTAACCGTCACCGTGCGCGTAGTCCATCTCCGGTTCATCGCGGTCGTACTGCTCATCTTCTGGGGTCGCGTGGTCGCCACGGTCGCTGGTCGACCACGCAGGCTCACCCGGTTCGCCGAACTCGGCGCGGTCGGGTTCAGAGTCAGCCCAGGGCGCTACCGCGGTACGGGGTGCCGCCGGCATCTCGGAGTCCGGCTCACGGTCGGCTTCTGGGTGTTCATCGACCTCGAACGGCTCGAAAGCCTCCTCGTCGGCGGGCGCCGGTGCGTATTCGGCTTCGTCGATGTGGGCCAGGAAGTGCTCGGTGCTGCTGTAGCGGCCCGCGGGGCTGGTCGTCACGACACCACCGCCGCGCAGCCGGGCCGCACCGCGCACAGCGCAACAGCGCTGCGCGTGTAGCAAACATGACGGTGTGTGGGCCACCAACCGGCGGACATCGGGGTCGTCATCGTGGCGGACGCGGCGGTTCGCCTCGCCGAATTGCTGATCATGGGGACTCCTTTGCGGTACTGATTCTGAGCGTAAGGGCGTCAAATACTCGTTCTCTAGGTCCATAGCTAAAAGGTTTCGGTGATTGTTAGCGTCAGCGTTGTGAGTGCAATACCGACCGATGGACCCGAGCGCCTGCTGTTTTTTCTCACGCAGCGTTTGGCGCAGCTGCGCTGGTCCCGTGAAGAGCTGGCCGCCCAGGGTGGCCCGTCACCGTCCACGGTGTACAAGACGCTGGCCGGGGGCCGGCGACCGACCGAGCGCACCTTGGCGCGCCTGGAGTTGGCGCTGGGTTGGCAGGCCGGGTCGGCGCACCGCGCCTTAGAGGGTGGCGCCCCGTCGATCTCGATAACGCAGGAGGTCGCGACCATCGCCGCGCGGATCGACCGAGAGTTAGCGCGCGGTGAATCACTGGGTGTCACGCGCACGGCGAAAGAGTTGCGCGAGTTTCTTTTGGGCGTCGCTCAAGGGCTGGAGCGCTTCTATGCTGGAGCGGAGCACACCGGTGCGGAGGTCTTCGATGTCAGCGCCGGTTGATCGTTTTGACGAGGTCCGCCGCAGGTGGATCGCGCTGCATCAGCACACGTTCATATTTCAAAAACGGCGGGCTGAACTTCTAGCCCAACAAATTCGCATCCGCGCGGAAATATTGACCGGTGCGCGGGTTGATCCTGCCGACGATAACGTTATTCATCCGCTGTGGATGCGGCCTAATAAGACGCCGTATGCGGCGTTGGATTTCGCCATTGCTGTGGTCGCCGCGGTGCTAGCGCCGATCGGCTGGCCCGCCGGCCGCGCGGTCTATAAGGGCTTCATACAGCTAATCCCACACACCCTGCGGTCCTACCCGATTGCGGCCTTCATGTGGGCGGCGGTGGTTACCGGACTGCCCATGGTCTTGTTGTACTACCCGGACACCACGCTCGCTCAGACGGTGCTGCTGCCGTGGGTGCTCGGCCAGTTACCGGCCACCGCGCTTGCGGCAGGTGTCTACGGGATTCTCGAAGGCTGGCTCGCTGTGGACGGGTCACGCGACTGGTGGCCGATGCGGCCGCCGGCGGCCACCGAAAGCGTCGACTTCGGCCTGCAGCCCGACGATCTGACCGCACCCGGGATCTTCGGCATTTACCCCACCCCCGATGTCGGCGAACGGACCCCGATCGCGCGGGAACACAACGAGAGGAAGAACCGATGACCTACAAGCCGCCACCCACCCCGTTCTGCGGTTTCGTGCGCGAGCCGGCCACCGGCCAACGCAAGGTCGCCGAATCCGGGCCGATGGTGCTGGTCTCCGCCCCCACCGGCACCGGCAAGACCCGCAGCGTGCTCGCCCCGGCGGCCGTCTTGTGGGGTGGCCCGGCCGTGGTTGTCAGTTCCAAAGACGACCTGTTTCAGCTTGTGGCACAACGTCGTTACGGACCGTCCGCGCTGATCGACCTGCGACCGGACTATGACGCCACCTATCCCGGCGTGACGTCGATGTCGTTTGACCCCACCAAGATGATCACCACCCCTGATCAGGCGGTGACAGCGGCCAACACGATGATGCAGATGTCGGCCGTCGGCATGGGCTCGGGTGCCGATTCTGTCTCTGATGCCGGTATCTGGGAGTCCAACACCGAGGGTCCGCTGGCGGCGATGCTGTTCGCGGCATCTCTCAATGGCCAGGGAATGGACTGGGTTCTGCTCGCTGTCGACAACATGGAGTGGGAAGACGAGAAACTGCCCGTCGAGCCTGGTTGGCAGATGGCAGCTGTTGCGGTGCAGGAGTTTCCGCTGTTCTACAACGCGCTACGCCGCACCCTGAACATGGATCCCAAACAGCGCGACAGTATCGCTCTGACGATGCGCAAAGCGGTCATGCCGTGGATGCGACTGTCACTCCGCGGCAATCAGCCCGACGCGTTCAGCGCGGATTTCCTCGACGATCCTGACGCGACGCTGTACGTGCTGTCTTCCCCGGAGGGTGCAATCGCCGGGGCCGCAGTCACCCTGCTGGAGAACCTGGTGAAGCTGTGGCGCGCCAAGACCGCACGCAAGGAAATGATGCATCGATTACTCGTCGTCATCGACGAGGCTGCCAACGTCGCCCCGATGCCGGCCCTGCGGCGGCACGTAGGAGAGGGCCGCGGCCTCGGTGTGAATCTCCTTCTGGCGGTGCAGGCATCGAGTCAGTTCGACACCGTCTACGGCAGCGCCTATGCCAACGAACTGCGTGACATCTTTCCGGCTGCGCTGATCTTGTTCGGTGCTCCAGAAATGGAGATGCTGCGCCGCGCTGAGGAGTGGAGCTTGCAGACCACCCGTCGCACGGAGTCCTTCGATCAGGCAACAGGGTCCAAAACACTGTCGTCGCATACCGATAGCACCCTCGATTACCGAAGGCTGCTGCCCGCCAACAAGGACAAGGGACGCCTGCTCGTCAGAGGAACGCCGGGGGTCGAAACTGAACTTCTCGACTGGTCGGAATTCATTCCCCTGTACGACGCAGAAGTCCAGAAGCTCATCGCCGCCCGCTACGGTCGCGGCCGCGCAAGCACCGCGGGGCGACAGTCAGTGTGGGAGCGCCTGGCGGTGCGTCACCAGAAAGCGATGGAGTCGACTCGGAGGAGCCGATGACCTCCCCGGCGCTGCTGAGCACCCAACCGGACACGAAACACGCCCTTGGCATCAGGCCGGCTGCAACGCCGACGCTGCAGGCGCGGGTTCTCGACGAGCTCGCCCGCCAGACCGGCCCGTCGACGACGACGGAGCTGCGGGCTGCTCTTGACCGGCCCGGCTGTCAACCCGTCGTTATCGAGCGCGTCTACGCCGTGCTGGTCGCACTGGAACGCAAAGGACTGGTGTATCGGCGCGCCAAATCCGTGGGCACCCGGCCGGTGTGGGAGCTGGGCCCACCACCGGCAGCCATCGACACAACGAGGTCAGACACCATGCACTGCACCCCCGCACCGCCGCGCGCCGCCGCGGCCCTGACCGCTCCGACACTCGAGGATCGCATCGCCCGGATCGAAACTCCGGCGCAGGCACGCGACGTGGCCGAGGTCCTCCTGGACCCCTGGGAAAGCGGCGCCTGGCAGCGCTGGAAGCCGCTGGCGAGCGCACCACTGGCAGGCTGGCTCTACACCGCACGCCGAGCTGATGTCAGTAGCCGGGTGGACTGGATTATCAGGGCCCTGGCTCACCGGGAGCGATGGGCGCGCGCCGCTCGCGACATCACGCACGACGAGCAGCTGCATGAGAGTCTGCGCTCGGTATCCCGGCTGGACGATCGCCAGTTCGCCGATGTCGGCTGGATGCTGGTGTTGGCCCTGTTTCCTTGGTCGTCCTGCACGGGCGCAACCGTTCCTACGCCCACGGCCGGTGACTGGTGAAGCCCCGGCGTGGCCCGTGGCTCAGTGGGCTCCTCGTCGCGATGGCTGTCCTGGTTTGGATGGTCGGGCAGGTAATCGGCGGGGTGTTCGCCATGACCACCGACATGCTTTCGTCGTTCCCTTCCGGGCCTGGGCCCGGCGCCGGGTCAGCGTCCTCACAGTTTGCACCGTAGACGAAAGGGCTCACCCCGCCATGATCGAAATCCACACGGCCACAGAAGCCCTCACTGCCGCGCAGCGGCTGCTCGACGCCCAGACCGGCGCCGGTGGTGCCGACTTCTGGCAGTCCTATTCGGTCTCTCCACTGGCCGCGATTCTGCTGACAACAGCGCACGACAACGCCGAGTTCGCCGACCTTGTCGCTGTCCGCGAGGTGCTGGCCGTATCCCCATCGCAGCCAGACGGTCTGCCCCAGGGGTGGGTGTCCATTGCGCAGCGGTGCCCCGACCCGCTCCTGAGCAGCACTCTGCACAGAGCGGCTGGATTGGAGCCCACGACAGCGCGATTCCTTCTGCATAAGCGCCCTGGCAGCGCTCGCACGCTCATGACTTTCCGGCGCAACACGGCCCCCTTGCGCCGCCCAACGACACGGTGAGACATCTCATGGCCCGAGCAAGTCGAGTTCGTGGACCTGAGTGGCGGAGCGTCGGGTGGGCCGAGAGTAGCTGGCCTGGCATCTCGCGCTCGCATTCGCCGCGTGGATTCGACGAACAACGAAGGAGAACAGAAATCATGATCCAGCTCAGACGAAGCACGTTCTGCGTCAAACGTTGATCGCGCTCATGGCGGGTCAGACGCTCGACGAGCACGAGAATCCCGGCGAAGCGACCCTCCAAGTTCTGCACGGACGCGTCCGGCTCACCGCTGGCAGCGACGCCTGGGAAGGATCGCCCGGCGATCTGATCATCGTGCCCGGTTCACGCCATGCACTCGAAGCCATCGAGACATCCACGGTCTTGCTGACAGTGGCGAAACTTCCTGCACCATAGGCGATATCGGCGACGGATCAAGACTGACGCCGTTGCGGCACCGCCAACTTTCGCGGTGGTCGCAAACACTAGGTTGCGTACTGCGACCATGGCTGGGCGGTGAAACCCAACACTGAGACAACCGGCCGCAATCCGCAAAAGGACAACTTCAATGCGAAAAATGACAACTTCATTGAGACCGGACAGATGCTCTGGATTGAAGTATGCTGCAGTGCGACATACTAACTGCGCACTGGATATCGACGGTATCAAGACGGGTCGTATTTCTGCCGGAAATGGTTCCTGGCAATGTCAACCTGAAATGGCCCCGGCATGACGCGGTCGGATTTGGCCCCAGGTGGTGGGCTCGGAATGTGCGAGGGTGGCTGTTAGCCCCAGAAGATGCCGGTGGGGTCTTTGTCGATCTCGGTGAGCAGGTCCTGGACGTGGGTCGAGGGGTCGAGTAGGTCGTAGCGGTGGAATCGCTGGTTGCGGTCACGCCAGTAGAGGGTCCAGATTTTGGTGGTGGCGGTGTAGCGCAGGCGGGCGATCGGGAAGCTGATCCAGTCCGGGCCGAGGTCTTCACGCCAGGGCGGGCGGTGCTCGGTGATGGTCAAATGCCTGGTGGCAATGTCGCATTCAACGCGTACTTCGTGGCGCGCCTCGTCGAGAACTCTTGCGGCGCACCATCGTTGCACGCGTGCGACATCAAGGTCAGGCAGTGTCATCACTGGTCACCAGCGGGGTTGGCCGGTGGCGGCGGCGAGGTGGTCGTAGGCAGAGTCGAGTTGTCGTTGGCGGCGCCGGTTGGGCTCATGGTTGGCTTCGGCGGCCAGCGCATCGATCAGTTCGTCGAGTTCGGTGTCGGTCAGCGCGAGGTGCAGCGATTCGTCGTAGGCGCGAATCGCGAAAACTGCTCTCTGGCAGTCCTTGTCGAGGAACGGAAGGGAGCGCAGGACCGCTGCGGTGGCGGCGTCGACCACGATGTCGCGTACCGGTTCGGTGGCGCTCAACTGCTGGCGACGCAGGTCGTAGATCGATGCGGCCCAGTTGCTGATGGTGCCGTGATCCCCGCAGTGACTGCAGCACCAGTCGATGGGCTGCTCTGGTTGGGCGCACGCCACCGTGATGCGGCCCAGGCAGGCGCGGTTGGCGGGTCGGCGGCGGCACGGCAGAGCGGTTTCCCACCGGATGTGGGCATCCCCGGCGCTGGCCGCGGCCACGATAGCGCTCAGGTGCTCGGCGAGCTTGCGTGCCGGCCCCGGAGTCTCGGGACCCACGTCGAGGAAGTGGTGCAGATCGGCGACCAACATGACTTGGTCACTGTAGCTGCCGCGTGGTGCTACGGCCTGTTTCAGGAACGGGGGTGCTCGGTCGCGGCGCTGGTGCGCCGTTTGCGGGCGTGGGTCACCCCCGCCGAGCGTTCTTCGCGTTCGCTGCCGGGAAGAAACGGTGTGGCGCTATCAAATTAGGCTAGTTCGGGCCGGCGTCGAGGTGATCGAGTCGTACCGTTTTCTGTGGTGCCCGATCGCGAACCGCATCGCCGAACTGCCCATCCCGCGCGACAAGCAACTCCGGCGCGGCATCCAAGAGACCTTGAACCGAATCAAAACTGAAGCCGAACAGGCTTCCGATTAGCTCAGATCCGGCGGGCTGTCCCGGGTATGTGACTCTTTGGCGGATCGAGCGCTGACACGCTGAACACGAATCGGCCGACTCCATCGATGCGAAAACCGCTGTCCTCGAATGCTTTTCCGGTGTCGCGCCCCATATGGCAGCCGCCGGAGATCGTCGGCCACACGGTCGCAGCGGCTGTCCGCTGCAGCGCCTTCCGAAGCGAATGAGCTGAGGCAACGTGCTCGTTGAAGCGAAGTTCGCCACCGGGTCGGACAACGCGGTCGGTGGGTGCACCGCCGCTGTTTGTCACGTTGTTCCGGGTGGATGGCTGTCTACGCCGTATGTCGGGCAGACGGCCACTGCCTGACCGGTCGCATCCAACACGGCCTGGGCAGAGGCGAGCACATCGATCAGTGCGGGTTGGGTCAGCCGAAACAGCGAGGCGCGCCCCACCGGCTCGGAGTCCACCAGCCCGCAGTCCCGCAGGCAGGCAAGGTGTTTGGACACGGTGGACTGCGCCAGCCCCACCGCCTGCACCAGTTCGACGACACGCGCTGGCCCGGCCGCCAGTCGGCGCACAATCGCCAGCCGGGTTGGGTCCCCGAGAGAACGAAACAATGCCGCCGCCGGTGCCAGCTCGACTCGCTGCAATTCTCCCGACCCGGTCGTCATCTCCATTCGGCAATGTTATAGCGGTTCGGTAGGGGAAAGGACCATCGGCCCTACTCCCCGCCGCAGCACCCGCGCATGCTGACCTCACGAATGCTCAGGTCAGTGCTGGTGTTTGGGAGGCAGCGATGTGTGGATACGGATATGGCTGGGGTAACGGCTGGGGCGGGGGCGGCATCCTGATGACGGTCTTGATGTTCGTGCTGCTGGTCGCGGTGATCGTGGCGATCATCTTCGCCGTCCGCCATCTGTCGGGTAGCGCCAGCCCCCACCACCGAGGCGGTCCGGGCCCCGAAGGGATGCGCGCCGAAGATCGGCTGGCCGACCGCTTCGCCCGAGGTGAGGTCGACGAAGACGAATTTCGGCAGCGCATGACGCTGCTGCGGGAACACCGCTGACAGCGATGAGTTCCCATCGGGGATCGCGTGACTTGGCTATCGCGCTCGGCGCGGTGGTGGTCGCAATCGCATGCGCCGTGGCATTGAGCGTCGGACTAGCTATCCGCCATAGCCGCGTCGCCGCCAACGCGCCGTACCCGACTGGCCCAGGAATGATGGGACCCGGACAATGGGGCCCCGGGCAGTGGGGACCGGGAATGATGGGACCCGGAATGATGGGGCCTGGGCGGTCTGCGGCTGCCCCATCGTGCGCGGCACCGGCGCTGCCGGGCACCGTTGTCGACGTCACCCTCACCGATATGCGCGGCATGATGGGACCCCGCGGCATGATGGGCCCCGGGATGATGGGGCCGGGTTGGAACGGCCAGTATGGCCCCGGGCAAAACGGCTACCGAGGCCCCGGGATGGGGATGGGAATGATGGGGATGATGCGCATCCTCATCTATCCGGCCACCGTCCCGCCGGGGCAGGTGTCGTTCCGAGTGACCAATGCCGGTGTGCTGAACCACGAATTGGTGATCTTGCCTCTCGCGAAGGGCCAGTATCCCGGCCAGAGGGCCATCGGTCCGGACGGCAAGGTCGATGAGGCCGGCAGCCTTGGCGAAGCCTCACGGACATGCGGTGCTGACCGTGGTGACGACAATCCGAGCAACACCGGCATTGCCGCTGGGGCAAGTGGCTGGACCACGGTCACCCTCACACCCGGACGCTACGAGTTGATCTGCAACATCACCGGTCACTACTGGACCGGAATGTATGCCGAACTCGACGTCAGCCCACCCAAGTAGCCGCTCATGAAGGTGGCAGGCAAGATTAGAAGGGGTGAAAAACTATGTTCACCGCCAAACACTTGACGACCACCAGTCTGGCAATGCTTGCGCTGGGCAGTTCAGTGATTCTTGCCGGGCCCAGCGGCGGCACCACCGCCAATGCCCAACCAGCAGGTGCGCCTGCCTCCATCTCTGCATATCCCTATTCGGCACAGGGCCCAAACCCGTTGGACCCCCCGGGTTGTTGGGGAGCAGACGGCATTTGGTATCCCGACTGCTGGGGACCCGGGCAGTGGGGGCCCGGAATGATGGGACCCGGGCAGTGGGGGCCCGGAATGATGGGACCCGGGCAGTGGGGACCGGGAATGATGGGACCTGGACAAGGGGGACCCGGCATGATGGGCCCAGGACCCTGGGACTACTGATGCTCGCGCTCTGACGGCCTTGAGGTGAGTCGTATTTCGCATCAGCCGTCACCTTCTCGTAGGCGCCGCCTGTCGGCGTGCAGGCGCCGAATGAATCCTGTGCTGCCCTTCACGTTCCGAGTTGCTCATCACGTTCTGAACGGTGTTTGGTCTGCAGAACTGCAGCTCAAGTTCGCCACATCCGAAAGGGCGGTCGGGGCTGGATCCTGCGACTATTGGATTTCCAGAAGGCGCTGCCTGCCGACACCTGTGTCTTCGTGAAAGTACTTGCAGTGTAATGTAATTGGCTGTCTCAAAACCTGGTATCAACCGGCCCCGATCCCGTTTGATCCAGAACATTGTCAATGGCCAAGTAGAAGTCCTCGCTGGTGGCCGGATAAAAGTCCCCACCCCGTGTGGTGATTCCTAGGTTGGTGGTGGCTGCTCCTTCCGGTGTTGGGCGTCCTTCATGCGGTGTGACTGGCCGTCGGTGATGACGACGGTGGCGTGGTGCAGGAGCCGGTCGAGGATGCTGACTGCGGTGGTCTGCTCGGGCAGGAATCGGCCCCATTCTTGGAACGGCCAGTGCGATCCGATGGCCAGGGACCGGCGTTCGTAGGCGCCGGCGACGAGCCGGAACAGCAGTTGTGTTGCGGTGTCGTCGAGCGGGGCGAAGCCGAGTTCGTCGAGGATGATCAGGTCGACGCGGAGCAGGGATTCGATGATCTTGCCGACGGTGTTGTCGGCAAGGCCGCGGTAGAGGGTTTCCACGAGGTCGGCGGCGGTGAAGTAGCGGACCTTGTGCCCGGCATGGATCGCGGCGACTCCCAGGCCGATCAGGGTGTGGGACTTGCCGGTTCCAGCGGTCCGATGATCGCGAGATTCTGTTGTGCGCGTATCCATTCCAGACTGGATAGGTTAGCGAACACCTTCGGCTGAATCGAGGATCCGGCCACGTCGAACGACTCCAAGGTCTTGGTCACGGGGAACCCGGCCGCCTTGAGCCGGTTGACGACGTTGGAGGCATCCCGGGCCGCCAACTCGGTTTCCCCAGGGTCCGCAACACTTCCTCGGGCGTCCAACGTTGGGTCTTGGCGGTGAGCAGGACCTCTACGCTGGCACCGGCTGAACACCAGCGACCGTTGCTGCCCACCTCACATCACGTGGCCCAGGTCCATCGCAAGCCAGTCCACGGCTATCGCGATCGCACCGCGGATCTGCCGCGTCACCGCACACATCACAGAAAGCGTTGTCCCTATTGCGCCTCGGCGATCATCAGCATCCGCACCTGACAGGACGCTCGCACCATCGGCACGGTTCCCCCGACCAGCCCAGCCGCGGCAACGACGGGCGCCTCGCGACGGAGAATCAGAACCCACCCACCGGCAGAAGCAGGAGCTCGAGTTCTGCGCTCACTTCAAGGTCGGACAGCACACCGATGACACGTAACAAGGTGCAGGAAACCCGGGTCGCTTCAGTTGTGGACAGGCGAGTTGAGAGGGTGCTGCCATACGGGCGTTACGCAGGGAGGTGGGGACGGGATTCGAACCCGCATAGACGGCTTTGCAGGCCGCTGCCTCGCCATTCGGCCACCCCACCCTGGCCCGTAGGAGTGCACCATACACGCGACAGGAGCTCGGCCGACGCGCCCGGGCGTTGAACCGCCGTGGTGAGTCCGGGAGACCCAACGGCGACTCCGGATCGGCTGAGATCCGGCTTTCATGGCAGGTGGGATCCGACGCCGGATTCGGTATAGATAACTGGCGGGTGCTCCAGTTTTCGGCGCGTCGATTTGGCCTGCGGGGAAGAGGGCTCTCCGCACCCACACAGGATGGGTAAGGCGCAGCGCTCACCGCACCAGGTGCAGGCAGATGAAGGGAGGGTGGCTGAAACCGTTGGAAGCCGGTGGAATCGGCCTGCGTCCGAACCAGACTGCGTCACCAACGGCGCCGCCGCTACTGGTGGCTACACAGGGTTGGGGGTCAGGCAATGCGGGGGTAGCGGGAACCAACGCAGCGCTTCGAAGTGCGCGGGCAGACCGGTATCGCCGTCGGGGACTTCGTCGGGGAGGGCGTCCATCAGGGCGCGGGCATCGCGCAGGTGATCGGCCAAGGCATCCTCGCCGAGGGTCTCGCAGTCCGTCGGGCAGTGCAGGGTGCCGGCCTCGTCGTAGACGAGGTCGGCGAGTCGAAGGGGAGGCTGAGCGGGGCCGCTACGGTGGTGCCACAGGCCGGTGTCCGGGTGGAAAATGTAGTCGGGGAGGAGACGGTGGCCATACTGGCCGAGCAATTCCACGGCGTCGATCAAGTAATCCCGCACGGTCTCGGAGATGAAGTAGTTGAAGTTGATCCGCGTCCAGCCGGGTTTGATTCCCTCACAACCCAATTCGATTACGTCGCGGTAGGCGCGGGAATGCTCCGCGTCGATGCTCAGGAGCCGATGCCCGTAAGGCCCGGCACAGGAGCATCCGCCGCGGGCTTGAATGCCGAACAAGTCATTGAGCAGGGATACAACGAAGTTGTGGTGTAGGTAGCGCTGCCCGCCCGACCGGATCCGGAACGACACGATGGAAAGTCGTTGAGAATCAGGATGGCCAAGAATTTCGATATTCGGGTCGGCCTGCCAGCGCTCCAGGGCTCGCCACCACAGTCGCTGTTCGCGTTGCTCGATGAGATCAGTGCCCACGGCATCTTTGAGCGCGAAAACCAGCCCCGCGCGAATCGACTCGATGATGGCTGGGGTGCCCCCTTCCTCGCGGGCGATCGGGTCATCAAGGTAGCGATGCTCGGTCGCATCCACGAACGCGACCGTTCCGCCTCCCGGCGCGGTGGGTACGGCATTGCGCACCAGCTCACGGCGGACCACCAGGACCCCGGGAGTCTGCGGCCCACCGACGAACTTATGCGGCGAGAGGAAGATGGCATCCTTGTGATCACCACGTCCGAAGGCGCTGTCCCGCATCCGAATCGGGACGTAGGGCCCGGCAGCGGCGTAGTCCCAGAAGGACAATGCGCCGTGCTTGTGCAGCAGGGTGGCGATCCGGTCGGTGTCTGATAACACGCCGGTGACATTGGAGGCGGCTGAGAAGCTGCCGATGCGTAGTGGACGGTCCGCGAAGTGGATGAGCCGCTGCTCCAGTTGTTCCAGATCGATGTGACCGTCGGCATCCTCGTCGATCACCACCAGGTCGGCGATGGACTCTCGCCACGGCAACTCGTTGGAGTGGTGTTCGTAGGGGCCGATGAAGACCACCGGTCGCTCCCGGTCGGGGATCTGTTCGACCCATCGGTAGCGCTTGGCCAGCCCGCACGGAACGCGCAGTTCGAGAATGTCGACCAACTTGTTGACCGCTGCCGTTGCCCCGGACCCACAGAAGATCACCAGATCGTTGTCGGTGCCGCCGACTGCGTCATGGATGATCTGGCGCGCATCCTGCCGAAGCAGTGAGGTCTGCAGTCCGGTGCCGGAGCTTTCGGTGTGGGTGTTGGCGTAGCGCGGCAAGACGTGCTCGCGGATGAAGTCCTCGAGGAAATCCAACGATCGCCCCGAAGCTGTGTAATCGGCGTAGGTGATGCGCCGCCGACCGTAGGGTCCGCCGAGGACAGCGCCGTCACCGATGACTCCCCGCCGGACCCGCTCAAGCAGGGGCGAGGTGGGTAATGGCCGCGCCGGGACGCCCCCACTTCCAATCGCCGTGGCCATGTAGACACTCCCTCCTATGGCAACGAAGAAGGACCCCGCCACCGTCAGTGTTATCTCGGGTCGTGAGTTACACCAGGGTCATTGGTCCCCCGGAGACGGGCGCGGAGGGAGCGCCACGCCGGTACAGGCTCTTGGACCGATCGGCTAAGGTGCCGCTTCGGGGTCGGGATGCTCTCTGACGATTCTGGGCTGCAATTGGCACGAATGGACAAAATCGATCCGAGTGCGCAAACCGAGCCGAGGCCGTGGGCTCCCGCAGCGCTAAGTTAAGCCCTCTCGGGCGCGTTTTCGATGTCGGTGCCGCTGAGGTTGCCGAAAATCTCCTTGTCCTGAATCTTCAACCCCGCTCCCGGGGCGGGTTGCCGACCGGTAGTCACCCAAGACCTCGTCGAGCACACCGAAGGCGTCCACGCCACCCCTCCCACCTCGGACGTTCACCAACTGCGTTTCGTCAAGTGTCTTGGCCCCAGTGATCGTCATGGATTTCGACCCCACTGAGCGCCTCACCCGGCTTGCGTGATGCCTGTTCGGCTTCGGCTTGGCGCGGGGTTTGAGTCCAGGCGCGTTGGGCGAGGAGGCGCATTCCGTTGAGTCCGACGATGACGGTGGATCCTTCGTGTCCGGCGACGCCGAGTGGGAGGGGCAGGTGTCCTAGGAGATCCCACAGCACGAGCCCGGTGATGAAGGTGGCGGCGATGATCAGGTTGGCGATGACGATGCGGCGGGCGCGGCGCGATAGGGCGATCACGGCGGGGAGAGTCCCCAGGTCGTCGCGCACGACGACGGCGTCGGCGGTCTCGAGTGCGAGGTCGGATCCGGCGAGGCCCATCGCGACGCCGGTGTGCGCGGCGGCCAGGGCAGGCGCATCGTTGACGCCGTCTCCGACGAGCAGCACACGCCGTCCGCGGTGTTCGAGGTCGCGGACGGCGCAGACCTTGTCTTCGGGAAGCAGCCCGGCGCTCACGTCGGTGATTCCGACTTCGGTGGCGAGTGTTGTTGCGGCGCGGGGATTGTCGCCGGTTAGCAGCACCGGCGTGGTGCCGGTGAGCGTGCTCAGCTCGGCGACGGTAAGGGCGGCTCCGGGGCGGAGCTGGTCAGCCAGTGCCAGCATGCCGGCAGCGACGCCGTCGACGAGGACGATCACTACAGTCTTGCCGGCGACTTCCCACGCAGCGACCTGCGCAGGGGCATCAACGCCGTGCAACAGATACTTCGGGCTGCCGACCTCGATAATGTGGCCGTCGATAACGGCACGGACTCCGCGCCCGGGCGTGGAATCGAACTCCTCGACCATCGGTAGGGTTAGGCGGCGGTCGGTGGCGGCGGCCACGATCGCCTGAGCCAGTGGGTGTTCACTGGGGTGTTCGGCGGCCGCGGCCCAGGTGAGAATCGTCTCGGTGTCATGGCGCGATTCGTCGAGCGCCCGGATATCGGTCAGGTGGGGAGCGCCCTGGGTGAGGGTACCGGTCTTGTCGAACGCGACCGCGGTGACCGAGCCAAGTTGTTCCATCACGACGGCGGATTTGACCAGGACGCCGTTGCGGCCAGCGGTGGCCATCGCCGCCAGCAGTGGTGGCATCGTCGCTAGGACGACTGCGCACGGGGACGCCACGATCATGAATGTCATCGCCCGCAAGAGCGCCGGCTGCAGCGCCGCGCCGAGCGCGAACGGAATGACGAAAACCGCCAGGGTGGCGGCCACCACCCCGATCGAGTAGTACCGCTCGACCTTCTCGATGAACAACTGCACCTTGGCTTTAGTGGCCGAGGCTTCCTGCACCATCGCCACGATGCGCGCCACCACGGTATCGGCGGCGGCGCGGTCGACCCGGACCCGCAGCGCCCCAGTGCCGTTCAGCGTGCCGGCGAACACCTCGTCGCCGGGATGTTTGAGGACGGGGAGCGGTTCACCGGTGATCGAGGCTTGATCGACATCGCTGATACCGGAGGTGACTTGGCCGTCGGCGCCGATCCGCTCACCGGGACGCACCACGATCATGTCGCCGACCGACAGAGTGGCCGCGTCCACGACGGTCTCCTCGCCGGATTCACCGATGACCGTGGCCCGCTCGGGAGCCAGATCGAGCAGGCTGCGCACCGAGTCGGCGGTGCGTTGCGTCAAAAACGCTTCCAGCGCACCGGAGGTGGCGAAGATGACGATCAACAATCCGCCGTCGAGGACCTGGCCGATCGCGGCCGCACCGATCGCGGCCACGATCATCAACAGATCAACATCGAGCGTCCTCTGCCGCAGCGCCCGCAGCCCGGCCAGCGCGGGTTCCCAGCCGCCGGTGAGATAGCAGGCCAGAAACAGCGCCCACCACATCCAGTTCGGCGCTCCGCCGAACTGGGCGGCCAATCCCAGCGCGAACAGCGCCGTGGCCACCGTCGCCCACCGGACCTCGGGCAGCGCGAACGGATGCGTCCGGACCGTCCGCCCCTTATCAGGGGTGGCGGTGCGGGAGCGGTCCAGGACCGGGGACGACATCTTGAACTCCAAACCAGACGAGACAGGCGGACACGCACACGATACAGGAATCCATGAAGAGGTCTTCATGTGATCATTAGGTATGATGCTGTCATGGGTCACGGTGTCGCGGGCAGGACCACCCCGCCCGCGCAGCTCGACGCCGAGTCCGCGGCGTCGGTTGCAGCGACGCTGCAGGCGCTGGCGACGCCGAGCCGGCTACGGATCCTGACCCGGCTTCGCCACGGTGCGTGTTCGGTCGGAGACCTCTCGGCGGCCGTGGAGATGGAACAGTCTGCGGTCTCCCACCAGCTGCGCCTGCTGCGCGCAATGGGGTTGGTGACCGGAGTCCGCAGCGGGCGCAGCGTGATTTACGCGCTCTATGACAATCACGTCGCGATGCTTCTCGATGAGGCGGTCTACCACATCGAACACCTCGGAATGAGCATCCCCGACGAACCCTCAGCCACAGCCTGAAGGCAGTGTCGTTCAGGTGGAGGTCCGGGTTGGGCCGTGGGCGAGCCGACAGGATTCGGTGCAGCTTCGATGAGGGCGAGAGCCTCGCGCCTTTCACCGACCTGCTTTACCGAAGGTGAATACCCGACCCAACCCGAGCAGGAAATGTGGGTCAAGCTGCCATCAGATCCTCGAAACCCACCGCGAGGTAAGCACTTACAGATCATGCGATAGGTGATGGGGAAGCCCGCCGAACAACGCCGATGTGTCATCTGGGGCAAATTTCCAGTGCGCCAGTTGCCGCCCGGCAAACAGCCTCGATAGTACTGGTAGCGGTACCAAAACTGGTACTTACTATCAATTCATGCCTTCGTTGAACATCCCGTTTACCGACGAAGAGCTCGAGACGGTGCGGAAAGCGGCGGCCGGCGACGATATGTCATTGCGGGCGTTTGCTCATGAAGCGATCCTGTCGGCGGCCAGCGAGCACAGAAGGCGCGTGGCCGAGGCGGCGAGGCTTGTCGCAGCGCGGTCATCTGAGCTCAACAAGCGCTTGGCGTGACCGAGTTTCTCGACCGTGACGACGTTCTCACCCCGGGCACTGCCGCAGTGGGGCAGAAGCTTGAGGTCAACGATTACGGCCTGCTCGACGCGGCAGTGGCCAGACCGCGAGCCACGGTATACGGACTCGATGTATACCTCGACGATCTAAGTAAGGCCGCGGCGCTGATGCAGTCACTGGCGCGCAATCATGCGCTCGTCGACGGCAATAAGCGGACCGCCTGGGCGGCGGCGTGGACCTTCCTGTGCATCAACGGGATCGAGCTGGGTGAGTTCGACGTCGACGACGCAGAGGAGTTCGTGAACGCCGTCGCGACCGACGGAGCTTTGACAATCGACTACATCGCCAGCAGGCTCTCCTCCTACCGGGTTTCCCGACAGTGACCTGGTGCCCGGCTGCAAGGACTGCGTGCACGCCGGGGGTGGGGCCGGGTCGGCCCACTTTGGTCGGGCCGGTGCGGTGGCGTGAGAAACCTGAGGCCGTGGACACTGACTGAGCGGACGCCTAGTCCGACGCGCGTGGTCTTCGCCAAGAGGTCGCAGAGCCTGTTTTACGCTGCTGCAGAACGTGTTTCATGGCCAGCAGCGATAACCTAACGCTCGGAGGTGACCATGGATTCGTGGCCTAGCAGTGTCTTCAGGGTGTAGACGCTGACCTCGGAGTTGGCGAGCTCGGTGGCGAACGTGGGCGCAACCCGTGTACGAGCGCGCCGCGGACGTGGTGACTCAACTTGCGGCCGTCTCCCGCGCGCTGGACAAAGCCGGATTCAAGATCGTCGCGACCGGGCTCCGTGAATGCATGACCGGGCATGCCCCCGACGGCAAGGAACCCATGACCGAGGCCGAGATGGAAGAACTGTTCCTCGCCCTTGCCTGAACACAAACACGCGACGACGAGTTCGCGACGTACCGCCCCGGCGGAATGATGGGCCCGGGTCAGGGGCAGTCGCCGATAACGACGCCGGTCGTCCCGAGCGCACCCCGCCCGTAGCGGAAATCAGTTCTGCGGCCCAGTACCGCCCGTGCCTACGTCACCTTCAACACGACCTCCGGGCATTCGCCCGCGCGGGCCATCACCTCACCCGGAGCCTACGGATCGTTGAAGATCCGCACCGTCCCCAGCCTTCGGATCTCTCGCCGAGTTGCTATGTGATTCATGTTCCGCCGATCGTGTGCTTGGGACGCGGCGCGCGCGGGTAAGGCCGTTCGGCCTTTCCGGATTCGGGGCCAATGGCACTACCTCCCACGGGTGTAACGAGATCAGTATGGACGCGGGCGACCCAGGAGGGACTCTGATATGGCAATTGGTGCTTTCACGGAAACCAACCTCGATAAGCAGGGTTTCGAGGGACTTGATGCGGGGGCTAAATCTCGTTACGCATTGCCGCTGCGGTTCACGCCTGGGGTGAGCACCGCTCTGATTGTGATCGGGCTGGTCTTGCAGTCGCCCGTTTGGCTGGGGGCGATGGCGCTGGTCGCTCTCAGCGGTGCATTGCTGCCGAGGGGCATGCCTATCGATCTGGTCTACAACCTCGGCGTTCGCCACCTATTTAGTGCTCCGCCGTTACCGCCTACGCCAAGACCCCGACAGTTTTCCTATGCGCTCTCCGCTACCCTATTGGCCGGTTCAGCCGTTTCCATGTACTACGGACTGTCGGCGTTAGGGCTTATTTTGGGAGGAATGGTTGTCGTCGGGGGTGCAATCCTCACCACTTCGCTGTGGTGTCTTGGTTCGTGGTATTACAGGCTGATTTTCGGTAGAAGGGTAGCCGGGACCCACGGCTCTCACGGCGGCCGGCGCTGGACCCGACCGCCGCGGCCATGAGCACCCCCGTCGTCACCGGACTCGCCCGAGGGCGGGGAGCGCTTGCCCGGTCCGCAGTGGATCATCTCAGCCTGAGACTCCCTGGTTTCGGTCCGCCCGGAGTTCGGTCGGCGTCTACCAAACCGCCGCCCTGGTGAACCCGCCCCGGATCGTGAAAACCCCGTACTCAGGCCCTTGAGCTTTGTTGAGATTCGTTCGTTGTTGTACCAGTGGATGTAGTCATCGAGCGCGGTTGTGAAGGCCTCGACGGTGTCGAATCGGTTGTGGTGGAATCAGTTCTGCTTTCAAATGCCCGAAGAAGTTCTCGGCGACGGCGTTGTCGTAGCAGTTGGCCTTGCGTGACATCGACTGCGACGCCTCGGCATCCTTGAGCAGCGCACGCCAGGACCGGTGCTGATACTGAACCCCTGGTCGGAGTGCACCAACGGGCACTGACCGGGTGACAGAGTCGCGATCGCCAGAGTCAGCTACGTGTTGGTCAACTGCAGGTTCGGCGACAGCGACCAGCAGTGCGCGACCACAGAGTGGTCGAACAAGTCGATCACTGGCGATAAATACACCTTGCGATCGGCGACCCGGAGCTCCGTCACAACGGTCACCCACTTCTGATTCGGGGCGGTAGCAGTGAAGTCGCGGTTGAGCACGTTGTCGGCGATCATGGCGACCTCGCCCTTAAACGTCCACTATGAGCACGACTGCCAAAAGACCAGGTCCTGATCGTCGGCGGCAGCACGACCGGTATCACGGTCGCGGCCCGCATGCTGCGTACGGGCTATACCGATGTCGCGGTGATTGACCCTTCGGACAAGCAGCTATTATCAGCCGCACTCAGCCGAGCCCACGCCGAACCCTGTGAAAATACACCTGTGAGGATGCGTTTCGTCTTAGGTCTTCGGCACCTTGGTATGCAAGGAATCGATAGCGGCCTGCAGTTTGGCTGTCACCTCGTCGGCGACGGCGCGTAGTGCCGGTTCTCCGGTCACTTCCACGAGCAGCTGGGGGTTCATCGCTTCGACGATCACCGTCGCCGCATCGTCGGGGTCGGCCCGTACGACAACGTTGCAGGGCAACAGCAGCCCGATCTGACGGTCGAGGGTGACGGCCCGATGCGCCAGCGGCGGGTTGCAGGCGCCCAGGATCACGTAATCCTCCATATCCTCGCCGAGCTTGGCTTTCAGAGTCGCTTTCATGTCGATCTCGGTGAGCACACCAAATCCATTCTTCGCCAATGCGTCCCGGGTACGTGCTAACGCATCGGCGAATGTTGTCTGCATGCTGGTTGGCAGTGCAATGTCCATCTCAGATCCTCCCGGTAGTCGTGCGATGCCCGTATGGGTAGCCTCTGCCGCTTGTTGTGGTCAACCAAGTGGCGCTGTCGTTCTTTATCGAATCTTCACGAAACGATTAGTGGAGCCATACCGGGCTCCGGAAGTCTGGGTGACGGCGCAACGGGCTGCCACGCGGATCCCGTCGCCACGCAATCAAGGAAAGGAATTGTGGTGAACGGAAGAAAGACTCTGATGGTGGGGGTGGCTGCGGTCGCCGTTGCCATCACGGGAACGGCGACGGCATGTAGCAATTCCAGCACACAGCAGGCGTCATCGTCGTCAGCCTCGGCGCCTTCGAGCTCGGCAGCGGCCGAGGCCCACAATCAGGCCGATGCCATGTTTACGCAGCGCATGATTCCGCACCATCAGCAGGCCATTGAGATGAGCGACATGGTGCTGGCCAAACAGGGCATCGACTCACGCGTGACCGACCTGGCCAAGCAGATCAAAGCGGCGCAGGGTCCCGAAATCCAGCAGATGCAGGGTTGGTTGAGTCAGTGGGGCATGCCCACGATGCCGATGACGCCGGGCATGGGGATGCCGGGGATGGACATGCCCGGTATGGGCGGCAGCGGGGAGCCCGCCCCGAGTGAGAGCCAGGCGCCGAGTCGCAGTGATATGCCCAGCACCAGCGTCATGCCGAGCCAGTCCATGATGCCCAGCCAGTCCATGATGCCGAGCCAGTCGATGATGCCCAGCGGGTCGATGATGCCCAGCGGGTCGATGATGCCGGGGACGAATGGAATGCCCGCGATGAACGGCATGATGTCACCGGCGGATATGGACGCGTTGAAGAATGCGCAGGGTGTGGCGGCAAGCAAGCTGTTCTTGACGCAGATGATTCAGCATCACCAAGGTGCAATCACTATGGCACAGAGCGAGATCAAGAACGGACAGTTCCCTGCGACGGTCACGCTGGCGAAGTCGATTGCGACCAGTCAGCAGAAGGAAATCGACACAATGAACCAGATCCTGGCCTCGCTGGGGTCTTAACCGGGAGGGCTTCGCTGGCGATCACCGCGGTTCGCGATGCGTTGACGAATGCGGGTTACGGGCTGGCTGGTTCTGACGTGACTTCCTGGGGGGCCACGCCGTCTCCGGGTGTTGGACGGATCGGCACGGCGACGGTGAAGGTGCTGCCGGTGCCAGGTCCACGGCTGGTCGCGCTAATGCGGCCACCGTGGGCCTCGGTTAGTGCTTTCGCAATCGCTAGCCCGATTCCCGCGCCGCCGTGATCGCGGTCGCGCGCAGCGTCGGCCCGGTAGAAGCGCTCGAACAGCTGGGGCAGATGGGCGGGGTCGATTCCGTCCCCGTTGTCGCTGACGGTGATGGTGATCTCATCGCGGTCGGCAGTGGCCGCCACATGGACGCTGCCCCGGGATGGGGTGTGCCGCAGCGCATTGTCGAGGAGGTTGCCCAGGACCTGGGCGAGTCGGTGCGGGTCTGCCCAGACGAGCGGAAGCGCGGCCACGTCGGTGGTCAGGGCGACCCCCTTGGTGGTGTACCGGTCGATGGCGGCTGCGGTTGTGCTGGGGATCAGCGCGGCGGGGTCGATCCACTGCGGGGCGATCGCCGCGCCTTCTTCGGCTTGGGCGAGGGCGGCGAAGTCCTCGGAGAACCTCACCAGCCGTCGGGTTTGATTGCGCATCATGGTGATGGTGTCGGTATCCAGGGTTTTCACCCCGTCCTCGACGGCCTCCATGTAAGCCTCGAGCACCGAGATGGGGGTGCGGATCTCGTGGGCGAGGTCGCCGAAGAGTTGCCGACGGGTGGTCTCGACCGACTGGAGGCGCTGGGCCATCTGGTTGAAGGCTCGTGAGAGGTTGGCGAAGTCCTCGCCGAGTTGTAGTGGCGAGACGCGGATGTCGTAGCGGCCGTCCGCGACAGCGGTCGCTGCCGCGGATACCTCGGTAACCGATCGCTGCAGGCGTCTGCTGAAGTAGGCGGTCACCACCAGTGCGGTCAGCGCGGCGACGCCGACCGCGACTGCGATGGAGGTTGCGGTGGCGTAGCTGTAGGCCTGCTCGGCGTGGAACTGTTCGTCGGAGTGGTGAGGCACCCCCGCCCGGTGTAGGTGTTCTCGAAACAACGGTGGACCGACGATGGCGGCGACGACAGCGGTCGTGACACCCCCGGCGATGAGCACCATGGCTTGCGCGAGGAGTAGGCGCGCGCCGATGCCGAAACGCTGCCGCGGCGTGTTCTGTCGCTGATGGTCGGGGATCTCATGTGTCGTCATTGCCGCCCGCCGCCCGCCATCCGGTATCCCACCCCGCGCACGGTGAACATGAACCGCGGGGCGTTCGGGTCGTCGTGGAGCTTCCGGCGCAGATGACCGACGTGGACGTCGACCAGGTGGTCGTTGCCGACCCATGGCTCGCCCCACACGGCCTCCAGCAGTTGGCGGCGGCTGAAAGCCACCCCCGGCCTCGCTGACAGCGCGGCCAGGATGTCGAATTCGGTCCGTGTCAGGGCCACACGCGCTCCGTCGAGGAACACTTCCCGGCCCGCGACGTCGATCGACAGTGGTCCGAACACCCGTGGCGGTGGTGCGGGCGTGTGCCCGTCGTGAGCAGGGCCGGGCTGTGTAGCGACGGTGCGTGGCCGGCGCAGCATCGCACGGATGCGGGCCACCAGCTCGCGCGGGCTGAACGGTTTGGTGACGTAGTCGTCGGCACCGACGGACAGCCCGACAACGGTGTCCACTTCGGTGTCGCGCGCTGTCAGCATCACCACGTAGGCGTCGGAGAAGGTGCGCAATTGCCGGCACACTTCGATTCCGTCGATGCCGGGCAACGCCAGGTCCAACACCACCACGTCTGGGTCGACCTCGCGCGCCAGAGCCACGGCCTCCGTCCCGGTGTGGCAGATGGTCACGTCGAACTGCTCGCGTTCCAGATAGCTGGCCACAACTTTGGCCAGCGGCACTTCGTCGTCAACGATGAGCGCCCGATAGCCGCTGGCGACATCGTGAGCAGGCGCGGGGGGTTCCATGTGCTCATCGTGCCGTTCCTTGGCCCGGACGCGTTCATCCGGGCGCGTCTTTAGCGAATCTTGACAAAACCATCATCGATTTCACCGGTTGTCAGGCTCATGGTGAGAGCAGGAAAGAAAGGACAACCGTGGCGCTCTGGTCATGCTGTGATGGCGGTTCGTTGTGGGGACCCTGCCTGCTGGCAGGTGTGGGATTGCTCGTGTTCTGGGGCGCTGTCGTCGTGGGTGTGTTCGTGCTGTTCGATACCAGCCATCCGAACAGCCAAGAATCCACACCGCCAGCCATGGTGAATGCATCGGCGGCACCGATGGGGGCCCGCGATGAATGAGCAACGCTCTAGTGGAATCCGGTTGAGCCGCAGAGGTTTCCTGGCCGCCACACTGGTCAGTGGGGTTGCGGTGGCCGCGTGCGGACGCCCGAACACCACCGGGGTGGATAGCGACAGTTCACATCCGATCGCCGCGGCCGAGGCCGCTCGACCGCACACCGGAAATACCGTGTCGGCGAATCTGACGGCTGCTCCGGCCGATATCGATCTGGGTGGCCCGGTGGCCCGGACGCTGGCCTACAACAACCAGGTTCCCGGGCCTCTGATCCGTGCCGGGGTAGGTGATGAGCTCTCGGTGAGATTCATCAACCGACTCGATCATGCATCCTCGGTGCACTGGCACGGGATCGCGTTGCGCAACGACATGGACGGTGCAGCGCCGGCGACTCCGGACATCAGTCCTGGCGGCGGGTTCACGTATCGTTTCATCTCCCCGTATGCGGGCACATACTGGGCGCATCCCCACACCGGGCTGGACGCCGACTTCGGGCTCTACCTGCCGGTGATCATCGATGACCCACGCGAACCCGGCCGCTATGACGCCGAGTGGATCGTCGTCCTCGACGACTGGACCGCCGGAGTGGGCAGCAGCCCACAACAGCTCTTCGACGGATTACGCGCCATGGCCACCCCGGGACAAAGCTCATCGATGCCCGGCATGCCGGGCATGGGGACGCCGGGCACTGGAGGGATACCGGCGGTTCCCGGGGTCGGCGGTGTCGGAACCAGCCAGCTGTTGGAAGGGGACGCCGGCGACGTCAGCTACCCGTGCTACTTGATCAACGGGCGGATCCCGGCCGCACCGACCACATTCTCGGCCAAGCCCGGCCAGCGAATCCGCATCCGCATCATCAATGCCGGCTCGGACACCGCCTTCCGCGTTGCTCTGGCCGGGCACCGGATGACAGTCACCCACACCGACGGCTTCCCGGTCGTGCCGACCGAGGTCGACGCGGTGCTTCTTGGAATGGGTGAGCGCTACGACGTAGTCGTCACTGCAGGCGACGGCGTGTTTCCCCTCGTGGCCTCCGCCGAGGGCAAGAACGCGATCGCCCGCGCGCTGCTGAGCACCGGTGCGGGAAGCGCACCCGACCCTGCGTTCCGGCCACCCGAACTGCAGGGCCGAGTGGGCACCGTGGACATGTTCACCGCTGCTCCCCAGGTGGTACTCGACTCGACCAGAACCGACACCGCGCTCACGGCGCGACTGTCGGGCACCATGATGCAGTACGACTGGATGATCAACGGCCGCCCCTACAGTGACGCCACCCCTTTGACGATTCGACAGGGCCAGAACGCGACGTTGACCTTCGCCAACAACACGATGATGTGGCACCCGATGCACCTGCACGGACATACCTTTCAGGTGATCAAACCCGACGGCACCCTGGGTCCGCGCAAGGACACCGTCATCGTTCTGCCGATGAAATCGGTGACTGTCAGACTCATCGCCGATAACCCCGGCATATGGATGTTGCACTGCCACAACACCTATCACCAAGACGCTGGCATGATGACCAGCCTCAACTACGTGAGTTGACATGCAAAACCAGCCGACACGTCAATGGTCCGCCTACGAGGAGACCGATCCGGCAACGTGTCGAAAGGCCCTAGACGACAGTGCGTTCAGCCCTGCCCGGTGCGCTTGTCGGCAACATCACTTGAATCCGAAACAGAGGAGGAGGAATCATGATGTTTTGGCATGACTACAACATGGGCTGGTGGGGCTACGCCGGCATGGGCATCGGTATGGTGCTGTTCTGGGCGCTGATCATCGTCGGCATCGTCGCCTTGATCCGATTCGGCAACGGCTCGGCCAACACCACGGCCACCCCGCCGCGGATGCGTCAAGCGATCTCACCGGAGCAGGTGCTGGCCGACCGTTTCGCGCGCGCTGAGATCGACGCAACCGAGTATCAGCGACGCATCGAAGTCCTGCGCAACCACGCCCGGCAGTAGACCCGTACGGGTGCGCTGCGATCAGGGCAGCTTCGCGACGGTGAGAAGGATTGCCGAATCCACCAAGGCGACCAGCGAATGGCGCGTATCGGGAATCGTGAGCAGATCACCGGTTCGCGCCTCCCAATGCTGATCGCCTGCCACCAGCCGGACTGAGCCCTTGAGTACGTAGACGCTGGCCTCACCCGGATTCTCATGCTCGCCGAGTTCCGAACCGCCCAGCATGCCGATGACCGTCTGGCGCAGCACGCGTTCATGGCCGCCGACGACAGTGTCGGCGGCGTTGCGGCCGTAGGTGGCTGCGTGTGCCAGTTGCTGGCGCGCCAGTGCTTCGATCGATACTTTCTGCATGATTGTTATTTCATGCCGATGACGGCAGCGCCGTCAATCTGCTGACCTAAGAACCGCGTGTGGAAGAAGTTCTGGCGGCGTTTCTTCGCGACCACGCTCGGTCAAAGCTTCGCCGATGTTTGGTGGTTGCACAGATGACATCTTCGAAAGTCAAGTACGAGTGTTGTCCACTTGTGGCAGGGCGGGCAGCCCGCTTCGGCCGGGATCACCTGCGGCGTGTCGGCCTCGAGCACGGTTGGTCTATGTTATGACGCGTCGGCATCTGCAGAAAGCGCGCAATATTCTCGCTAATCCCGAAGTATCACTGACTATTCCACCGCCTAGTCTGCTCCGGTAGTTCGCTTCTATCTGGCGGGTTCGGCGGATGGAGGCGGGCAGTGCAACCGTCAAGCAGACTGGAGTGATCCGCCGATTTGACGCCGTCCCGGCGCCCCCTGAACCGGGGGAACTCGTCGACCGACAAGCCTCGCCCTGAAATTGTCATGGTGGGATTTCCCTTCTCCATGCATTTCAGGTGCTGCTGGGTTGTAGCCGCCAAAGCCAGGCTAATCCGCCAGGGTTATCGAGTTGACCGAATGCAGGTTTAGGCCGCCGGAGGAATTACATATTTGTAGTTTGTGACGGGTGTTACCAATGGGTCAAAAGTGATGTACTGTCCCTCTCGAATGTACGGCCCTACTGCGTACTACGTAGATACGTAACGCTGGAGGAGTCGACCGATCGCATCTGGAGCACACGCGTACGGGTGCGTACCGAGTTGTAGGGAGACAGCCGAGTGGGAACGACTACTCCTCGCGCCACCTGGTGTAGATCTGCCCTCATAGTGACGCTCAGTGTCGCGATGGCACTCAGTGTTCCGGGACTGGCGCAGGCCGAGCCGGAACCTGCGCCGAACGGCTTGGCCGCGCTGATCGCCGAGGTCGCTGAAGCGAACCAGCAGCTTCAGGAGGTCGGCGCTCGCGTTCAGGCGCAACAGGAGAGCGTCAACAAGGCGATCGTCGAGGTGCAGGACGCACGGGACGCCGCCGCGGCCGGGCAGCAGCAGGTCGACGCCAGCGAGCAGGCAGTCAAGGACGCCAACGCCGCGATCGCCGCGGCGCAGAACCGCTTCGACACCTTCGCGGTCGCCACGTACATGAACGGGCCCTCCGCCTCGCTGCTGGTCGCCCGCACACCCGAGGACGTCATGTCGACCGCTGCGGCCGGCCAGATGCTGGCTTTGAGCTCCCAGCAGGTGATGGTAGGCCTGCAGCAGGCCCGCACCGAGGTGGTCAACAAGGATGCGGGGGCCCGAGTCGCCAAGCAGAAGGCCGACCAGGCGGTCCAGCAGGCTCAGGCCAGTCAGGACGCCGCAGTTGCTGCGCTCACTGAAGCGCAGAAGAACTTCCGCGAGCAGCAGGCGGAGATCGATCGGCTCGCCGCCGAGCGCAAGGCCGCGCAGCAGAAACTCGACGCCGCGCGGGTCTGGTCTGCCCCGGTACCGGCTGCGGCCGGCGCCCCCGGCCCGACCCGACCGGCTGCGGCGCCCGCCGACCCGTCGAGCGGTGACCGTTGGGATCCGGCCGCGGCCGCATCGGGTCGGGCCGCCGCCAACGGCAAGGTGCCCTACGGCGACCCCTCGGAGTGGGATCTGACCTTGCCGACGATCCCGAGCGCGTTCCTATCCGGCGACCCGGTCCAGATCATCAACGCCGTGCTGCAGATCGCGATGAACTCGATGCAGGTCACCCAGCAGCTCGGCAAGCAGTTCCTGACCCGGATGGGCATCCTCAAGCCCACCGACACCGGCATCAATAACGGCACCATCCCGATGGTGTACGGCAACCAGGCCATCGAGTACGTGATCAAACGCGCTCAGTCCCAGATCGGCGTGCCGTACTCGTGGGGCGGCGGCAATGCCAACGGCCCCAGCCGCGGTATCGATGACGGCGCCAATACGGTGGGCTTTGACTGCTCAGGTCTGGTGCTATACGCCTTCGCCGGGGCTGGCATCAAGCTGCCGCACTACTCGGGGTCGCAGTACACCGCCGGCCGTCAGGTCCCGTCCTCACAGATGCGTCGTGGCGACGTGATCTTCTACGGACCCAACGGCAGCCAGCACGAAGCGCTTTACCTCGGCGGTGGGCAGATGCTCGAAGCGCCCTACACCGGCTCGGATGTGCATATCTCCCCGGTCCGCACCAGCGGGATGACGCCCTACGTCGCCAGATTCATCGAGTACTGAACCGGAGATGTGATGCAGATAGTTCGCCGCGGCCGCCCACATGTCGGCGGGTTGAGCGGGGGACTGTTTGAAGTGCTTGCGCTCCTGATCGCCATGGCGGTGCCTGCCGCGGCCGAACCCGCCGAGTGACCATGGGACCTCACTTTGCCGAAAGTACTCAGCGCCCGAGCGCCCGGCGACCCTGTCGCCATCACGAATGCGTCGCTGCAACCCACCCGGCTTGCCACCCAGACCACCATGGAACTGGGCCGCTAGTTCCTGGCTGAGGGGTCTGACGGTGGCGGCGGGAAATGCGGTGAGACGGGAACGTCTGCGGTGGGCAGGTCGCCCGATGGCGCGTCGACGATCGCCGGGGGATTGCCCGGGTCGGGTTCAGCCACCGCCGACGGTGTCATGACCGCAGCGCGCGGCGACCACTCCAACCAGACATAGCCCGGCCGTCACCACCATGTGGATCCGCTGCCACCACCAGGAAACGAGGACCGCAGTTACCGCCTGCAATTTCATCCGGCCTCCAAAACATTTCTTGCAGCTACGGCGGCAGGCGGCTTTACATCCCCCTGAATTGTGCGGTTCGATACCGCCTGCACCGCAAGACCGCTATGCCACGACCGGAATGCGCTCAGTTCTCTGATCAATCGGTGGTCCGCCCGCCACGCAGCACATTCTGTCCGGAATGCTACTAAGTAGCTTAGTAGATAGTTCACTTCACCATCGGTGCACATGCCGCCGCGCATTCGGCGCATGTCGCGGCTCCGTTGCCCGGGAATGCACTGTCATACTATCTCCGTACGGAGATAGTAGATGGAGGTCGTCATGGGGGGTGTGCATTGCGCCAGCGCGCGGCTGAGTCAGCGAAATCTTGACATCCGCGGCCGTGGCGCCGATCACCGACAAGGCCATCCGGAGCGGATGCGAGGGGAAATCATTACCCGCCTGCAAGGTCCCCAGCGCGTTCCTGTCGTCGACCCGCGCATCGACGGACCCGCATCTGAGGAGTCGTGGCGATGACCACGGAAATCGGCACCACCGGCACTCCCGGGGCCGGCAGAATCCGTGCCTTGATCATCGACCACGATGGCTTCCTCGCCGGAATGGTCGCCGGCTACCTGAAGCAGCAGCACTTCGTTGTGGAGGTGGTCTCGGGGGAAAAAGATGCGCTCAACGCTGCGCGCGACAACGACCCCGATGTCGTCGTGCTTGATTTCGTACGGCCTCGAGCCGATGGACCTGAGATATGCCGCAAGCTTCGTAGCTTCTCGAATGCCCACGTGGTGATAGTGGCTGCCGGCGGTATCGCAGTCGGTGATGCCATCGGCTTATCGGTCGATGCCGACGACTACATCACCGAGCCGTTTAGCCCGCGGGAGTTGGTTGCCCGTATCCGTACGATTCTGCGGCGATCTCCACGCCAACGAGGGGAGAAGAGTTGTCAGCACCGGGACTGCCGGGGCCGTACTGAGCCGCCCCGGATATTCGGAGCGCTGAACATCGACATCGCAGCACGCCAAGCCGTTCTCGATAGTGAGCCAATCAACTTGACGCGCATTGAATTTGAGATGTTGGCGATGTTGTCTTCACGGCCGGGTGTCGTGTTCACACACCGCCAACTTCTGGAAGGCGTGTGGGGAGAATCCTGGAGCGGCTGCAACGACGTCGTTGGCGTCCATATCCGTCACCTGCGCCGCAAACTCGGCGAGGACCCCCGGCGGCCCCGCTATGTGACGACCGCCCGCGGCATCGGATACCGGTTAGGGTTCTCATCTTGACTGGACCCTCGTACCTCGTTCAGCGAGCGTCGGTAGGGCAGCGCACCATCGCCACATTTTGGCTCCAACGTCCGCGCACGCGGCGCGGTTCGGGAAACGGTTTGACGTAATAGCGGTCAAATGAGGAGGTGGCGGACGATTCGAAGCGCGGCGTTGACGTGGTCGGCGAGCGGGGGAAGGCCCTGGACACCATCGGCATGCCGGTTGTGCCGCTGTGCCATCTCGTTGTCCATGCGAAGTGGCTTGTGAGCAGCGCAGTTTCACTGCCCTCGACGACGGCCGAAAGACGCCACAGTCCTGCGCTAATCATGGCCGCCCCGATACTTGGTCGTGACTTGCCATCACCGTCCACTTCAGCGGTCTGCAGGTCGGCTCCGCAACAACTCGACGAATCTACTAAGTCACTTAGTACTTAGTACTTAGCACTTAGGTAGAAAGTCCCTTGGATACCTGGCGACCCGCTGGCAGTGTTGTCAGAACCGCAGGTGATCGGCAAGGCGATGCAAGGGGGGATTAGGTGAGAGTGTGGCAACCCACGGGTCAGCGTGCGCCGCGGAAAGGGTCGGGCGAGGAACGCCGGGCACTAGGCATGCACCGGGACGCGTCGACCGCGCGGGGGCACGAACGTTTGCGCACACACCGACACTTCAGATCCGGTATTCCTTCGCCGCCAATCTGTTGACCTCACACGTGTGGCGCCAGGACCATAACGGGTTCTCCCATCAGGACCCCGGCTTCATCGACCACCTGGTCAACAAGAAGGCGGCGGCTGGACCTGGCCCTATCAGGCCAGGCCCGACCGTCGGCAACGGGTCGCAGCACGGCTGCCGACACCCGATCCCAACCCAACCCAACCACCAAAGGAGTCACCAATGGATAGCCCCCGCGATCAATCGTTCGACGATCCGACCACTCAGGCCAGCGCCAGCGCCGACTACCGGGTGATAGCCAGCTACCGCGACTACACCGAGGCGCAACGCACCGTCGACTATCTCTCCGATGCGGAATTCCCCGTGGAGAATCTGCGCATCGTGGGCCACGGAGTGAGCACCGTGGAGGCCATCACGGGCCGTATGACCAACGGACGCGCGGCGCTGACTGGTGCGGCCAGCGGCGCGTGGTGGGGCTTGTTCATCGGGCTGCTGTTGGGGATGTTCGCCGCCGGAGCTGCGTGGTTGTCGGTCCTGGCCGCCGGTCTGCTGATCGGTGCGGTGTGGGGCGCGGTCTTTGGGTTCGTCGGGCATTGGGCCACCCACGGCCGCCACGACTTCACGTCGGTCTCCACCCTGGCAGCTGAGCGCTACGACATCGCGTGCACTCCGGCGTTGGCCGCGAACGCGGCGAATCTCCTTACCACTAGGCCCTAGCTGACGGTCAGCGAATATGTCATCGGGGCCGGGGGAATCATCACCTCGCATCTGGGCGACGAAATCTCTCCGTACGCCGCCCGCATCGCCGAGATGTCTACCGGACGACTGCGCTGGCGGCGACCGGGGGGAGCCCCAGTGACTGACCGGGAGGAACCACCCACGCCGGACCTACGGCTGCGGTGTTATGACGCGGTTGTCTTCGACATGGACGGCGTGGTCACCGACACCGCGACGGTGCACGCCGCAGCCTGGAAAACGCTCTTCGACGAGGTGCTTGACGAGCTGGCGGCGACACCGGTGCCCAGTTTCGACGTCGAGGCCGACTACCTGCGCTACGTCGATGGACGGCCCCGTGAAGACGGCGTGCGAACCTTCCTGGCGTCGCGCGGAATCACCCTTGCAGAGGGTTCGCCCGACGACCCCCCGCAACGTCTTACGGTGCAGGGTCTCGCCGCGCGCAAACAGCAGCTGTTCAACGAGCACCTGGCCCGCGACGGCGTCGCCGCCTTTCCCAGCACCGTCGCGTTGTTGCGACGGCTGCGGGCCGAAGCCATATCGACCGCGCTGGTCACCTCCAGCCGCAACAGCGTGGCGGTGCTGCAGGCCGCGGGTGTGATCGACCTGTTCGACGCGCGGGTCGACGGCAGCGACGCACTGCGGCTCTCGCTGCCCGGGAAGCCCGACCCCGCCACGTTCCTGGAGGCGGCGCGCCGGCTACGGGTCGACCCGACCCGAGCGGTGGTCGTCGAGGACGCCGAGGCAGGGGTGCGGGCCGGCACCGCCGGCGGCTTCGGACTGGTCGTGGGCGTCGACCGGGTCGGCAACCGCGCCGCCCTGCTCGCCGCCGGGGCGCACATCGTGGTGGAGGACCTGGCCGCGCTCGACGTGGACGTTCCGATCGCCGACCTTGGCGAACACTGGTGTGGCGGCGCGTCGTGCGCCGAAGGCCCCTGGCTGCTGACCTATCACGGCTTCGACCCGGCGCTGGAAGGCACCCGCGAGGCGCTGTGCACCCTGGGCAACGGCTACCGGGGCACCCGCGGGTCGGCACCGGGCAGCACCGCCGACAACGTCCACTACCCGGGCACCTACCTGGCCGGAGTCTTCAACCGGCTGCGCAGCAACCTGGGAGGACGGGTTGTCGAATACGAGCACCTCGTCAACTGCCCGGACTGGACCGCACTGACGGTCAGCCCGCCGGGTGAAGCGCCGTACCGGCACGGCTCAGCTCAGATGCTGAGTTCCTGGCAGCAACTCGACCTGCGCCGTGGCCTGCTCACCCGCGTGTTTCGCTACCGTGACACCGCGGGGCGCACCACCCGAGTGACCCATCGCTCCTTTGTGCACCTGATGCAGACGAACCTTGGGGTGCTCGAGACCACCGTCGAGGCCGAGGACTGGTCCGGCCGGATCATCGTTCGTTCGGGCATCGACGGGCGCATCGCAAACCGCAACGTCGCCGAGTACCGCCTGCTCGCCCATGAGCACCTGCTGCCAGTCGCCGCGCGGGAGATCGATCCCGAGTCAGTGCTCTTAGACGCGGTCACCAGCCAGTCAGGGGTGCACATCGCGATGGCGGCGCGCACCCGGGTGATGGACGCCGCCCAGAACAGCGACACCGACGCCAAGCGGCAGGTGATCGACCAACCGGGGTACATCGGTCACGAGCTTGTGCTGGCGGTACGGGCCGGGCAGCCGGTGACAGTGGAGAAGGTCGTCGCGGTCGCCACGTCGCGGGATCGCGCCGTGTCGACCGCGGCGTTGTCGGCCGCCGCGCGCGTCCGGCGGGCCCCGTCGGCCCAGGAACTGCTGAGCACCCATGAGGCGTCCTGGTCACAGACGTGGGACAGGTTCGGCATCGAACTGCGGGCCGGGCAGCGCCAGTCACTGGCGCTGAACCTCAACACATTCCACGTGCTGCAAGCGATTGCCGCGGCAGGCCTGGACCTGGACACCGGCGTTCCGGCGCGCGGCCTGCACGGTGAGGGATACCGCGGGCACGTGTTCTGGGACGAAATGTTCGTCTATCCCATGCTGACGATGCGCCGCCCAGAAATGACCCGGTCGCTGCTGTACTACCGTCACCGCCGCCTGGACGAAGCGCGCGCCGCCGCGCGGGCCGCCGGACTGGACGGGGCGATGTTTCCCTGGCAGAGCGGCAGCGACGGCCGCGAAGAAACGCCGAATGAGCTCTACAACCCGCGCACCGGCACCTGGATGCCCGATAACTCCCATCGGCAGCGCCACGTGGGACTCGCCGTCGCCTACAGCGTCTGGCAGTACTTCCAGGCCACCACCGACCTGGCTTTCCTCATTGACGCCGGGGCCGAGTTGATGGTGGAGGTGACCCGGCTCTTCGCCAGCATGGCCACCTGCGACGCTGCCGATGACCGTTTCGACATCACTGGGGTGATGGGACCTGATGAGTTCCACGACGGTCACCCCGACGCGCCCGGTCAAGGGCTGCGTAACAACGCCTACACGAATGTGATGGTGGCGTGGCTAATCACCCGGACGCTGGAGGCGCTGGATCAGATCGCCGGAAAGGACTGCGGCCCGATCTGGGACCGCCTGGCGCTGCGGTCCGGGGAACGCGACCATTGGGAGCGGATACGGCACCGGCTCAGGGTTCCGTTTCACGCCGACGGTGTGATCAGCCAGTTCGAGGGCTATGAACAGCTCGCCGAATTCGATTGGCAGGCATACCGATCGCGATACGGCGACCTCGGACGCCTGGATCTGATCCTGGCAGCCGAAGGCGACAGCCCTAACCGCTACCGGCTGTGCAAGCAGGCTGACGTACTGATGTTGCTCTACTTGTTGTCCGCCGAGGAGCTGCGCGCCGTGCTCGGCGAACTCGGCTACCCCTTCCCGGCGGAGGCCGTGTTGCGCACTGTCGAGTTCTACCTCGCCCGAACGACCCACGGCTCCACCTTGAGCCGACTCGTGCACAGCTGGGTGATGGCGCGCAGCAACCGCCCCCAGTCGTGGTCTCTGTTCACCCGCGCGTTGGACAGCGACCTCGCCGACATCCAGGGAGGTACGACCCGCGAAGGTGTCCACGTCGGTGCCATGGCCGGCACCGTCGATATGGTGTTGCGCTGCTACGCGGGACTGGAAACCCGCAACGGGATGCTTTGGCTGCACCCCGTCTTGCCGATTGAACTGCCCCGGGCAGGATTCACCATCGTCTACCACGGACAGCCGATCAGCGTCGAAGTCACCCGCGAACAGGTCACTTTGCGCCTGCACGACCACGTCGGCGAACCCACCACGGTCTGTGTTGAAGGCCAGGTGGTCACCCTTTCGCCGGGCGATGTCCATGTGGTGGCGCTTGCGGTGACGTCGCCGGGCGTTCACCCGTCCACCGGGTCCCACCGGCATCGCCCTGGGTCGGAAGTCTCTAACGCCGCGGGGGTCCGACGTGCGACTCCGTGAACCGCGAGCATCAGCCCGCCCTGAGCCGACCCCATCGGTGCCGTCTATGAACGAGCCAACGCGTACAGATTCAGACAGCATCGACTCGGTGGCCAGTACCGTCTCGTCGTGGGAAGTCCCGGTGAGTGAGCTGGATTTGATTGTGGACGTACTGAGTGCCAAGTTCCCCGGACACACCAGAGCCCATGTGCGCGACGTGGTGTATGAAACCCATCGCCGGCTTTACGCAGCGGCACGTGTCCGTGCGCACCTCATCCCGCTGACGCTCAACCTCGCCCGATCAGAACTGGACAGTCGTTCGCCCGGTCCTGTGTCGAGCCGGCCGTAAGGACGGGCCGCGATGGGCACGGCGATCCTGCTCGCCACGATCGGCATGGCCGTGGTGTTCGACATCACCAATGGTTTCCACGACTCGGCGAACTCCGTGGCCGCACTGGTGGCAACCCGCGCCGCGACACCCGTGCAGGCGCTTGCGGTCGCGGCGGCAGGCAACTTCGCCGGCCCACTGCTGATGGGAACCGCCGTCGCCGACACCGTGGGCGGTGTCGTCATCGTCGCCCCGCACGAAACCCTGCCGGCCGTCGGTGCCGCGCTCAGCGCCGCCGTCGGATGGAACCTGCCAGGCTGCCGAGCGGGTCGACTGGTTTGGACCACCGCCGCCGCTACCAATAGTGCGGTCACATCCGGCCCGTCGAGATGGAGACCGCTTACGACGCTCAACACCGAGTCCGGCTCGCCGGCTGAGCACTCACGCCAGTCTTCGGACTCACCGGGGCGGTTCATGACCACGTTAGGCTGTGATTATGGGAGAAACACCAGCATTGTTGGAGCGCAGGTCCAGAGCTCGCTCCCAAGATCCCGTCAGCGTTCCCAAGCCTGTCGACCACGAGCCGGATTTGGTGACAGTGGATACTACGTGGGGGGAACTGCAGCCACTGCAATGCGCGGCTGGTGTCGTCGCCGTCGGCGAGCTTGAGCTGATCGAACACGTCCGCGCCGGCGCCGCCCTCATCGACACCCGAGTGCCCGATTCAAGGAACAGTGTCACCATCCCCGGCGCTGTGAACATTGCGCACGACGAGATAACAGATCGCCGCACAGAACTCGATGAGTCGCGGGTGAGTGTCTTGTTCTGTAACGGCCCGCAGTGCCCACAGTCACCCGCCGCCATCCGCGCACTGTTGGAAATCGGTTATCCTGCCTGCTACCTCGTCTACTACCGTGGGGGGCTGCACGACTGGGTGACGCTGGCGATGCCGATCGAGGCAGTTGGATGACTGCGGTTAGGTGTCACTGCCCAACCGCGGAAGACGTTGTCCACCATGCTGGTTAAGGATCGGTACGCGTCAATCCGGTTCACCGAAAGAGCTCGCCGCATCCGTTTTCGGTCAGTGAAATCCGATCGACACTTCCTTCCTCCGACCGTACCCCTGCGGGGTATGTTGGAATGAAATGTTGTGCAGTACCTGGTGTTACTCCGAAGGCGCGCACTAAGCGCGATTTTCTGGGTGGCTGATGCAAACACGGTATTGGTGACGAAGGGCGGCTTGCGAGGTGGCGCATACCGATCAGCTTGCTTCCGGCTGGAATTCCTCACCTGTGCATGCCTTGCGGGCGATACCCGGCGCCTGTTCGCTGGCCGATCTTGACACTGCCGGCACTCCCGGATTCGTCGGAAGCAAATCCGACGCCCTGCGTCTCCTGCAAGCGAGGGGCAAGCACCTGCACACCTTGCAGGAGAAGCTGTACGCCAACGCGGTGTCGGGGAATGGTCGTTCGGTTCTCCTGGTCTTGCAGGGCATGGACGCTGCTGGAAAGGGGGGCATCATTCGACATGTACTCGGCATGGTCAACCCCGAAGGCATCGACCATGCCCCCTTCGGCGTGCCCTCCAGCGAGGAACGCCTGCACCACTTCCTCTGGCGTGTCCACAAGGCATTGCCGCGGCTCGGCCACATCGGGGTATTCGACCGCTCGCACTACGAGGACGTCCTTGTTGCTCGAGTCCGCAAACTTGTCCCCGAGGCGGTCTGGCAGGGCCGCTACCACGAGATCAACGAATTCGAACGCCAACTGGCCGGTCAGGGCATGGTCATCGTGAAAGTCGCGATGTTCATTTCCCTGCAGGAGCAAAAGCAAAGGCTTCTGCAGCGACTACGAGACCCGCACAAAAACTGGAAGTACAGCCCCCGCGACGTCGACGACCGGTTGCAGTGGCCACATTACCGGGATGCTTACCAGGCGCTGCTGGACAGAACATCAACTGAGGTCGCCCCTTGGTACGTCATCCCCTGCGATCACAAATGGTATAGCCGCATCGCCGTCGCCGAGTTGCTGATCGCGGCGCTCGAAACGATGGATCTGACCTGGCCGCCGGCGCAATATGACCTCCAGAAGGAGATCACCCGATTGCAGCGCAGTTGAGATCAGCCTCGGCGTGGCTGGTCCAACCTTCAATGGACGACGCCGCGACGGCAATTACGATGGCCGCCAAACCGATCCGCGCAGTCGGACCATAGAGAAACTGGCGCTGAGCGCCCAGACGGCTTCCGGGCGGCGCAACTTCGCCGACCCCAGCCGCGACTACGACGCCGATCTCGAGAAGAGTCTGATCACCGACGGTAGCAGCGTCTCCCCAGCTCTGAGTGAGGTTCCACTGCTGCAGTGTCGGTGACCCGCTGCCATGATGGCAACCTCGACCAGCCCCGGAACGCAACGAACACGGCGATCACGATGGCCAGCAGTACGGTGTCCGGACATGCGATTGCGGTCAAGTGGAACCAGCAACCGGTTTGTCGGCAGCCCCAAACAGCACGCTCTCAGCTGTACGTCGGCACCTTTCTTGAATCAACTGCATAGCTGTTCCCGCTGGGGTCGGACGTTCGGATTGCTTTCTAGCGGCGATGTTTTCGTGGGGGGCGCCCGGTCCACAGCAGGTAGGCGCCCAGTGCGCCGACAGCACCCTGGCCAGCTCGCAGCAGCGGGTTGCTACAGGTTTGTCGGCGGTCCGAGCGCGCCGCCGCCAGCTCGCCGATCGTCCGGACGGCGGCCGCGGTCACGATGGCGACGACCAGACGTTGTCCCGTCGCTTCGAGCCGGTCCACCACAGGGTCCAGTTCGGCTGCCTTCAGATGGAGCTCGGGGCCCCCGCTATCGAGCACGCTTTGCAGGCGCCGAAGTTGGTCGGGCAGTTCCTCGACAGCGTCGAGCGCGTCAGCGCCTGCCTGCGTGAGCCGATGGGCCACCGCCGCGGGTGTATAGCGTTGTGAAATGAGCCGCTTGGCGTAAGGGGTGATGACCTGCGCGAGCCGGAACTGCGGGTCCAGTTGCACACCTAGTCCCTCAGTCATCGCAAGCATCTTCACTAGCAGCGCCAATTGGCGCGGCAGCTGAAGGTGGTAGTGACGGATGACGGTAAGGGTGTCTTGGATCAGTGTGCCGACGGGGATCTCACCGAGCGCCTCTTTCTCGTAGGGTTCGATGATTGGGGTCAGGTCCGTGGTTAGCGCCGACAGGTCGATGGCGCCGCGAACTGAACTCACATCGGCCAGCGTGGAGGCGACCCGGCGCGGATTCTGTCGTGCGAGCGCGATGAGCAGGGTTCCGAGTTTCTCACGCAGTTGCTGATCAATTTCGCCGACCATGCCGAAATCGATCAGTCCGATCCGGCCATCCAGTTCGATGAAGAGGTTGCCCGGGTGCGGATCGGCATGGAAGAACCCGTCCTCGAAGATCATCTTCGCGACCGCACGTGCGGCGCGCACCGCCAGAGCTGGCCGGTCGATGCCGGCGGCATCTAGCGCCTGCAGGTCGCTGACCTTGATACCTCTGATCCGTTCGAGGGTCAGGACCCGTGAGGTGGTGGTGTCCCAGTAGATGCGCGGAATGTGGACGTTCTCGTCGCCGGCGAAGTTGGTGGCGAAGCGCTCCGCACTGCGGCCCTCGTGCAGATAGTCGAGTTCAGCACGCAGCGTGTTGGCGAACTCTTCGGCGATACCGATGACGTCGTAGTCGGCGGCAGCCTCCCAACGGTGGCTGGCCCGGGTCGCCATGTTCCGCAGTATTTCCAGGTCCTGCTCGACTTGTTCGACCACGTCTGGGCGGCGCACCTTGACGACGACTTCGGTGCCGTCGGCCAGAACGGCGGCGTGGGCCTGACCCAGCGAGGCACTGGCCAGCGGCTGGAGCCCGAACGAGGTGAAGATCGCCGAGGGCGGTGCTCCGAGTTCGCGTTCGACGATGTCGGTGATGACTGGACCGGGGACGGCGGGGGCGGCGTCCTGCAATCTGGCCAGTTCCCGCCGGTAGGGTTCGGGCAGCAGGTCTGCGCGGGTGGACAGAACCTGGCCTAGTTTGACGAATGTCGGGCCGAGTTGTTCGAGTGCCAGACGGAGGTGTTCGGGATTCGAATACGGCTCCTCCCGACGTTCGTGCCCCATCAGTCCATGGTGAAAAGGCAACCAGCGCTGCAGGCCTGCAGCGCCGACCAAAAAACCCAGTCCGTGTCGGGTCAGGGTCTCGGCAATCTGCCGATAGCGCTCGGCATGATTTCCCGGCATCGGTTCAGTCTTGCACCACCAAAGGTATATGGCGCCAATTGCATTACGTCAGTTTGATGACTTGAACTGGTCATCATGTTGCGTTCATTTCGGCGGCGGTCAAAACCGGCCGCACACTGGCGCTTTCGAATGCTCACCGACGTCGCTGACCCGTATCCAGCTGGCCTGCCCATACGTCGTTGAAGCTATGGGCCGCGATGATGCTGGGTGATCCGATCGCTACCGGGGGCCCGGTGCGGGATGAACGCGGGTGTGCGAGCGGCGTAGTTGTCCCACTCGACACCGAAGACCGCGGCGACCTCGGCTTCCTCCCGGCGTGCCAGACGCGCGTACACCCACAAGAGGATCGGGAACATGATCAGGGTGGGGATGGTCGGCCACTGCAACAGAAACCCGATCATCACGAGGACGAACCCGTCGTACTGGGGGTGCCGCACCCACGCGTACGGCCCGGTGGTGGCCAGCCGGCCGGTGCGTGCCGCCTCGTGCAGCGGCCGCCATGCCGCGGCGATCAACCAGAACCCGCCACCGATGGCGACATAGCTGGCCAGATGGAACGGACTCAGATGTGGATCCCAGCGCCAACCGATCAGGTCGTTCCACAGATGCCCGCCCGAGTGAGTACTGCGCAGCAGCGGAAACCGTGAACCCAGCCAGCTGCCCAGCAGATAGATCGTCAACGGTGTGCCGTACATCTCGGTGAACAGCGCCACCAGGAATGCGGTATAGCCACCCATCACCCGCCAGTCCCGCTTGCTGCGCGGGTGAAAGAAACTTGCCGCGAACACGACGAACAACGCCGTGTTCAGAATCACCAACGGCCACAAACCGTAGGCGGCGTCATCCATGGTCGCCTCCTCCCTCAGCAGCTGGTTTCCCGCTGCATGTGAGCTGACCCCGTGGACCGAACAACTGCCGCCCATCCAAAGCTACTATCTACGTAGCAGCATCGTAGAACAAATGGGCGACGCGAGCAGCGGCGCACGGATGCGATTCTTGCGGTCATTCCGGCAGCGACATCGTCGCTGTCAACTGTGAGTTCTGGTCGACGCTGGCGTCACCCACCGCCGGGACAGCCCCGGAGTAGCGATTGTCGATGGCATGTACTACGACCTCGAACGCATGCCCGTGCCCTGTCCACGCCGCCACGCCAGTCAGGCGTCATTTCGGCCCGTCGGACTGGTTTATCGGTTCGGGTCGTCCCCGAACTCACCGAGCACCCGGGCGCCGAGGATGACGCCAAGTCCTGGCAGGGAGCGGTAGATGTCGGCGTCCGGGCGTGTCTCAAAATGTGTCGCCAGTTCGCCCTCGAGGTCGCTGATCTGGCGGTTCAGGTCGGCGATGACGTGGACCGCCGCGTTGGTGGTGGCGCCGAACGCGGCGGTCACTGCAGCGGGTACGGCCAGGTGTTGGGTGCGTAGTGCGGCCTGAATGTCGCGGGCACGGGTGTCGATGTTGCGTTGGCGCCCAGCGCCTTTGAGTGGAGCGCTGATCTTCGACAGGCTCAGCCGTGCACCCTGCTCGGGGGTGGGGGGCGCGGCCCAAGATCGCCAACGCGCCACGACCGGTGAGCGAGTCGAAGGCTTCCAGCGCCGCTGGGTAGTACTCCCGCAGCGCGCTTCGCAAAATGTTCCCGTGTCGGATGCGTGCCCAGATCAGGCTCTGATGGGTGCGGGCCAACACCTTGATCGCCTCGGCATCGGGGGTGTCCCCGGCGATGAACCGGTGATTGTGCCGATCGGTACGAACCAGATCGGCCAGCACCTTGGCATCCCCGGCATCAGATTCGGCTCCCGAGACGTGGTGACGATCGCGGTAGCGGGCTGCGGCTATCGGATTGATCGCCCACACCTGAAAACCAGCCCCACTCAGTGCTGACACCCACAATCCGCGGTCGGTCTCGATGCCGATTGCCACCTGCTCGGATTCCTCAGCGTGCGCGGCGATCAGCTCGTGCAAGCCCCGGATTCCGGCTATGCCTTCGGGTGTCCCTCTGGACGGGCGCTATCGCCCGGGTCCGCTGCTCGATGTGGTCGTCGGATGTGCTGAAGATCAGCGCCAGGGTGGTAGGCGACCGCGGCGAACTGCGTGCGCTCAATCCCATCATGCCCAGTTCCTATACCGAGTCGGTCCGATCAGCCAACAGCAAACGCTTGGAGCGTTTTACGCGCCGCGCGTCCTACGCCTATCAACTCGACGCTTTCGCCGCAGCCGTGGTGCGCGGCGAAACAGTGAAAACGAGGCCGGAAGACGCGGTCGAGAACATGACCGCTATCGATGCGATGTATCGCGCTGCCGGTCTCTTACTCCGTGAGCCGAGCTGACCGCTCGGAACAGGTCGTCGGCGACGAAATTGGCCGCCGGACAGTTCGCAGCGATCCTGCATCCCGACCGCTTAGAGGTGTGTTCCGCACCTGCCTTACCGCCGCGTTGAGGCGGCGCTGAGCCTACGGTGGGCGCTGGAAGCGTCGGAGCCCGCCGGAAGCATCCCCCGGGTCTGGTCTCAGTGGTGGCACAGTAACCCGGCGATAAATGGGGTGGCGATGGTCAGCGCGATGGCGGTCACCAGGATCAGCCGTTCGCAACACTGATCGACGGGCCCGGCAGGGCTCACCAGCCGGGATGCCCGCGCCAAGACGGCGACATCGGCTGCGCCCAGGGCGCCGGCCGGTTGAGATGGACCGGCTACCAGAGTGACCATGCCGCACAACAATGGATGGGAGCCATGCCTGCGGACGGCGGCGTCGTCAGCACACATTTCTAGCAGCCTGGCGACAGCGCTGGCGCTGGCGCCGAACAGCGGCAGACGTGGTATGCCCCTCGCCAGCGAACGAAGGATCATCAGGATCTGGTGATGGTGGCCGGTCAGGTGGGCGCGTTCGTGGGTCAGCACGGCATCCAGCTGCGGCCTCTCGAGGCGTTGCAACGCGGCGGTGGTGACAATGATGGTCTGCGGCCGTCCCGCCACGCAGTAGGCGGCGGGTTGACTGGAGTCAACGATGACAACGTCGGGCTGGTCGGTAGATACGCCAACCACCCGGGCGGCCCGTGCGTGCTCGTGACTGTGGTGTCGAAGCCGCCGGATTCCGCTCCATACTCGCCGGATTGCGATGGCCGTCACCAGTACTCCGGCACAAGCAAGCACCGTCGTGGCGATCGAACCAACCTGGCGTGTCATGTCGACGCCGCCAGTAAAGCCCACCGCGTCCAGGCAGAACGTCAGCGGCGATTCGTCAGCCAGGTTGGCGATCACGTGGTCGATCATGAGGCCCAGCGCGGCGATCCACCCACTGAGCGCCCCGATGATCGTTGTCAGCCAGACGGTGACACCCAGCCGGGGGCTGCCGCCACTGCCGGTGATGCGGCCCAGAACCGGGGGGCCTAACCATGTCAGTGTTGCGGCGTAGAGCAGCATCCAGGCGGCGACGTTCATCGTCGCTTCCCGTCAATAATGATGCGGCGCAGTGCGTCCTGAACGCGCGTGGACTCTTCGGCGGTCATTTGCTCCAAGAAGTAGGTCAGTACCAGGTCGGTATCACCGCCGGAGTCGAAGGCTGCCCGCATCAACGTGGCTGAATGCTCCTCGCGGGTCATGACCGGCAGATAGTGATACGCCTTGCCGACCCGCTCTCGCGTAAGAATGCCTTTGCGGTGCAGGTTGTCCATCGTGGACAACACTGTGGTGTACGCGATTCGGCGGTCAAGCGTGAGATCGTCGAAGATGTCGCGCACCGTCGAGACCTCATTGCGGGTCCACAACCGGTCCATAATGACGGCCTCAAGCTCGCCAAAGCCCCGAACACGCACCGCACGCTCCTGCACGTCAGCCCAGACATCAACCGGAGGTTTTCCTCCGCGCGCCCTCAGCCATCAACTTAGCTGCACGCCCGCCTCTGCCAGAGTAGGCGTGCCGCCGACCGTGCAAATAGCAGGCCGGTACGCGCTTGGCACTTGTCACCGCAATCGCACGACCGGTCTGGACTGTGATGAGCACACCAGCGTCTGGGACTGCGCGTGCCAACGTTGCCGGCGAACGCGGACGTGAACTCGCGATGCGCTGATGTAGAGCCGCCGAGCGACCCCGCCCCAGCTGGTACTCGCCAGCCGCTTGCACATACTATTGCGATTAGTACTATTGCTCATAGTAGTTCGATCCGTGGTAACGCAAAGGAGAGGGACGCAGTTGGGCATCGCTGTTTTAGCCGGGGCCATATGAGTCCCAAGTCGCTGTACACGATCGAGTACCGTCGCGAGCGGCGCCGCCGGGTGCTGGGGTGGGCGCTGGTGGGTATCGGGGCGGTGATGGCGGTCGTGCACATGATTACCCACCTCGGGCGGTTGCGGATCATCGGTCTGCAGGACCTGCTGCTGGGCTACCCGATGGCCGCGCTCCTGATCTTAGTCGGTTTTTTTCTCGTGGGCCTTGCCGCCAAAACCTGAGCGGCCCAGACGATTCGGGTGGATCACGTTGCGCACGATGCGAGCACCGTGACCGCGAGCAGCACCGTAATCGACACCGCCGAAAGCAGGGAGGCGACCACGCCGAGGGCTGCCATCGCTGAGACAGTGTCACCAGGCGCTTGCGCAGCAAGACGCGCCAATCGCAATTCGGTGCATTCGCTGGTGATGCCCAACGCCGGCGCTGCTACGGGTGCCGGTCGCAGCGTCTGCAGTGCCCGCCGCAGCCCGCCCGCACCGTGCAGCCGTGCGGCGTGCGCATCAGCGTCTAGTTCCACCAGTGTCCGTACCAGCGCCGGTGACGCCCGCATCAGAGGCAGCCACCAGAAACCGGCAGCGGCCGCGTCAGCCGCGGCAACGAGCATGTGATGACGACGGGCCAGGTGCGCGCGCTCATGGGCCAGCACCCCCGCCAAGGCGTCGGCATCCAGCACTGCTCGCAGTCCGGTACTGGCCACCACCAGTGGCGGATGACCGGGCACACTGTAGGCGACCGGCTCGGCGACCGGCAGCCACAGCACCCCCTGATCGCGGCGTGCACCGCCAAGGATCCGCGCCAACCCGAGATGACGGTCGCGCAGGGCCCGGCGTGCGGCAGCCGAGCGCCGCAAGGCCCATCCCGCCCGCACGAAGGCGGTGAGTAGCATGGCCGCGCTGAGCGCACCGCCGATGCCATCCAGGCGGTCCGGTTGACCGTTGTGCAGCACCAGCCAGCAGCGGTGCATCACGTCACCGAGACCGGGTAGCGCGATCTGCACAACCGTCGCGCTCAGCAACGTCAGCCAGGCCAGCAGAAGGATGTGGGGGTGGATCCCGCGGCGCACCAGCACTCGCAGCAACGCCGGCGATACGCCCCCCAGCGCGAGTCCGGTCACTAGCCACACCCAGATGGCGCTCACTGTGCGCGTCTGCGTTGTCTGAGTCCACGCGAGAGCGCCTTGGACTCAGCGTCCGTCGCGTCGCGGGCGAAGTGCAGCAGCACTTCTGCCGGATCATCAGCGCCGGCGAGCAGATCCCGCACGGCGTCGGTAGCCGCCTCCGTGCGACTGCGTGCCGCGGCGTAAAAGTAGGCGCGTCCACAACGCTCGCGAGTCAGCCAGCCCTTGCGGTACAGGTTGTCCATTACTGTCATCACGGTCGTGTAGGCGGGATCGCGGCCCGGTTCGAGGCCGTCGATGACATCACGGACCCGCACCGGTTCGCCGGTGCGCCACACCACGTCCATTGCCAACGCCTCCAACTCGCCCAAACCAAGCAATGGTCGCCTAGCGGCTCGGCGAACCCGACCTGATTCTCGTTCGGCTGGTTTGCGGGCCATGCTCACCTTTCGCTTAGCTGCGACGACGTGATGAGTACGTCGTCTGCCTGATCGAGGTTCTCGGACACCGGGACGCCGGCGATGTGGTGCGCGGTGCACTCGCCGCGTGTGCGCTCGGCCGGGGGCCGTGACCCACTCTGGACCGACACGCAACCTCCGCGCGAGGCGAACTCGAGGCGCCGGGCATCGACCGATCTCGGACAGGGAATCACGGTGGTCCGGAGTCGCTGGTGACCAGAAGCGGGCAAGCCTGCGGCCCGGTGAGCCGCCGCCGCAGTGCCCAGCCCAGTGCTGCCAGTGAGATCGCCGCGATGAGCGGTTGCATCGGCGCCCAGACATTGAGTGCGCCCCCAACGCCCGCCAGGGCAATGACGACTTTGTTGCATACCGGGCACCCGACGGCTAGAAAGGATCCGACGTTGGCGACCACACCAGTTCTCGTTGCCGCCGGGGTGGCCTGGGGGCGTTGCACATAGGTGGCGATCAACATTCCGCTCATCGCCGCGGTGGCGATCCACACGGTGTAGCTCCACCACGGTACCGGTGTCATCCGTGTGTAAAGGGGTGTGGTCAGCAGTCCTGTCGGGACGCCCACGACCAGCGCCACGGCCACGGCCCCGATCACGGCGGCAAGCCACTGTTTCCACGACCAACGCGGCATGCTCACAGCGCTACCACCCTTCGGTCGACTTGTGCACTGCTACTAAAGCAGATAGTAGAACAACTGGCCGGGTTCTTGGCGCGGGCCGGTGGCGGGGTCAGGTAGCTGGCGGCCTCCGGTGGGGGTTAGGGCAGGGCGCTGCCGGCGAGCCATTGGTTCCAGGGCATGCTCCAGTCTCCGTTTTGCCACACCTGCAAAGGGTCACCGCCGGTATTGCGGACTTCGACGATGTCGCCGGGCTGCGAGAATGCGAAGAACCATTGGGCGTTGTCGGCGTTGAGGTTCAGACAGCCGTGAGAGACGTTGGTGTTGCCCTGGGCCCAGACGGTGGCGTCGAGTTGATGCAGATAGATGCCATCGGTGCTGATGCGGGTGGCGTACTTGATGGTTTCGCGGTAGCCCAGCCGGGAGTTGATCGGCAGCCCGTATGTCGAGGAGTCCATGATCACCGGGTTAGCCTTGTCCATCACAGTGTAAACGCCGGGTTGGGTCCAAAACGAGATGGTCTGCCCACCAACGGTTTCACTTCCTCCCATTCCCATCGAAGTGGGCATGGTGCGGACTAGAACACCGTTGTTGTAGACACTGACCTGCTTGGTCACGTCGTCGGCGATCGACACATGCGCGTCACCGATGGTGAAGCTGACTTGGGTGTCTTCTTGGCCGTAGAGCCCATTGCCGAGCGGCACGCCATAAATGTTGGCCGTCACGGTCACGGTGGTGCCGGGTTGGTAGTACTGCTGGGGTCGCCAGTGCGCGTTCTGGTCATCTAACCAGTACCAGGACCCTGGTACCGCGGGGCTGGTGGTGACCGAGAGCCGCCGTTGCGCAGCGGCACGGTCGGTGATCGGCTCGTCGAAGTGGGCGACCACCACGGTGCCGATGCCGTAGCGGGCGCCATCGTGCAGCGGCGCCCCGCCGGTGGTCGTCAAATACACCTTGGTCTGATTGCTCGGGATCAGCGTGGAAAACGTCGACACCCGCCTGGCCGGGGTGCCGTCGGTCCCGGCTGCGGTGATCGTCAGGGTGTAGCTGCGCCCGTAACCCAGGGGCACTGCCGGCTTCCACACCGTGTTGTCCGGCGTCATCACCCCGGCTACCCGGGTGCCCTGTTCGTTGACCATCGACACGTCGTTCAGGGTGCCAGCCGTCGCGGTCACCGAGATCGCCGCCAGCGGATCGACATCGCGGGCACCGGAGGCCGGGAAAATGCTCACCGCCGCGGGTGTGGGTGAGGCGACCTCGGCGGGCACCGGCGCTGGTGCGGTCGTGCCAGACGAACACCGGAGGGTACAGGCCAGCCGCACGCTGAGCACCGCACCCAAAACCCCCGTGATCACCAGCACCGCACTCAGCACCATCACCGCGGCTCGGCGATCCGACCTCACTACATACTCCTGTGTCGATTCGGCTCATGTCGCGGCCCCATCGCCGAGGAACCCCCTGTCATATGATCTCCGTACCAACATAGTAGATGGAGTGACACCGTGATGGGTGCCAGTACACGGATCGTCCTCTGAGCAGTGCATATGCTGCACAACACCACTGGCGCGCGCCACGCGGGAGTTTGCTTTCCGTGCTCGAAGCACCACGTTCGCGATACCCGGCCAGGGTACCCACACCACCGTTGGTCGCGGCGCAGCCTGCGCTCGCCCGCGCGACGGTCGGGGCGTGCCACCCAACCCGGCGGGGGCCGGCCCGACGCAGGCTTCGCGGTGCGCAGGCCAGAATGAGGGCGATACCAACGGACCGCGTGGCGGCGAAGACGAGGATGGCGTCGATGATCCAACGACCTGCGGTGAGCCGCTCGATGTGGCTGTCGTTTGTGGCCTTGGTGGTCGTTGTCGGCGCAACGGCAGCCTTGATGGTGGTGGCCAGCAGGCGCGATGTCGGTCCCGATCAGGTCGACTGCGCCCGCGCCAAGTGCGTCGCGTTGACCTTTGATGACGGCCCCACCCCGTTCACCGATCGGCTACTGCAGGTGCTGGCCGACGGCGACGCCAAGGCCACGTTCTTTTTGATCGGCAACAAAGTTGCGCGCGATCCAGGTAGCGCCAAACGTATCGCCGATGCCGGCATGGAGATCGGCAACCACACCTGGGAACACCCCAACATGACAACCATTCCCACGGAGGACATCGCTAGCCAGCTCAGCAAGGCCACTGATGCGATCACCGCCGCGACCGGCCGGGCACCAACCTTGTTCCGCCCGGCTGGCGGGCTTTCCGACGACGTCGTCGTCGCCGAAGCGGGCAGACAGGGGCTGTCCCAGATCCTGTGGGACGTCATTCCGTTCGACTGGATCAACGATTCCAACACCGCCGCCACCGTCTACATGCTCAAGACGCAGATAAGGCCCGGTTCAGTGGTGTTGCTGCATGACACGTACTCCAGCACCGTCGATCTCGTCTACCAATTCCTGCCCGTGCTGAGGGCCAATGGCTATCACCTGGTTACAGTCAGTCATTTACTTGGCTCACGTGCCCCAGGCAGCAGCTATGGCGGGCGGGAGAACGGCCTACCCGCCAACGACATCACCGACATCCCCGCCGTGCGGGTCCCGGTGCTGTCGGCCACCCCCTCACCTAAACCAGCACCGAACCTCCCGATCACAGATATCCCGAACCAAAACCCCGGCGGCCCACAATGATTGGGGGCCTCGATCCACTCTTAGCCCTCCGCTTCAACCTCCCGGCCTTTGGCCATGGCCAGTGCGAAAGCGATATTTGGTGACGCGACGATGCCGGCGCGCTGCTCGGTGATGTACATCAAGTCCTCCATGATAAGCGTGCGAACTCGGCGCACAACGGCGTCAATTCGGCTGGGCATTGCCCCTGAGATACCCATGACACAACCTGGTTGTGGCGTCGACGGCCCGCCCCGGAGTGCAATTCGGTTGCGCGACTGCGACTGCGACTACGAACGCACCAGGCGCGCGATCGCCTCGTTGGCTTCGGTGAGCTTGGCTTGCGCCTCGGCGCTATCGCCGGCCGCGGCGGCATTAACGACACAGTGGCCGATGTGATCAGCGAGCAGACCCAGCGCGACGGCTTGCAGCGCCTTCGTCATCGCCGACACTTGGGTGAGGATGTCGATACAGTACTGATCTTCTTCGACCATCCGCTGAAGGCCCCGCGCCTGCCCTTCGATGCGGCGCAAGCGGGTGAGATAGTCAGCCCTGGACCGGATATATCCATGCGCACTTCCGACGGGCTCAGCGCTCATTTCCCACTCTTTCGCCTTCAGGTGTTTGCCGCTCCATTTTCAAAAATACCCTGCTGCGTCAGCAATAATGTGTAGGCAGGGAACCTACTACTGTTCGGGCCTGACGGAAGATTTCACCGTTGCGGCTGCGCCAATCTGTGCCGGGATACCGTCGATGTGCGTGCTTTCGGGGTGGGAGCGTCCCGGCATCGCAGTCAGGGCCGTTGTGACTGCTTCCGCCGGCGGTGCCCTCAACGGGTACGAGTCGACGGTATCGAGGCGGCCTTAATGTCTCACTATTCGCGTGACACCCATGGCGGCTCTGCAGATGGGACCGCTGGCGAGTTGGCGGCTCGTCCGTTGCGCATGGTGGTCATTGCGCTGGCCTGGGGATCGTGCTTTGTGCTGATCATGTGGGGGATGCGCGATGCCCCACTGTTATGGTTCGCTGCGCTGCGGGCCTTGGCTGCCGGGGCGGCACTGTTGGCGGCCACCGTGCTCAGTAGGTCCGCCGGCCGGCGGTTTCCGCGTGGCGGCGGCGCGTGGGCGTTGATCACGGTCTTGGCGCTGACCAATGTCACGCTTACCTTCGGGGCGATGTTTGCCAGTGTCACCGGTGCCACGACTGGCGTCGCGGCCGTGCTGAGCAACTCGACGCCCCTGCTGGTGGTCCTGCCGGCGTGGTGGCTCTACGGTGAACGGCCCCGGGTCGCGGTGAGCGTCGGCGTTGCCATGGGGTTCGGTGGTCTGCTGCTCGTTGCGGCCCCATCAGGCGGCGGTCGTGGGGCCGCCCTGGCCTTGGTCGCCGCGCTCGGCGTCACCACCGGGGCGCTACTGGCACGTCGATTGTCGGGCGTGGACCTGCTCATGTTGGGCGCCGGACAATTCTTGCTCGGCGGCGCCGTCCTCGCGCTGATCGCCCTGCTGATCGACGGACCGCCGACCACCGTCACTTGGAGTGTGCGCTTCACGGTCATACTTGCCGTCTTGGCCCTCGCCGGGACCGCACTGCCCTACCTGCTGTGGTTCAGCGAACTACGACGTGCCACGTTGACCTCGGTTACCGCCTGGACTCTACTGGTACCGGTTATCAGCGTTGTCTTGGGCGCAACCGTGCTTCGCGAACGTCTTACTCTCCTCGACGGCCTCGGCGATGCGATCGTACTGGCAGCGCTGGCGGTGGTGGCCCACGCCAACCGCACAGGGCGCCAAACGATTCTGCCGCCGACCGGCGAATCACCCCATCCCGGGAATGGGGGCCAGTGACGGTCCGTCAGCTGCGAGCAGCTCGATCGGGCGTGCAGGTGGGTGACGCAGCGCGCCTTACCGTGGGCCGGTGGGTGAGGGTGTGGGGGCGGGAGTCTGTGGGCTCGGCTGGGGTTGTGGTGGGGCGGGCAGCTTGAGTCGTTTGAGCATCAGGGCGTTGACCGCGACGATGAGGCTGGAGCCCGACATCGACAGGGCGGCGATTTCCGGGCGCAGCACCAGACCCAGCGACGGCTCGAAGACTCCGGCGGCGATGGGCAGGGCGATGACGTTGTAGCCGACCGCCCAGCCCAGGTTCTGCCGCATTTTGCGCAGGGTGCCTCGCCCGATACGCAGCGCGATCGGCACGTCTAGGGGGTCGGAGCGCATCAGCACCAGGTCTGCGGTTTCGATCGCGACGTCGGTGCCGGCGCCGATCGCGATGCCCAGGTCGGCTTGCGCCAGGGCCGGAGCGTCGTTGACGCCGTCGCCGACCATCGCGACCTTTTTGCCTGAACGCTGCAATTCGGCGATCTTGGTGGCCTTGTCGCCGGGCAGCACTTCGGCGATGACGGTGTCGATGCCGAGCTGTCCGGCGATGCGTTGGGCCGTCGCTTGATTGTCGCCGCTGAGCATGACCACTTCGACGTCTAAGTCATGCAGTGCGGAGACCGCAGCGGCGGAGGTTTCCCGGGCGGCATCGGCCAGCGCGATGACCCCAACGCCTCGGCCGTCGACGGCGACGAGCACCGCGGTCCGGCCGGTCGAGGCGAGCTCGTCCCGTCGTGCCATCAGTGCACCGAAGTCGACGTTTTCGGCGACCATCAGCTTGCGGTTGCCGACCGCGACACGGCGTCCCTGGACCTGGGCGGTCGCGCCGTGCCCGGGCACGTTGCGGAATCCGTCCAGCGTCAGCCGCGCCAGGCCGCGGTCATCGGCGTAGCGGACGATCGCGCCGGCCAGGGGGTGCTCGGACTCGCGTTCGACCGCGGCGACCAGCGCCAGCACCTCGTCCTCGCCGATGCCCTCGGCGACGACGTCGGTGACCTCCGGCTCGCCCTTGGTGAGCGTGCCAGTTTTGTCCATCACCACGGTGTCGATGCGCGCCGAGGTTTCCAGAGCGGTTGCGTTCTTGAACAGTACGCCGCGCTTTGCCCCCAGGCCGGTGCCGACCATGATCGCGGTCGGGGTGGCCAGCCCCAGTGCGTCGGGGCAGGTGATCACCACGACGGTGATCGCGAACAGCAGCGCCGTCTGCACACTGTCGCCGACCAGCCACCACACGAGGAATGTCCCCGTGCCGCCGATCAGTGCGACCAGGACCAGCCAGAACGCGGCCCGGTCGGCGAACCGCTGGCCGGGGGCTTTGGAGTTCTGGGCTTCTTGCACCATGGCCACGATCTGGGCGAGCACGGTGTCGGAGCCCACCTTGGTGGCGCGCACCCGCAGCGTTCCGGTGGTGTTGATCGAGGCGCCGATCACGTGGGAGCCGGCCTCTTTGGTGACCGGTAGGCTCTCCCCGGTCACCATCGACTCGTCCACTTCGGAATTGCCGTCCTCGACCGTGCCGTCGACCGGGATCTTTCCGCCCGGGCGGATGAGCAGCAGATCTCCAACGACAACGTCGGCCGTCGGGATTTCGACAGGCTCACCATCGCGCAGCACCACCGCCATCGGCGGGGCCAGCTGCAGCAGAGTACGGATGGCGTCGTTCGCGCCGCCGCGGGCACGCATCTCGAACCAGTGCCCGAGCAGCACGAACGTGGTCAGCACGGTGGCGGCCTCGTAGAACACCTCGCCGCCACCGGTCAGTGTCACCACGACGCTGTAGAGCCAGCCGGCTCCCACTGCGACGGCGACGAGCACCATCATGTCCAGCGTCCGCGCCTTGAGCGCCCTGTAGGCGCCGTCGAAGAAGATCCACGCCGAGTAGAAGATGACCGGCAGGCTCAGGATCAGGGTGAACACGTCATCGCGCAGCCCGAACGGCGCCGGCACCGTGAACCCGAACATGTCGCGACCCATCGGCGACCACAGCATGATCGGGATCGACAACACCAGTGCCACCAGGAAGCGGTTGCGCATGTCGCGGACCATCGCGTCCATCGACATCCCGCCGTGGCCGCCGCCGTGGCCCATCATTTCCTGAGGCGAGCGCCCGGCCGGCACCGCGTGCCCAGCGGGCATGTCGTGCACCGCGTGCCCGTCGGCTGGCGCTAGGGCGGCGGCAGTGGGGGCATGGCGAACCGCCGAACCCGTACCAGTCGGTTCCGACATCGGGTCGCAGACGTGATCGGGCACGGAACGGCCGGCACAGTGATAGCCGCAGTCGCGCACCCACTTCGACAGTTCGGCGACCGACGTCCGGTCGGGGTCATAGGTGACAGTGGCGGTCTGGTTGACAGCGTTGGCCGCAACAGCGAAGACGCCCGGGCGGCGCAGCAGCGTGGCCTCCACCGCTGACGCCGAACTGGCCCAGTTCAGGCCGCCCACTTCGAGAACGGTGGTTTGGTTCATCGGCGGTGGCGCCCTTTCGTGGTGAGGGCGAGATCGTATTTGTTGGTCATCGCTCCTCGATTCTGTTACCCGCGTTGACCTCGTTGAGCCGACTAACCGGATCCCGTCCAAGCCTGCGCCCAGCCGCCGCATCTTCGTTAGTGATCCGGTGAAGATTCGATGAAGAAGTCGGCAGACATTACGCGGGCGTGCGAGTGATGCGCAGACCTGACGCCGTCGCGTCGGTGCCGAAAGGCCCTAGATACTTATACCCCGCAGGGGTATATAGTGACAAGGTGCTCGTGTGAGCGCATTGGAGAAAGGGTGGAGACGATGACTGTCACCACATACAAAGTCCAGGGCATGACGTGCGGGCACTGCGTGTCGACGGTGAAGGCTGCTGTGGCTTCGGTGCCCGGAGCGCAGGACGTGGAGGTTGACCTGGCGACGGGCACCGTGACCGTCACCCGTGCGCCGTCGGAACAAGCTGTGGCGCAGGCAATCTCAGAAGCAGGCTATGACGTGGTCGTGCCGGATTCGGAGCTGGTCGGCGGGAAGCCCCTACCGCTGGCGGGCGGTGGCTGCGGCTGCGGCTAAGTAAGTCACGACGCCGCCGACGAGGCGGGGGAGTCATCGTTCCTGCGGCGTGATCGTCAACCCTGACGCGAGCCCCGATGCGCAGGCATCGTCGCGTGATGTTTGAGTGGAAAGGGAATTCTGCACATGACGACCCACGTCACGTCAGCCGAGCACCCCCAGCACGATGTCGAACTCGCGATCGGCGGCATGACGTGTGCCTCGTGCGCCGCGCGGATCGAGAAGAAGCTCAACCGGATGGACGGGGTCAGCGCCACGGTCAACTTCGCCACCGAGAGAGCGAAGGTCACCTTCGCCGACACGGTGGCACCTGAGGACATCGTCGCGGCCGTCAAGGCGACCGGCTACACCGCCACCCTTCCCCGTCCGCCGCTAGCGGCACCCGAGGAGCCAGCGTCCGCGGAGCCTGATGAGGCGGCCGGCTGGCGACAGCGGCTGATCGTGTCCACGGTGCTCACGGTGCCGGTCGTGGCGTTGTCGATGATCCCGGCGCTGCAGTTCGACAACTGGCAGTGGCTGACGCTGACCTTGGCCTCGCCCGTAGTGGTGTGGGGGGCATTGCCGTTTCACCGGGCGGCATGGACGAACCTTCGTCACGGCGCTGCCACGATGGACACCCTGATCTCGGTCGGCGTCATGGCCGCATACCTGTGGTCGCTGTGGGCGCTGTTCTTCACCCACGCCGGCATGACGGGCATGACAATGACGTTCGACCTGCTGACCAGGGGCAACGCCGAGCCGCACATTTACCTCGAAGTCGCCTCTGCGGTCACCACGTTCATCCTTGCCGGCCGGTATTTCGAGGCCCGCGCCAAGCGGCAGTCCGGCGCGGCGCTGCGCGCGCTGCTCGATTTGGGCGTCAAAGATGTCGCCGTGCTGCGCGAGGGATCGACCGAAACCCGTATCCCCATCAGCCAACTCGCTGTCGGCGACGAGTTCGTCATCCGGCCCGGGGAGAAGATCGCCACTGACGGAGTCGTCATCGCGGGCACCTCCGCGGTCGACGCGTCGATGCTGACCGGCGAACCGGTCCCCGTTGAGGTCGGCCCCGGCGACAGCGTCGTCGGTGCCACCGTCAACGCCGGCGGGCGGATCGTCGTGCGCGCCACCCGCGTCGGCGCCGACACTCAACTGGCGCAGATGGCACGGTTGGTCAGCGATGCACAGAACGGCAAGGCGCAGGTGCAGCGCCTCGCTGACCGGGTCTCGGCGGTGTTTGTGCCCATCGTGATCGGGCTGGCGCTGCTCACCCTGGCCGGCTGGCTGGTGACCGGACATTCGGTGACCGCGGCATTCACCGCCGCCGTCGCGGTGCTGATCATCGCCTGCCCGTGCGCGCTGGGCCTGGCCACACCGACCGCGCTGCTCGTCGGCACCGGCCGCGGTGCCCAACTCGGCATTCTGATCAAGGGCCCGCAGATCCTCGAGTCAACGCGGCGTATCGACACGATCGTGCTGGACAAGACCGGCACCGTCACCACCGGCCGGATGGCCGTGGCCTCGGTGCACGTCGCCGACGGTGAGTCCGATGCGCAGGCGCTGCGACTGTCGGGTGCTCTCGAGCACGCCTCCGAACATCCGATCGGTCAGGCCATCGCCGCGCATGCCGCCGGGCTGGGCGCGCTGTGCGACGTCGAGGGCTTCGAGAACCATGGCGGCCAAGGTGTTTCCGGTGTTGTGGACGGCCACGCCGTCCTCGCCGGGCGGTACAGCTGGCTGCGCGAACAGTGGGCGCTCACTGCCCCCGAACGGCTACAGCGGGTTGTCGACGAGGCGGAGACACAGGGCCGCACCCCGGTGTGGATCGCGTGGGACGGCGCGATCCGGGCGGTGATCGTCGTCTCCGACACTGTGAAGGACACCTCGGTGGCGGCGATCGGCGAACTGCGCGGCCTCGGTCTGCGTCCGGTGTTGCTCACCGGTGACAATTACCGGGCCGCCCGCAGCGTCGCCGATCAGGTCAACATCGATGAGGTCGTCGCCGAGGTTCTGCCCGCCCAGAAGGTCGACATCATCAAGAAACTGCAGTGCGAGGGTCGAGTCGTGGCGATGGTCGGCGACGGCGTCAACGACGCTGCCGCGCTGGCGCAGGCCGACCTCGGCTTGGCCATGGGCACCGGCACCGACGTCGCGATCGAAGCCTCCGACATCACCCTGGTACGGGGTGACCTGCGCGCCGCACCGGACGCCATCCGCCTGGCGCGTGCCACTTTGCGCACGATCAAGGGCAACCTGTTTTGGGCGTTCGCCTACAACGTCGCGGCACTGCCTTTGGCGGCCGCCGGTCTGCTCAACCCGTTGATCGCCGGCGCGGCGATGGCCTTCAGTTCGGCGTTCGTGGTGAGCAACAGTCTGCGGCTACGGCGTTTCACACCCAGCCGATAGCGATTAGCCGGCGCTAGAACGTGTTACGACCGGTAGGAGTAAGTCTGTACATTTCCGGCGATGGTGTTCCACTGCGCGACGGCGGCTGCTACTACGCACGACGGTGCAAGGCGGCACGCGTGCGCTTGGCCGATCTGTGACTCAGCGGTTCGGCGGCATCACCGCAACGGCTTCTGAGATCCGCTGGGTGTCGGCTGGCGTCCAGCCCGGTGGCGCGGCAACCGCGGCCAGCGCGTAGGGAATCAGGTCGTCGTAGTTGTGCCCGTACCCCGGTGGTTGTGATTGTGCCCGCATGAGATCGGCGGTTACCTGCCAGAACGTCACGATCGGGTACCATCGCATCGCGCCGATCCGGTCGGGTCCGGGCGCTTCGGCCAGCCAGTCCGGCCGCGACCACAGCAGCTTGGGGCTCCACCACACGATGGGGTCGGATGCGTGCTGCAGGTACAACACGTGTGGTTGCGGCCACGGCCCGGCGGTCGTGTGCGGCGAATTCGTTTCCGCCACAGCAAGGTTGTTCCTGTTCGACGCAAACCTGGCGATGAGTCCTCCGGCGTAGGTGGGCAGAACCTCGGGAGTGCCGGGGTCGCGTCGGTCCTCAATGTCGCGCCAGAGGCGGTTGGAGTTCGGTGGTCCCACAAACAGGGCTCCGTCGACCGATCGGCGTAGGTCCGGGAGATCGCCGTAGGCGGCCTCCGCCGACTGGGACCCGAGGCTTTCGCCAAAGATCACCAGACGGGGACGTCTGCTCTCGGGCATCATTGACCACCGCTGATGAACGGCGTTGATCAGCGCTTCGCCCGCTGCCGCGGCGGCGGAGCGGTCGACGAGGAAGGAAATCCAGCTGGGCAAAAACGAGTACTGCATCGCCGCGATGGCCGAGTTGCCGTTGTACATCAATTCAATAGACTCGGCTGCGACTGGATTGACCCAGCCAGTTCCGGTGGTACCGACCACGACGAGGATCTGCCGCTCCCAGGCTTTGGTGCGATCAAGCTCATCGAGGATCATCTTCACCCGGGCCGCAGTGTCCGGTGCGGACTGCAAACCGGCGTAGACCCGAATTGGTTCGCGCGCTGGGGCACCGTTGATTTTGGCGAGTTCTGCCGACCTCAGGCCGCCGTCGACGAATGAACGGCCCTGCAGGCCCAGCGTGTTCCATCTCGCCGCCGACGCCGGGCTGCCGGAACGTTCGGCTTCAGCCGGCTGAACAACCCCCTGTTGCGTGCTGTTGTTCAGCGCCCCGAAGACGCGGCGGGCGGCCTCGGAACTTCCGGTCAGAAGGACTTCGTTGACGAACAGCGCGACAGCGACGGCCACCACGACCGGCGCGAACGCATGTGCCAGGGTGGTGGGCATATGGAGGCGTTCGCTGAGCAGTCGCGCAATCCGACGCGCTACCCGCCGCAGCCCGCGGGAGAGCACAAGTACGGTCACGAAGATCGCGACGCTGATAAGTCCGGTGCGCAGATACGCAACGGTGACCATCGGCGGCATCCCCATGAGTGTGTCGATATCGCGCTGCCAGTTCCCGGCGACGAGCAGCGTGGCCACTACCGTGGTCGGAGCCAGGACGACGCCGACGACGTCTGCGACAACCTGGAACGTTCGTTGCTGCGAGCACCACAAGACCAGTGGCTCAATCCACCGGCGCACCGGGAAAACGACCAGTAGGCCAGCACCGTAGCCCGTTACGCTCGTGATGCCGCTGACAATGCCCTGGAACAACCAATCCCTTGGCAGCAGCGACGGACTTAGACTCCACGCGAAGAAAAACAATGCGAACGCCAAACCGAACAGATCCAACCCGACGACCGTGATAGAGCCCCGTTTGCTGCCCGCGCCCTCCGACTGCACCGGTGCAGGACACGGGGAAGCGTTCACCCGCCGACCCTAACCGGTGGGTGGTCGCGATGGACCAATCCGAGAACCCGGTAGCCAAAGCGGCACGGGGCCACCGGGGTGAGGTGGGGTACCGTCACGGCGTCGGCACGGAGGTTCACCTGGCGATCCCATGCCAACCGCCCCGGCCCACCGGGCGATCGGGGGAGTTGGAGGCCGACCTTCGTCATATAACGGCAACACGGTGGTCTGCAGGCATGGTGGGTGGTGTTGGTGGCCTTCGCCTTTGCGGTGATGGCAGATCCGGTGGCCTATGCGATCGAGCGCTTCGGCGGCGTCGGCCGCCTCAGTTGTCAATGCCAGCCGGCCCGCGTCGCGCCACACCCGAGCCGGGGCCGCCCACGCGGAACGAGAGCAGTAGTTTCAGCGGCCAACTACTAGGTTGCATAGGACTTTGGGTGGCGATCGAGGTGACCTGATGCCCTAGCGTCGGGCGGCTGGCGCGCTCACCATTAGAAGCAACTCCCGGAAGGACATCATCATGAAGCGCCAACACCTGCCGTTGTATGCACTCGCCGCCGCCATCGTCGTCGTCGGATTGGCGTTCACCGGAGTTCCCATCTCGTCGCTCCTCATCATCGGCCTCGTCATCCTGGTCTGCCCACTGATGATGATGTTTATGATGGGCGGCATGCATGGCGGGCACGGGGGATCCGGACGCGACAACTCCGGCTCGGATGACCGCGACCACGATCACCGACCCACCGCCGGGCACCCCTAATCGGGACATGTGTGCGGATGAGGTTGTGCAGCAACTTGTCTGACCGGCCGCTGGGGGCCATGAGCCCGTCGCTCGAAAGTCGACCCCGCCTAGTTACTTCGACCTAAAGATTCGGAGCGTGGCGGTGGCTGAGTTGGATGTCGTTTGACGAGATGATGGCCTCGAACCCCTAGGCAAGAGGGGATCGACGCCATCGTTGCTCAGAACTGTGAATGACCAGTTGTCCTTGTGGGATGCAATATTGCCGTCGGAGCTGCTGGTGTTGCCGGCCGAATTGGCTCGGGTGGACCACGCTGCTGGACGATCCGGTGTTGTTCGCTCGGTTCGTGTCGCATTTCGATGCTCGGCTCGGGCGTCGTTGGGTCCCGGTGGAGATCTGCCTGCGGATGATGTCTTTGAAGTTCCGATACTGGCTGAGCTACGAGTCGTTGTGCCGGGAGGTAGGCGATTCGATTTCCTGGCAACGGTTTTGAAAATCCGTATGCGTGCGGGCCCAACCCCTACTTCCAGCCTGAGCACGCCGCCACGCTGATCGTCTACGCAGACTTCGCGTTGGCGGACTCGACCTGCGGTCCATCGCCGCTGTGCACTGTCGCCGCACCGGCCGTACGGCGGAGGTCCACAAACGCCGCGGTCCTGGAGGGTGGCGGTGGCTTTCGATGAGCAGACCGGCCTGAGAAGGTGTAGTCCGAACGCGGTTGCCTGCGTGCCTCGGTATCCCCCGAACCGACCCCGGTCCCGGCCTGATCCCGAGCGCCAGCGGCGACCGGCATCTCCGCGAAATCACCGCCCCCGCTGCCGAGGTGCGCAGCGGTTATCTTCGTGCGGGCATGATCCACCTGGACGGTCGTATCGGTCTGAAACATTGCTGCCCATCGGGGTGCCCCATTGCTGCCCATCGGGGTGAACATGGACGCTGCGCTTGATCTTCACTGGCCAGCGACCGTTGATTGCGGCGGCGCAGGCGCGACCTCGGGTGGGCGTGCATGCTGCTAAAAATATGATCGATCTTGGCAAAGGCGGCACTTTAGGGCGCCCCATATCCCCGTTGCCGACGTGCTGGTTGCTGATGATGAACGAGACTTCGGTAGAACGCGCGTTGTAGATTAACGACTGCGATTGCCCTCAGCCTTGATTGACTGCTGCGGGCGGGAGCATTGCTCGATCCGGGGCTGCTCGACTGACACGAAGCGTTCGCGGTGAGGTGGCTCGCTGTGATCGCTCGGGTGACCAACCCACCGGGGACAGCTGTCTCGTACGCTCAGCTGGGCTCGCGCAGCGACAGGCCGGCAGTGCGATAAATTGCGTCGATGACGGTCATGTTCTCGACCGCGTCCTGCGGCGTCGTTTTGACTGATTCGTCGCGCAGCACCGCTGCGGCGAATGCGTCGAGTTGGTAGGCGTAAGACGCTCGGCGCGAAAACCGCTCCACGCGTTTGCCGTTGGCTGATCGGATGGAGAGCCGGTGGAAGAGCTGAGGCATGAAGGGATTGATCACCCGCAGCTCACCGCGGTCACCGACCACCTTGGCGCTCATCTGCAGGAGGTGCGCCGACCACATCGAGCAGTGGATCCGGCCGGTGGGCCCGCCTGGAAACTGCAACTCCGCCGTCATGGCCCGGTCGACATTCTTCTCGCGCAACTTCGCTTGTGCCCAAAGGACTTCCGGGGTTCCGCCGCCGAACGTGCGAGCCATGTGCACCGCGTAGCAGCCGGCGTCCATCGTCGCACCGCCGGCGAGCGAGTAGTTGTAGCGGATATCGGACGACATCGGCAGGGGATAGCACAACGTCGCCTCGACGCGCTCGAGCTTGCCGAGTTCGCCCGAGGCGATGATCTGCTCAATTCGTAGAAACAGCGGGTGGTAGCGGTAATGGAACGCCTCCATCACCACCCGATCGGACGTTGCAGCGAGTTCGGCTACCTGACCCGCTTCGGCGGCGTTGGCGGTGAACGGTTTTTCGCAGAGCACGTGCTTGCCGGTTGCCAGTGCGGCTCGGGTCCAGCGCCCGTGCAAGCTGTTCGGCAGCGGGACGTAGATAGCTTCTAGCTCCGGGTCGGCGATCAGTGCCTCGTAGCTCTCGTGCACCCGCGCGATGTCGTGTTTGGCGGCGAAGGCATGTGCACGTGAGGTGTCGCGTGCGGCTACTGCGGCGACCACGACCTCGTCGCTTGTTGAGGCCGGCTTGATCAGCGCCATTGGTGCGACGCGCGCCGCGCCGAGGATGCCGATGCGCAGCGGGGTGGCCTCGTTTGCGGTCACGGACCGACGTTAGCACTGGTCGCGACTCGGGCGATGTCGCCACAAATCGGAGGCGACGAAGACCGTCGCCGCGGCCGGGTTGGTGGCGTTCGCCGGGCGCTCAGACGTCGTCCGCGGCGCGCTTCGGTTCGGCGTCGGTGCCGCCTCCGTCAGCGGGATCCGGGTCGATTTGGCTTTCGGTGCGGAACAGGACGAAGAACAGCACCCAGCCGATGGCGGCGATGAACAGCCAGCTGATGATCCGGTAAATCAGCATCGCCGAAATCGCGTGGTGCGCCGACATGCCGCTGGACACTAGGCCGGGGACCAGTACTGCCTCAACGACGAGCAGGCCACCGGGCATCAGTGGGATCGATCCGACCGCGCGGGCTGCGGCGTAGGCGACGGTCAATCCGGCCAGCGACGGCACACCGCCGGCGGCCCACGCGGCAAACAATAGGCACACCACGTCTGCGACCCAGTTGAGCATCGACCAGCCGAACGCAGCGCCGAGCTCGCGGCGGCTCAGATGGACCGCCTTAAGTTGGCTGAGTGTTTCGTGCCATCGATGCACTCCGTGGTCGGGCGGTTTCGCGCGCAATGCGTTGATGGATGCCAGGACGTGTACCCCGACCCCGTCAATCAGGTCGGGGCGTGACGCGACGGCTTGGGCAAGCACGATCAACGCGACAAAGCCTCCAAGGGTGAAAATCAGCGAAAACGGGTTGCTCCTTGCGCCGAGTAGAAACGCCCCAGCTAACCCGAGAAACGCCAGGCCGACAACCTGCAGCACGCCCGCGATCACCAGCTGCCACGACGCAACCACGGGCGAGGCGCCCCACCTGCGCTGCTGACGGTAGATGAAGGTTGCCGACAACACCGGACCGCCTGGAAGCGTGGCGCTCAACGCGTTACCCGCGTAATAGGCTGCCTCCGAGCGCCATTGCTTTACCTTCACACCCGCCGAGCGCAACAGCGTGCGCTGAATTTGGGCGAAGCTGTGCATCGACGCCAGTGCGGCGAACACGGCGGCCAACACCCACCACCATTTGGCGGTGAACACGCTGCGCCACGCGCGCGCCAACTGGTCCCACACCAGTACGAGTTCGATGCCGACCACCGCAACGGTGATGCCCAGGATCACCCAGCGCAGCTGCCAGTACCTTCCCTGCGGGCGCCCTTCGCGAGTGGTGTGGCTGGGTGGCACATCACGGGACACGGGGTTGCACATTTTTCGTCGGCAGGAGTGTGTCAACGCGGAATGGGCGAAATAGGTGGCGTTTGCGCTCAATGGCACTGCGCCGGTAGTGAACTACCACGGTCGTCTGTCGCGTCACCATAGAAGTTCCTGTGAACAAGCGGATCAAGTTTGCTCGGGGTTCATTTCAATGGCGCCGCTCGGACATTCCGCGATGCAGATGCCGCAGCCATCCCAGTAATCGTAGTCGATGGCGTAACGGTTTCCGGGTCGAGCTTGGGGCGGATGGCTGTGGGGATCGATCGCGCAGTCCGCCCTTCGGCGTGCTGGGAACCGTGAGCCCGTGCGCTGCACGACGCGTGACTCAGCTCTCGATAACTCGGGTCACGTATGGCGTCATCCCGTTGGTGCGCACCGGCGAGATCGTCACGGGTACACCGTTTTGTTGAGCTTCGAGCATCTGTCCTCCGCCGAGATAGAGGGCCTCGTGCTGACTGCCGCCGGGACCCCAGAACAGCAGGTCACCGCGTTTGGCTTGTGAGGGTGGAACGTGGCGGCCCGCGGTGTATTGATCACCGGAGAAGCGAGGAAGCAGCACGCCGACGCCAGCGAATGCATATCGTGTCAGACCGGAGCAGTCGAACCCTACGGTCTCTGCGCCGTCGTCGACCCCTTGGCTGGGGCCGGTAAGGCTGCCTCCACCCCACGAGTAGGGCACACCCATCTGCGAGCCCGCTCGCCGAATCACGTACTCGATGGCCTGCGTACCGTTCACTCGATTGATCCGCCCGGTGACGCTGGTCGTGTTCCCGGCAACGCCCAGACCGGCGAGGAACTTGCGGCCGAGATCCACAGCGGTCTGGGTGGCGAGGCTGCTGGCCTGCAATGATGCATTCGCGACTGCGAGCGGGTCGCCGGGCGCACCGGCGCTGACTGCCTTTGGAAGCGTCGGATCCCACTGGTTCACGTCGGCGCTGGCGGCCGCGGGACCTGCGATGCCCAGCAGCAGCCCGACAAGCCCGAGAATCAGCCCGGCGCGAAAGATACCGATCACGACCATTCCTAGTCGATTGTGTCGATGACCTACGGAGGAGATCCGTACGTAGTTCCGACCGTATGTCACCTGAGCCTCGTTAGTAAACACCAGCCACAAAGGTAACGTCCGTAATGTAATCAAACAGTGCCTGATTTTTCAGGTACCACGTCGTCGGCAGGTCGGCAGGTCGGCTGGCCCGGTTTTGGGGTTCGTGTTGCCGGTTTGGCGCGCGTAGCCGAACGGTTGAAGATCCTGAAGGGCCAGAATGCGGTGATTGCCGTCAATGCGCTTCGCTGCGCCGCCAGACTTCCGCACCGAAGTGGTGACCTGACCCACCGAGGACGTCTGAGCACGGTCAGCGGTGAGACCGCTGTGTTTTGACCCGGTTGACGTCGGTCCGGGTCATGGCGATTGAACGTTTATGGTGCTGTTCATCGCGTGCGCCGACGGACCCGGCCGGCGTGGTGCAGGCACACGCCTCGGCTCCTCAATCTCTTAGGGTGCCGGTTCGGTTTTTCGTACCGCTCCGACAAACACCATGCCACCGAGGTGGCGCTCGATCTCGCCGCTGCCGTGAAGGCCGTTGCGCGCCAATTCGTCTGCGAAATCCCCCGGCTGAAAACGATTTTCGTGGGGATGCACGGTGAAGGTCCGAAACGCCCAAGTATCGAGCATTTCGCGCGGCACCTCTTCAAACAAGACCAGCCCGCCAGGGCGTAGCACCCGGGCGATCTCCGCCACCGCCTGCTGCCAGTCCGGGACGTGGTGAATGATCCCAAAGTCCACGACCGCGTCAACGCTCGCGGTGGGCTGCGCGATCTCGCACACATCGCCGACCGACAGTTGTACCGGCCGGCCGTGCAATCGCCTTTGCGCCAGTTCCACCATGGATTCGTCCAGGTCAAACGCCGCGACCCATGCAGCACCGAGTCGATCGAGGATTACTTCAGCGCCTACACCTCGCCCGCAGCCAACTTCGAGGACCTGTTGGCCCGACAACCCGCCCCCGGACAACCGGCGGAACCAAGCCGCCTCACGGTGGTGTTGATGCGCGGCGCGGACGGGGTTGTTCATCGCGGCGCGCTCGAACGCATTGAGCTTCATTGTCCCTCCTCGACCAGCTGGTCTCGACAGAAGCCGTACATACCCTACAGGGGTATACCGCGGGAGGGCAATGTCGCCCGCATTAACGGTTGTGAGGCACTCGCATGCCGCACCTGATGAGCACTGCGGCCCTCTACTGTCTTCCTTCGTACTAATCAGGACAGTAGGTTCGCGGGGAGGTCGCAGCGCCGGCGGTAGCCATTCACTGCCGCGGACGGTCTTGCGGTTAACCGATTGCTTCGGCGTCCAGCGCGGTGGTGCGACGCCTGTGGTTACCCACGCCAGAAGTCCAAGACTGGAGGTCGGCAATGTCGCGCTGAGCCAGGACAGCTCGCGCCGCCCTGGGCGCCGCCGGTCTGGCTTCGACCAATGCGTCCGCGCTGGGCCAGCCGGTTCAGGCACCGCGCGAACGGGCCGCCGAGCTGCCGGCGCCACGTGCACCCCGTCCTCCGGTGGACCCGCCTGGGGCTCATTCTGCGTTTCCCGGGGCGCTGGCCCGCGCCCAGGCGGCTGATCTGTTGACTCCCCGGGTCGGCGAGCCACCGTTTGGAGCGCCGTCATTCGATCCTCCTTCCAACGGTGCGACCGTTGGGGTGGCGAAGCCGATCCTGATTAAGTTCCAGTCGCCCGTCACCTACGGTGTGCTGGCCGAATCGGCTCTAACCGGACGTTTCTACTCGTTTGTCCTGGGAACGGCCTGAATTCGGGGTCAGTCGACGACGGCTGGTTGGACGACGGTGGCCGCGCCGGATTCCATCCGGCGCCGGACCTGCCAGACAGACGATCCCACCAGGTAGGTGTGGATGGCGGGGTCCGGGGTGATCCGGATGAAGCAGATCCGCTGTTCGCCGCGGCGATGGAATTCCCGGTACGCCCGCAGGATTCGCCGCCCGAGCCAGAAGCGCTGAAAAACCCTGGTGCCCTCCTCGTCGGTCCAATCCAGCAGTTCGGCATGCCCACGCAGCTGAACGGTCGGGGGAGGAAGGAACCACATCAGCCGCCTGGTCAGCGGAACAACCACAGACACCTGCGGATTAGCGGCGATGTTTCGGGCCTTCTGCAGATGCCGGCGCGTCATCACGTAGATCACTAGTGCCGATTCCGACGTCCCATAGGTGACGCCGGCCGACGCCGGCACTCCCGCCACGTCACTACTTGACAGCACCGCGAAATGGTGTCCCCGCAGATACCCAAGCACCTTGCCGAACGTCACCGGCGGGCTTGTCACCGCGACCACCTGTACGCCACCTTTGCTGTCTACGCCGGCCACAGGGCGCCGCGGTAGAGCCCTAAGTCCTGATGCCGATCACGCCGCGCCGGCGCCTAACCTGGCCCGGGCCCCGCGGCGTGCTCCTGATGCGGGCACGTGGGCCCGCCTCGGCAGCCCCCTGCGCCCGGGTCGGTGGTCGCGCAGCCCGCCGTGTGCCCGTGGCGGCGATCAGAGGCTCGTGTTGTTCTACCGCGCAGCGGTGCTCTGCCCCTTTCACCGTGCCATGTCCCGGTTTTCGTGGCTGCAGCGGCGTCTGGGTTCGCGAGCGATCAACGTGACCGTGGTGGCCCCGCGGGGTCTGCAACGCGGCCGCTGATGGCTGACCGCGGTCGGCACTGAGCATCGGAGGCGTCGCGTCACCAGCGCATGGGCGTGATCAACAGTCATCGGTGTTGCCCACGAGACAGCACCAGCCCAGCAGCGCCCGATAAGACCACCAGCCACGCCATCGCGGCGAGCAGCGGTCCGGTCTGGTCGAAGTGCGGGGTCAAGCCGGTGTCGAACAGCACCTTGGTCCAGCCGTAGCCCGGCAGCGCCTGTGCCCAGGTCGCCGGGATGGGGCGAAGCATCGGACTTTGGGCGATACCGAGGTCGAGGAACGGCACGAGGAAGGCGACAAAGACGCCAGCCACCCGGCCGAACAGTGGGCCGATGATGACGCCGATCAGGGCGTAGGTCGCTCCTAGGCCGAGGTTGGCCGCGGCGAAGCCGACCCACTGGCGGGCGGTGAACACGGTGGCGGTCACTGCGAGCGCGGCCGCACAGATCACCACGACGGCCGCGGCGACCACACTCAGTCGGGCGGTCACAGCCACGCCGGTGTGGTAACCGGCGATGCTGAGCCGCCGGTCTCCGGCCGCCGAGTCGACCACGACGAACATGCCGGCCAGCGCGGCCAGCGATCCGACCGCGATCGGGGCCATGGTTCCGGCGTGCACTTCGGGGAACCAGAATGACTGGTTGGTGCTGATGCCGTTGTCGGTCACCGCCACGATGAGGGTACGCGCCGGGGTGGTGGCCTTGGCCAGCAGCACGAACACCGCGGGCACGATGACCAGCAGCACCAACAGCACAGGGTTGCGCCGAAGGTCGACCAGACCGAGCCGTACCGCGGTCACGAACTGGCCCGAGGGACGGTGTTTGCGACCAGCGGTGCGCGAGTTAGCCGCCAATACCGCAGCACCGGCGACCCCCGCGCCGAGAACCCAGCTCGCCGCGATACCCAGATCGCCGAGCCGCCCGCCATGGTGCGACGGTAAATCCACCATCCACAAGGTGACGAAATGTGTAGGAAAGAATCGCGATAGCAACATGTCGCCGCCGCTGCCACCGGGACCGAAGAACACGTCGACCATCCAGATGAACAAAATCACCACCGCACCGTTGACCGGGTTGGCGATCACCACACCGACGAGCGCCCCGATCGCCAGGTAGATCAGCGCGAACATCAGCGTGCCGACGACCACTCGGCCAGGGTTGTCGATACCGATACGCACCGCCAGCGCGATGAGCGCCACCGCCGACACCAGCCCGGCCAGCAGCAGACCAGTGCTTGTGCGGGCCGCGATTAACCGCACGGGTGGTAATCCGGCGACGAGCATGCGCCGGTCGGCGGCGCGCGCCGACCGGACCTGGAAGTACATCGCCAGGCTGGACAGGAATCCGGCCGCCCAGCCCGCCGTGACGGTTTCCAGTGCGGGCCCGATTTTGCCGCCCAGCAGCTCCATCGCGTCGGCCAGCGAGCGTGCTGCGACCACCACGAACACCAGCGGAACCAGCACCAGGACGATCAGGTTGACGGGATTGCGCACATAGTCGGCGATGAAGCTGCGCGTCAACAGCAATGCGGGTCGCCACTGTTCATGCTCGGCGGTGGTCATGGCGCTGCTGTTCGCCCAGCGCAAAGGCGCCCCTCACATAACTGAACGATGCGGTCGAAGCGCTGCTCATCGGCGACGAAGTGGCTGATGATTAAAACGGACCTGCCTTCGGCGCGGCGTTGGCCCACCAGGTCCCAGAACTTCAGATAGGTGTCCCAGTCGAAACCGGCGTAGGGCTCATCGAGCAGCAGCACCTGCGGATTAGCCAGCATCGCCAGCGTGAGATTCAGCTTGGCCAGGGTCCCGCCGGAGAGCCGATCGGCCCTCGTGCCGGCGTAGCGTTCAAATCCCAACGCCGCGTACAGGTCTCGGCGCGCACGCCGCTCCGCCTCATGGGTCATCCGGTAGGCGCGGGCGAATAGTTCGATGTGCTCATCACAGGTCAGCCGCTCATACACCACCGGTTGCTGCGGGCAGTAACCCAGCACTCCGGCGTGTGTCACGGTGCCGGCATCGGCGGCCAGTTCACCCACCAGGATTTTCATGATCGTCGACTTGCCCGAACCGTTTTCACCGACCAGACCGACGACTTCGCCTGGACTAAGTGTCAGATCGACGCCCTTCAGCACGCTGTGACGTTGCGACATCGGCCACATGCCCCGCCGGAACGACTTCTCGATGCCCTCGGCGGTGAGCACCGGTGCGGTATCAGATGCGACGGATGCTCTGTGGTTGAGTGCGGTAGGTGCCTTGTCGTCCACGGTGACTCCCTTCATTGAGTCCTCGGTGGGTCGCTGAGGTGCGGTGTTGGTGGCGCGGCGGCGCTGGCATGACGGCTGTTTCAGCGAGATGTGCGCTGGGGGCGGCCACGGTTGCCGAGGATGGCGGGCATCCGGGAAGGGGTGGCGGTGAGGAGCAACCGCGGTGGGTCACGACGGCCATCGGCAGTGCCGTGTCAACCAGTGCTCGTGCAGTGGTGCGCCTCATCGCGCGCCTCACCTTCCCCGTCAGGGACGGACTGGCTCCACGATGGGCTGCGCGACGACCGGGGTTCAAGGGGACAACGGAAGCGACCCGCCAGACTAAGGTCATTTTTCCGCCCGCCCGGGTGGGTGACGGTCGAGCAGGGCCAGCACGATGTCGATCACCGCAGCGGTCAGGACACCGAGGCGGGGCTGCCCCAGTTGCGCGCTGTCCGGCAGGCATGACGCGGCAGGCAGGTCACCGTCGTCGTTCTGGCGGGCGCCGATCCCACTTAGGGGTAGTTGGCGGACACAGCTCACCTCGGCGACGTTGACGGGCCCGGGGTAGTGCGGCTTTGCCGACCAGGCCAGCACCGGGGTGACCAGGAATTTCGACTCGGGGTCGGTCATCGACGGCAAGACACCCAGAACGTGCACGCTGGCGGGGTCGAGGCCGGTTTCCTCGGCGGCTTCGCGCAGCGCGGTGCTGACTGCACTGGTGTCGGCGGGGTCTTGGCCACCGCCGGGGAAGGTAAGTCGGCCGGGATAGTCGGTGAGATCCGAGGCCCGCTCGGTCAGCGCCACCAGCGGTCCTGTGGGCCCGTCGGTGAGAAGGACGAGCACCGCCGCGGGGCGCAGCCGCAACGGATCCGGGAGATGCTGCGCGAGAGCTTGGTAACGCCGTTGCAGCGTGGTGGCCAGCGACTGCGCCCACTGCGGCAACACATTCGGCGACGGCGGCTGTGGTGTTGAGCCGCGGTGTGGCGGCGAAGTGCCGTCATCGGCGCTGGCCCAGCCGATCAGTGCTGAGTGCACGTGCATGGTGGCGATACCGGGCTCTGAATTGGGGGAGGCGACCAGGCGGGTCTGCTGGCCCAGCCCTGGGTGGCCGAACAGCGCCCGGGCCGGATGGTGCACGTCATGGTTGTGAGCATCGATCCAGTCGGCAGGGTTGTTGGCCATGGCCACCAGCGCTTGGCCAGAGCCGACCAGGTGGGCGATCTGGCCCGTGAACGGTGTGAGGCGTTCGCTCATCGCGGGCGCCAGCACAAGGTTGGCGCCCGCCTCGCTGAGTGTGTGCACTGCCTGCGGGTTGAGAAGGTCGCGGCAGATGGCGATCGCCAGGTGCCAACCGTCGGCGCTGATGTAGATCCGCAGTTCCGGCCAGCCCTCTGGCTGGATGTCTTCATTGATCGGATATTCGGCCGGAGAATGCTTGTCGTGCGTCAGCTGGCCGGGATATCCACGAACCCAGCCGATTGCGGTATTGCGGCGCCGGCGCGGCGAACCGGACACGTGGTGATAACTGCCGGCGATCAGCAGGCGCGGTCCATCGTCGCGACGAACCCACTGCTGCAGTGTTCGAGCCTGCGGCTCGCTCACACATAGCTCCGGCAGCACCACGATCGAGGCCCCGGCGTGTACGGCCATGCCGATCAGCTGCTCGATGACCTGGTGCTGTCGACGTGGATCGGTCGCCTGGATGGGGAACGCCGCCAGGGCCGGGTCTGCGGGTAGCCCGAAGTCATCGAGGCCCCGGTTGGGATGGCATGTCGCGATGATGGTGTCTTTGGTGACGATGCCCTGCAGCGCACCGAAGAGGCTGTAGTCGAACACGACCCGAAATTGGGTGGCCCATTCGCCGGCCAGCCGAACATGGCGCGTCTCGTCGAAGCGGTTCGCCAGTCGCCATGGCGGTGCCGTCGGGCGCATATCCATCACTGATCGGATATCGGGCGCACCCAGCGGAATCGGGTCGCCGACGGCGGGCTGGTAGGGGCTGCGCCGGTGAAATGACGCCACCAGGTGCTCCCTATAGTGCTCGTCCACGAGCAGTGCCAGTGCGTGGGCAATCGTCACCGGAGCGACCCCGTCCGCAGCGACCAGCGCACCGGCTAGCGCTGCGCGCATTGGCTCGTCCAGCTCGGCGTGCGCGGCGGCCGACTCGGCGATCACGCGCACCGGGGCAACGAGCGAGGTCACCGCGGCGCGGATGTCGGGATCGGCGGCCTGGGCCCACAGCACGCGGTGTTCGTCGCGGCATAGGTGCAGCAGGTGCGTGACCGTCACCAACGGGTCGGTCTCCTCGAGGACCCGTGCCCGCAAATAGTGCAGGCGTTCCTCGGGGGAGTGCAGTCGGGCGACGCACGGTGAGCACGGCACCGCACCCGGCCCGGTTTCGGTTGTCACCAGGGGGACCGAGGGGAGGCGACCACCGCGCCACGGTGGGTTGCGCGGGCGCTCGTCGACCGGGTTCGCGTCGCGGCAGGCATCGCTGATGAGCGCCCGGACGCTCCTTCGCTACCCCCCATACGGCGGCTCCTTCGAAGAGGCAATTATTGCCCGCTCGCAGTTGTTCCCGACCGACGCTGCGACACTCGAGCGTGTCTGCCGCCGCCGCTAGCCGAGCTGCTACTACTCAACTTAGTACATCCCGCGACATTGTGGGTGTGAGTCGAAACGCCGGGGAGTGAGAGTCAAGGGTCCGCACATGGATCGTTGCGGGGCAGTGCACGGCAGGTTCAGCGAGGATGAGCACACGAGATGACGACAGTGAACGTCACTACCGCCGATTCGAATCGGCAACCGGTTCCAATGCGATTGTGCTGGTTGGGTTTAGGCGTCGTGGCGTGGCCCCTGCCAGCCTTTTGGGCCGGTGTTCGAGCGCTCCTCGCGCGCGGCCCCAGATTTTGCACGCCAAGGTTGATGTCTAGGCCGATTCCAACCGGGCGGCCATCGCTGACACGTCAGTTCCCACGATCATGGCGCTTCGGCCTCATTGGTGCTGCGAGGACGCGGCGCGATGTCGGCGGTGGTGCTGGAAGACGTGATCCGACAGCTCGGTCGCTGCCGGTGGCACCTGTTCCCGCCCGAGTTGTCGATGGGACGATACGAGCCGGAGCTGAGTGGGTTAGCGCCGGGGCGCCCCGGGGTGTGGTCATCGTTGCCGTGATGCGCTCCCCGGCTGTACCATTCCCGCCGTTTCTCACGGAGTTTACCCTCGGCGCGTCGGCTCTCTGCGGGTCCGAACGGCGAGTTACCGTGGCGGCGTGCAACATCGCTGTCCGTGTGGGCACCCGAGGGCCCTCTCTCGGCGCGATGTTCTCAAATATGCTGCGGCGGTGCCGTTTACGCTGGGTGGGGCGGCAGTCGGTGGCGTATTGACCGGGCCGGCGCCGGCGCGGGCCGAGCCCGCCCGTTCGGTTGGGGCCATCGCGGCCGACCAGCCGGTCAACATCATTACCCGCGCGCAGTGGGGTGCCGGGGAGTCGATGCGGCGCGGAGCGCCGTTGTACGGCAACGCCGTCAACGCCGGTGTCGTGCACCATTCGGCCACCGGCAATGACTACACGCCGCGGGATTCGGCGGCCATCGTTCGCGCGATCTTCACCTACCACACCGCCACGCTCGGGTGGGGCGACATCGCCTACAACGCGCTGGTGGACAAGTATGGCCAGGTGTTCGAGGGCAGGTTCGGCGGCATGACGAAGGCTGTCGAAGGCACCCACACCGGCGGATTCAACCGAAACACCTGGGCGGTGTGCCTGATCGGCGATCTGGACAAGTCAGCACCGACACCGCCACAGCTGCGCGCGGCCGGCCAGTTGTTGGGGTGGCGGCTGGCCCTCGATGGCGTCGACCCCCACGGTACGGTCAGGCTGACCTCCGCGGGCGGGCCCTTCACGCGTTTCGCACCAGGGGCCACACCAACGTTGCCAACCATTTTCGCCCATCGCGACGTCGGCGACACCGACTGCCCAGGCAACGCCGGGTATGCCTTCCTGGGCCGAATCCGCGACATCGCGGCCCGATTCAACCAGCCACCCACCATCCAGGATTTGGCCGATTCGCTGCAGGGCGGGGCGATCTATGCCCGCTGGCAGGCGATGGGCGGCATCAATGGCCCACTGGGCGCGCCGACATCACCGGAGGCCCCCGGTGCAGGGTCGACGCGCTACGCGATCTTCAGCCACGGGGCCATCTATTGGTCCCCGGCCAGCGGCGCGCAGCCCGTGATCGGAGCTATCTACGACGCTTGGGCCATCCTGGGCTACGAGACGGGGCCACTGGGCCTGCCGACCAGTGCGGAGATTCAGGAGCCGGAATGGATCGTGCAGAACTTCCAGCACGGGACCCTCAACGTCGACCGGCAATCGTCAGCCGTGGTCAGCGTCATCGACGGGCAAACTAAGGCTGTGCCCCCACCGCCGGCGGGCGGACCGCCCACTCAGATCGAGCGGTTTTCACCGGCGCGCGAGCGAAACGTCTGAGCGGCAACCATGCATCCCACCGGCGACATGGTCGTCGCCGGTGGGCGGTCAACCGGCTGCTGCACAGGCTGATTCACACCCATCGGCGGCCTTGCCCACCGTGGTCGGCCCTCCGGCGGCTGGCCGCGCTGCGTCAGATTTCCTCGGGCTCCATGGTGATGGCGCCGCAGGGACATTCGGCGGCGCAGATGCCGCAGCCCTTGCAGTAGTCGTAGTCGATGCGGTACCGGTTGCCAGGGCCGAGCTTGATCACGGCGTTGTCGGGGCACACGCCGTAGCAGTTGTCGCATTCGAAGCAGTTGCCGCATGACAGGCAGCGGCGGGCCTCGAACAGGGCGGTGGACTCATCGAGGCCGCCGATGACCTCGTCGAAGGTGGAGGTGCGCCGAGCCGCGTCGAGGCTGGGGCGCACGGTGGCCGGTGCGTCGGAGTAGTACCAGGTGTTGAGCCGGTCGTAGGTCGCCGGGGCTGGTTCGGTCGGCGGAAGGTAGCTGCCGTGGTGCAGCCAAGCATCGATGTGGTGGGCGGCGCGCTTGCCGTGCCCGATCGCGGCGGTGACGGTGCGCTCAGCGGGGATCATGTCGCCGCCGGCGAACACGCCGGGGTGGCTGGTCATGAAATTGGGTCCGACGCTGACCAGGCCGTCGTGCTGGTCGATGTCGGGCATTGCCGCCAGCAGAGACAGGTCGGCCTGCTGGCCGAGCGCCAGGACGACGGTATCGGCGCCGAGCTCTTCGAATTCGCCGGTGGGTTGCGGGAATCCGACGTCGTCGAGTTGCATCTGCTCCACGGTGATGTTGCCCTTGCCGGCGTGGGTGATCGTGGAGAGCCATTTGATCTGCACGTCTTCGGCGAGGGCCTGCTCGATTTCGGTGTCGTGGGCTTCCATGCGGTCACGGGTGCGCCGGTAGATGACGATGGCGTCGGCGGCGCCCAGGCGACGCGCGGTGCGGGCGGCGTCGATGGCGGTGTTTCCGCCGCCGTAGACGGCGACCGTGCGTCCCAGTAGTGGCGGGTGGCCAGTTTCGGTGTCTTGCAACAGGGTCAACGCGTCAAGGATGTGGGCTGCGTCGCCGGCGGGGATGTCGATGCGCCGGGCGATGTGTGCGCCGACGGCAAGAAACGCCGCATCGAACCCCTCGTCGGACAGGGCGCTGCGGACGTCGGTCACGGTGCGGCCGGGCTCAAGGGTGACACCCAGCGCGAGGATGCGGCCGATCTCGGCGTCGAGGACATCGCGGGGCAGCCGGTATTTCGGGATGCCGTAGCGCATCATCCCGCCGGGTTGCTGGCCGGCGTCGCGCACAGTGACGGCGTGGCCGAGACGGGTGAGGTGGTAGGCGGCCGAAAGCCCCGAGGGACCTGCCCCGATCACCAGGACGCGCCGCCCGGTGGGTGCGGCGGTGTTGGGGAGGGTCCACCCGTTTCGGATGGCGTGGTCGCCGAGGAATCGTTCGACGGAGTTGATGCCAACCGCGTCGTCGAGCTGGGCGCGGTTACAAGCTGTCTGGCAGGGGTGGTAGCAGACCCGGCCCATGATCGCGGGGAAGGGGTTGTCGGCCATGATCTGCTGCCAGGCTGGTTCGTAGTGGCCTTCTTCGGCCGAGTACAGCCACTGTTGCACGTTTTCGCCTGCGGGACAGGCATGGTTGCAGGGTGGCTGCAGATCGAGATACACGGGGCGTTCGGTGCGCCATGTGCCAGTCTTGTTGGCCAGGCTGGAACCGACGTCGAGTGTGATCGCAAAGGGCTTGTCCATCAGGGCATCTCCGTTGCTTGCAACAAACCGAACCGGGCGATGTTGCGGTCGGCGATAGCCTGGATGGCCGCGATGATGTCGGGTCGCGGCGGATCGAACAGGTGCGCGTAGCGGCCCTGCAGTTGCAGGTAGTGCTCGACGGGTTGTTTCGTGCGGATGGGCGATACGCCCACGACGTCGCCGTGTTCGGCTTCGAAGACCGGGAACAGCCCGGTCTCCTTGGCCAGCCGTGCAATGCGGATGGTGTCGGCGGCCGCGCTGGCCCATCCCAACGGGCACGGCACGAAGATATGCAGGTATCGCGCCCCGCGAAATGTCATGGCGCGACGCACTTTGTCTTCGAGGTCGCGCAATTCGGCCACCGTCGCCGTGGCCACGTAGGGGATTTCGTGGGCCATCGCGATGAGGGGAAGGTTTTTTCCCTGACCAAATGCGTTGCCGGGCTTGCTTGCGACGGCCGGTGTGGTGGTGGTCGCCGCCGCCGGCGGGGTCGAGCCGGACCGTTGGACCCCGGTATTCATGTATGCCTCGTTGTCGTAGCAGATGAACAGCACGTCGTCGTTGCGCTCGAACATTCCTGACAAGCAGGCCATGCCGATGTCCACGGTGCCGCCGTCGCCGCCCTGACCGACCACCCGAACATCGGTGCGGCCCTTGGCCTTCAGTGCGGCGGCGACACCGGTCGCCACCGCAGGGGCGTTGCCGAACAGTGAATGCAGCCACGGGATCTGCCAGGATGTTTCGGGGTAGGGAGTGGAGAACACCTCCAAACAGCCCGTAGCGTTGACGGCGATCATCTGGTTTGCGGTGGCGCGCATTGCCGCGTCGAGCGCGTAGTGGGCACCGAGGGCCTCGCCGCAGCCCCGGCAGGCGCGATGCCCGCTGTTGAGGGAATTCGTGCGGGTCATATCGGCCTGGACACTGCGCTGCTCAGGGGTCAGCAGCCGGTTGCCGACCACGAAACTGCCGGTTTGATAGAACTTGATGGGTTGCACGGGCATGGCGGCCTCCCTCAGTGGTGTGCGGTCGCCGCGATGCCAGCGTCGCGCAGCAGGTTCTCGGGGCTGGGCCCCGAGCGTCGGACGTCCCGCGCACGCGCCAATTCGCGCTCCACGAGATCGCCCTTGAGATCGAGGAACGTCAGCGGCTCGGCCGTGTCGGCGACGGCGGCGGCGGCGGCGAAGATGGTCCGCAGCGAAGCGGTCGTGATTGGTCGGCCGCCCAGGCCAGCGACCACGGTGTAGCAGCGCAGGCCCAGGCCGGGGGTGGCGTTAGCCACCGTGGCCGCGACGATGCCACCCAGGCCCAGCTCAAATGCTTTCTCCACCACGACCACACGGTGGGCGCGGCTGAGCGCCTCGCGCACCGCCTCATGCGGGAAGGGCCGAAACGAGGTGATCCCCAGCCCGCCGATGCGTACCTGCTGGTCGCGCAGCTCATCGATCACGTCTTTGATGGTGCCGAGCACCGAACCCAGCGCCACCACGACCGTGTCGGCGTCCTCGATCCGGTAGGGCCGGATCAAACCGCCGGAGTCACGCCCTGAGGCGCGCAGGAACTCAGCGGCCACGGCAGGGACGACCTCGAGGGCCTGCTGGTGTTTGAGATGCGCCAGATAGCGGACCTCGGTGAACGCTTCGGGACCGACCATCGCGCCGATGGACACCGGCTCGGCCGGATCGAGGACCTGGCGCGGCTCATAGGGCGGCAGGAGTGAATCCACCAGTTCTGCCCCGGGGACGTCGATCGGTTCCACGGCGTGGGTGAGGACGAATCCGTCCATGCAGACCATCACCGGCAGTGAGAGTTCCTCGGCGATGCGGAATGCCTGCACGTGCAGATCGGTCGCCTCCTGGTTGGTTTCGGCATAGAGCTGAATCCAGCCGCAGTCGCGCTGCGACATGGCGTCGCTGTGGTCGTTCCAGATGTTGATCGGCGCCCCGATCGCCCGGTTGGCCACGGTCATCACGATCGGCAGGCCCAGCCCGGCGGCGTTGTAGAGGGCCTCGGCCATGTACAGCAGGCCCTGGCTGGCGGTGGCGGTGTAGGCGCGTGCTCCGGCGGCCGACGCACCGATGGCCACCGACATCGCGGCGAATTCCGATTCCACGTTGATGAATTCACACGGCGCCAGCTCACCGGCTCTCACCAGCCTGCTCAGCGCCTCCACGATGTGGGTTTGCGGAGAGATGGGGTAGGCGCAGATAACCTCGGGCCGGCAGGCGGCCACCGCCTCGGCCACCGCGCGGGAGCCTTCGATCTGCTTAAGCACGTTGAAATTCCTCACGCTCGGCGTGCACGAACTCGAAGGCTTGTTGCGCGGCGGCCACATTCGCCTCGGCGAGCGAGCCGGCGAACCGTCCGCGGATGGCGGCGACCACCGACTCCAGCGACACGGCACCGGTCAGCGCGGCGAAACCCCCCAGCAGGACCGCATTGGGGACCGGACGCCCGATGAGCTGCACCGCGAATACCGTCGCGGGAACCACCTGCAATTGCTCCCGGCGGTATTGTTCGACGAAGTCGCCGAGGCCCAGTTCGTCGAAGCTGCGTGAGGAATTGATCAACAAGTAGCCGTCGGATCGCAGTCCGTCAAAGACCGGCACCTGATGCAGCAGTGTCGGATCCTGGATGATCACGGCGTGCGGTTCGATGATCGGCTCGCGAGTGCGGATCGGCTGGTCGCTGATGCGGCAGTAAGCCACCACCGGAGCCCCGGTGCGTTCGGATCCGAAACTTGGAAACGCTTGCGCGTGACGGCCTTCGAGGAAGGCCGCCACCGACAGCAGTTCCGCGGCAGTGACCACACCTTGTCCGCCACGCCCATGAATGCGAACCCCGAATGTTCGTGTGCGCTGCGGTGGCAATCGGTGAGTGTCCACTCTGCCTGCTTACTCCGGCCGCGGTGCGCACCGGTAGGGCCCGAAGTCCTGATCTTGCTCGTAAGTTCGGTTACGGCGCCCGGTCAAGTGGACGCCGGCTGATCCACTCTGCTGCTGGGACCGCTGAGCGACCCGCGCGGGTAAACGTGGTCGGCCGCTATGCAGCGACCGCTGGTCAACGAATGGGCCTAACGACGCACACTCGTTGAGCCGATCTGCCCGGACGCGACGATGGTAGCCAACCGATGTCGTCGTGGGACAGCATTGACGGGGAACTACGGTGTTCTCGCAATTAGGAGACGATATGGCGGATCTGTCACAGTTTCAGCACCCTCGGCTTGCGCGCATGTATGAACGGATCAGCGCCGAATCTGAGCAACTCGGAACGGCCGAGCGCCGCGATCGCACGCTGACCGGATTGACTGGCCGCGTCATCGAGGTCGGTGCGAGCAACCGGTTGAACTTCCGACACTATCCCGACACCGTCGCCGAGGTGGTGGCCGTCGAGCCCGACGATCACCTGCGCCGTCGGCTGTGCGTTTCGCCGCAGTGTCGTTGAGTGACTCTCGGTCAAACATATCGTTTCAGCAGCGCAAATGTCGTACAGCCGAATACCCCTTGTTCCGCCGACGCCGTACACGCCTCAGGACACGACCGCCACCAGCGTTGCCGCGATCCACACTGCGGCCGCGGCCGACAACAGCCACCGAAACGCCGAGTGCAGCATGAGGTTTACCACCGCCATGACGCCGATCGACGACGCGCCGGCAACCGCCAGAACTGCCACCGTGGCCAGATCCCCGTCGCGCACGCCGGTGGCGGCCAGGTAGAGGGTCAGGATCCCGGTCGCCACCGCGTACCCGCCGAGAACGGTGAACACCCACCGCAGCCACCGGCCGAGGCGCGGTACCGCGGTAGTGACCTCGACGGCGCTGCGGTCCAGGTAGCGCAAGTCCTCTGGCAGTAAGGCGGGCCGCGCCAACGCAAAGAACCCTCCGATGCCGATGAGGATAACGCCACCGGCACCAAACAGCCACGCAGCCGTCATCACCGCTGAACTCCGCCCGTGTGTGCGCCAGTGGATCGATTTCTCGGGGCGGCAACGGGTTCGACCCCTACTCCGGTGAACGTTGCACCGGGGTGACGGTGCGCTGTGGTGCACAACCCGATCTGTCGAGACCAGACGACCCGGACTCGATGCCCTGCCCTCACGCCGGTCGGGACGGTCGAACACCGTGTTGGCGGCATGAGAGTGGCCGCGTCGTCTTCGTAGACGGCTAGGGCTGCGGTGTGCTCGGGCTGCTCGTCGAGGTCGGGGGGTGGTGCGGGTCGGTACTCGTTCCACCAGGACCCATCCCGCCAGGAACCGGCCCGCCAGGACTCATTCCACCGCCTGGGCCCATCCCGCCTGGAACCGGCCCGCCAGGACTCATTCCACCGCCTGGGCCCATCCCGCCTGGAACCGGCCCGCCAGGACTCATTCCACCGCCTGGGCCCATCCCGCCGGGTGCCATCATCCCGCCAGGCCCCATCATCCCGCCAGGCCCCATCATCCCGCCAGGCCCCATCGGCATTTGACCACCAGCGCCCGTCATCGGGCACGTGCCCGCCGGACCAGTTCTGTCGCCGTCGTAGCCGCGATGCCACCCCGAGTACCTGCCGAGGAAAAACCCGGAGAAGAAGAGGACCGCGACGATGAACACGACGCCTGCGACGATGCCTACCCACGCCAGGACAGCGGTCAGGCGACGACGCTGGTCTGACGCTGGCGACGACGCGATTACCGGCCACTCCCCGGAAGCGGGAACTGTCTGGGAGGAAGTTTCAGAAGATTCGGCCACGCTGTGATGATGCGCCGATTGAGTTCGCCCGGTGTGGTTTCCCCTCGATTCCCAGCGTGCGTACAGGATGTCCTAAAGAGGGTAGTACTAAGCAACTACGTTGATCACGCGCACGCTAGGTGTTCGTCGTTCAGATGTCTGCCACGCAGTCACGGCGCCCATGGCGCGCCATGTGTCCCAGCACTCCACAAACTACTAATGCGCTACCTACTTTCGTAGATAGTAGATATATGTCGATTGATGCGAAGGGGCGAGAATGCCGAGAAGACGGGAAGTCCGGGAGCGTCCAATCCCCAAGTCGCTGTATACGATCGAATACCAGCGAGAGCGGCGATGGCGGGTCGCGGGCTGGGTGTTAAAAGGGATCGGGACGGTGATGGCGGTCATCCACACCATTACCCACCTAGGGCGGTTGCGGATCATCGGGATGCAGGATCTGCTGATCGGGTATCCGATCGCCGCTGTGCTGATCCTAGCCGGTTTATCGGTCGTGGGATTCGCCGCCAGAACCTAGCGGCCGCAGCCTATTGCGGTTTCACCGACGGGTCCTGCCCGGCCTTGCCTGCAGCGCACGTGCCGGCGATGGGCCCCACTTGGTAGGGGCTTTCTCGGCAAGTGTCATATCGTCCTCCACCTCATATATCGTCGCCTGCCGTCGTCACCGCAGTCGGTCGGCACACGGGTGTCTGCAATCGCAGCGACGCACGGCATGCGGCGCAGGACGAAAGCGTCCGTGTATCAGCATGTTCCAACCGGTGCTGGGCAACCCAGTTCCCCAGGGTGCCGGCACTGCCCCAGGTCCCCGAGCACCCGGGCCGATCGGCTTCTCCGGTTGTGCGACGATCTGCACCGCCCGCTCCCGAAACTCCGGAGCGGTTTATCTTCGTGTCTGTGGCATGACTACTGCCTCCCACCGCATGCCTCCACGGTTCAGGGGAGATCCAGCTGCCGCGGCGGCTGCGGGATGAATCGTCGGCGACGACGGCAAGGTACGTGCGTGCGTACGTACGACAACAACTTTGACTGTTCTTCGCCGATCTAGTGTCCGTGCTGGTCGGGTGGTGGTTGCTGGGCGCGGTCGGCGTCGTTCGTGGGAGGTGTGGGGATATTGAGTGTGGCAGTGGCACCGAATGCGGCGGGTGGGCGGGGTGAGTAGCTGATTCCGCTGGGCTCAGCGCCGACAGCGACAGTCGCCACCACTGACATGCTGCCTAAGTTGATCGCCGACACCGTGTTGTCGTAGGTGTTGGTCACCCATGCCCTCGTTCCGGAGGTGTCGACGACGACGCCGTGGGGTCCTGCGCCGGTGGGGACGCTGCTGCGGACGGTCATCGCGGCGGCGTCGATCACTGACACAGTGTGGCCGGGTTTGTCGGGGGTGCCTTGATCGGCCGAGAGCACCGTCGCCTCGTCCGGGGTTAGGTACAACTGGACCGGAGGGGCCGATACGGGTGCGCTGCCGACGACCGTGCGTGCGTGCAAGTCCACTTTCACCACCGATGCAGGGGCGGTGATTCCTGCGTAGGCGTAGCGCCCGTCGGCGGTGACCGCGACCTGTGCCGGTCCCGTGCCCACGGGCACCGCGCCCAAGAACGTATCGGCGGCGGGGTCGATGAGATCCAGCGCGCCAGCCATGGTGTTGGCGACCACGATCACCGAGCCCCCGGCGGCGGGGCGTAGTCCATGCGGCATCCCGCCGAGGTTGATCCGGCCCACCGGCTGGAGCCCCGGGGTCTGGTACACCGACACGGTGCCGTCTCCGGTGTTGGTGACATAGACCCTGCCGCTGGGGGCGTCGATCACATGCGCGGGAGCTGGTCCAGTGGAGGCGGCAGCTTCCACGGTGTAGGTCGCTGCGTCGATCGCCACCACCAAGTTGTTGCTGCTGCTGACCGCGTACACCGTCGCACTGTCGCGACCCACCTGGACGTTGTGCGGTTTTTTCAGGCCGCGCACAGTCGTGGTCACCGCGTTGGTGGAGGCATCGAGCACTGTGAGGCTGTCCCCGCCCTCATCGGCCACCCACACCGACCCGGAGGGGGCCGGTTCTGGCGACACAGTCGTCGTCGGTGTCTGTGGTCGGGAGATGTTGTTTTCGCTCGAGCAGGCCGCCAGCGCCGCGGTAATCACCACAACTGCGGTAACGGCAACTCGTCGGGTTCTCATCGAAGGGTCCTTTCGCCGGTACCACAGCGTGCTGTGCCATCTGGATCTAGCCGTCACGCTTTACACAGGCGAGACGACTTTCGGATGCCACTGCGGCGCGGCACCATCATCGACCATGCACGCGCGATCGCCCCCGCGGCGCGGTTTCTTGAGCGAATCTTTACAGAACCCTCATCGATTCAACGTCATCCGTGCGCACTGTTGGAGTTAGCACGAGGTGGACGACCACGTTTTGCCGCAAGGCTCTGCTATGGGTTGCTTGTGCGACGCTGGTGTCGTACCTCGCGCATGAGAAGTTCGCCGCAGTGCGGCTTCATCTTTGAGGAAAGGAGCGGACGACGATGATGTGGTATGGCGGTGACGGCTGGGGATGGGGCGGTTGGATCCTGATGACGGTCGGGATGGTTGCGTTCTGGGCGCTGGTGATCACTGCGATCGTGTTTGCCGTTCGCTTTGTTGCCGATTCACGCCACACCTCCACCCGTCCGCCTGTTTCCGGGCCGATGCGGGCGGAGGATCTGCTCCACGAACGCTTCGCTCGTGGCGAGATCGACGGCGAGGAGTATCGGCAGCGCATGGCGCTGCTGCGTGATCACCGGTGACCGCGATGGGCTCGCACCGTGTGCGGCCGGTGTTGATCATCGCGATCGCCGCCGTCGCCCTCGGAATCGCGAGCACGGCAATGTTGGCCGCCTTTGGGTCGTTCGCCGGTTCACGATCCTGTGCGGCACCGGCGTTGCCCGGCACAGTGGTTGACGTCACCCTCACCGACATGGGAGGCATGATGGGGCCGGGCATGATGGGCAACGGCCCCTATGGCCCGGGTGCGAACAACAACGGATACCCGTGGCCCCGCAGGGGAACGACGCGAGTCTTCGTCAACCCGTCCACAGTCCCGGCGGGACCGGTGTCGCTGCGGGTACGCAACAAAGGTGCGCTGACCCACGAGGTGGTCGTGCTGCCACTTCCGCAGGGCCAGCTTCCTGGGCAGCGTGTCAGCGGTCCCGACGGCAAGGTCGACGAGACCGGCAGCCTGGGTGAAGCCTCCCGCACCTGCGGTGCCGATGACGGTATGGACATCGCCCCTTACGGCATCGCTGCCGGGGCCAGCGGCTGGACCACCATCACCCTGCCCCCCGGACGCTACGAGCTGATCTGCAACATCGCCGGCCACTATTGGTCCGGCATGTTCGCTGAACTCGACGTCACTGGTCAGAACCGATAAATCTGGCGCCGCAGGCGCAACCGCGTGCGAGAACCTAACAAGCTCGTATGAGTTCTGGTGTGTTGACGCCAAGAAGGCCTTTGACCTCGACACGTTTGCCTGTATTGCCCAACAATCCAGTCACTGTCTGATGGCACCGGTATATTTTCTGGCATGTTGCAATACCCGGATCCGCAGATAGTTGTCGACGACCTCGGCGACAAATTCTTGCGTGCTTTCGTTCAAGCCGTCGACGCCGCGCGTGCTGACCTCACGGCATTCGAGCAGTTCAAGCCTGAGTGGTTCGTCAATTTCTCGAAGCGTTTCGTCGCGAACTTCATCCACGAGCGCATGTGGGACAGCATGACCCGCCAGGTCGCCAGCCACCCGGACGTCACCGTCGTCGACGAAGAGCCGACCCGTCAAATCCATTACGGCACCAACTATGTGGTGCGCTTCAAACGCCACGCGAGCAACTTGAGGATCGAGACGTTCCCGACCGGCGGAGCGTTGGCGTTCTGGACCAACCAGGCCGCCCTGCCCGGCCTCGACCTCGTCACGCTGGCCATGGGTTATATCTGGGACACCGACCTCGGTGAAATTGGAGACGCCATCCTGTCGTTCCGGGATGGCAAGAATAAACCGGTGTGGTCGGTTACCTTGAAGTCGCGAGGTGGCGAGGCGGCAACCGATATCATGTGGGAACCGATCGATCCGCAGCTCCCGCAACTTGACCTTAGCGAGGTTGCTGAAGAGCACGACGAGGGCACCATGGACCAACCATGAGCCAGATCGGCGACGTCATCCTGACCGCCCGACGCGCCGCCGGCCTCACGCAGGAAGAACTCGCAGACAAGCTGGGTATTACTCAGGCTGCGTTGTCGCGATACGAGAACGACCTGCGGGAACCCGATGACGCCACGGTCGAGCGGATGTCTGAAATCCTCGATGTGTCACCAGATTTCCTCACGCATCCTTTCCAGCTGCGAGGAGCACTCGCAGCCGATGCCCACATGCGGCGCCAGAAGACGACGAAGGTGTCGGAGTGGAAGTCGGCCGAATCGAAGTTGAACCTGTACCGGATGCGGTCGGCGTTTTTGACGCGCCGGATCCCCATTAGCCCGGCGAACCACATGCCCACCTTCGATCCAGATGAGACCGCACCGGCCGACGCCGCCCGCATGGTGCGGGCCCAATGGCGAATGCCGATTGGCCCAGTGCGCAATCTGACGCGGTGGATCGAGTCCGCTGGTGTCATCGTCATCGAGGAGCGCCTGGGAACCCGGCGCATTGACGGGTTGTCTCAGTGGGCCAGTGAGTATCCCGTCGTGCTGCTCAACGCGGATCTGCCAGCTGACAGGAAACGATGGACGCTGGCCCACGAGGTGGGCCACCTCGTGCTGCATTCGAGCTACGTGGACCCAGACGTCGAAACACAGGCCAACGAGTTCGCCGCTGAACTACTCATGCCGTGTCACGTCATCGAGTCTGATCTGCATGACCTGACGCCGTCGCGGCTTCTGGCGTTGAAGAAGGTGTGGGGTGTGTCGATGCAAGCCATCTTCGAGCATGCTTACCGCTTGGGGAAGGCCAGTGCTGCCGAACGGACAAAGTTCTACCGCACCATGAACGCACGAGGATGGCGCAGGCATGAGCCAGGTGCCGACGTCATCGCGGACGAACGACCGGAGTTGGCGCAGACGATCGGGCAGACCCTGATGACACGCGGTGGCCTCAGCCGCGACGAAGTCGCCCGCTTGACCGGCCGCCGTAACGCTGCGAATGAAGAGCTTTTCCTGCCGCCGGAGACACGCCTAAGGGTGCTGTAGGCATGGTTGAGATCAACCTTCGGGCACTGAGCTGGTCTTCTGGGAGATTGCGAACGCGGGAAAATCCTTGGTGCTCAGCTGATAACCCAGAGGTCGCGAGGGCAAATGCAGAATGCATTGTTTGTCACGACCTTGTCACATGTCGGGTGACACAACGGGGGAGGGAGGGAGATCTCCATGGATGATAGTCACAGGTCACATGCCATTACTGGGACAACAGGCAACACATAGGGACGGGACTGCGCGGACTGTAAATCCGTCGGCGAAAGCCTACACAGGTTCGAATCCTGTACCTGCCACTCTGTTCGAAGGCTGCTTTCGTTTGAGCGGCGTGTTCAAGTAGCGCCAGAATTGTCACAGATTGTCACAACGCGGGTGGAACTGAACGCGCAGTCGTGCACGAAGGCGGGTAGGCGGGTAGTGGTTCAGTTTGAGGGGAAGCGGCAGGCGATCGCGGACAGCATGTTGACGACGCTGCGGCGGTTTACCGCAACAGATCGCAAATCCCCTTGGACCCGGAATGCATCTAACGATCTGTTGTAGCGGACGTGTTCGGTCAGTTCGGCGTGTAGCTTCTCGGCTTGTCCGTCCAGCGCCACTAGTTCGCGGTTGAGTTCATGGCGAAAGCTCCGATATCTGGCAGTTGTGTCGCACATTATCCCGAATCTCGGAGTCCGCGGGAGTTCCGGGAATTGGGAATCATCTGATCCAACGGCGTTGCAGAGGTGGGTTGGCCAACATGTGTGAGAGTGATCGTCGGGCTGTGTCGCGTTCCCAGCCTTGGCGAGCACAGTGGGTGGAATGACGACTGCACCCGACGATGGCGGGACATTGGACGCTGCGGCGAACGTCAACGCGGGCGCGCCGGCGGCGAGCCAGGGCGTCCTGAGCAGTGCACCGGCAGGGTTGTCATCGGCTCAGGCGCAGGCATTGCTGGCCGAATTGGGGCCCAACACAGTTCGGGAGGAACGCCCGGGCTTGGCGGCACGGCTGGCAGGCTCGCTGTGGGCGCCGGTGCCCTGGATGCTGGAAGCCACGATCGCGTTGGAGCTGGCGCTGGGCAAGTGGCTGGATGCGGTGATTGTGGCGGCGGTGCTGGTGTTCAACGCCGCTCTGGGGTTCCTTCAGCAGGGCCGGGCCAGGGCGGCCTTGGAGCTGCTGCGACACCGGTTGGCGGTCAATGCGCGGGCGCGCCGGGATGGTTCATGGCAGCTGGTACCGGCCGTTGAGCTGGTCGACGGCGATGTGGTGCACGTCCGGGTCGGTGACCTCGCCCCGGCCGATCTTCGGCTGAATTCGGGCAGTGTCCTGGTGGATCAGTCGAGCCTGACCGGGGAGTCGGTGGCTGTCGATCGGGGGAGCGGTCAGGGGCTATACGCGAGTTCGACCATCGTGCGGGGTGAGGCGACCGGAACAGTCACTGCGACCGGATCCCGGACCTTTTTTGGACGCACCGCCGAGCTGGTCCGCTCCTCCGGCTCTACCGATCGCCTGGGCGGTGTGGTGCTGCGCATGGTGCGGGTGTTCATCGCCATTGACCTGCTGCTCGCCGTGGCAGCGACCACATATCTGGCGGTGCGCGGCGCCCCGGGCGAGGACATCATCTCCTTCGCGATCGTGCTCCTGCTGGCCTCGGTCCCAGTCGCACTGCCGGCCGCGTTCGCCCTGGCCGGGGCACTGGGCGCCCAGCACCTGGTCGGACGCGGAATCCTGACCGCGCGTCTGTCAAGCGTGACTGCCGCCGCCGAGATGGACGTGCTGTGCGTGGACAAGACCGGCACGATCACCTGCAACCGGCTCGCCGTCGCCGCAATCACCATCGGGCCAGGCATATCCGAGGCCCAGGTGTTGCGCCTGGCCGCGGGCGCCTCCGACGAGGCCACCCAGGACCCGATCGACTTGGCCATCCTGCGTGCCGCCACCGAACGCGGCGTGCACGCCGATCCCCGGATCGGGTTCACGCCGTTCGACCCCGCCACCAAACGCTCCGAAGCCACCCTGCACACCGGTAGCCAGACCGTGCGGGTGGCCAAAGGGGCACCGCAGGTCATCGCTGCGCTGGCCGGACAACCCCCCGATCCCGACGTCGCCCGCCTGGCCGCCGCCGGCGCCCGGGTTGTGGCTGTGGCGCTCGCCGAACAGGGCGACGCTTGGCGCCAGGTCGGCCTGCTCGCACTGGCCGACTCGCCGCGCCCGGACGCCGCCGCCATGCTCGCTTCCCTGGCAGAACTCGGCGTGAGCGTGGTGATGATCACCGGCGACAGCGCCGCCACCGCCGCCGCCATCGCCGCCCAGGTGGGCATCAACGGCCCGGTCGTGCGCGCCGCCGCGCTGTACGACGAACGCGTCGCCCCGATCACCACCGGCGTCATCGCCGAGGTTCTTCCCGAAGACAAGCACCATCTCGTCAAGCAGCTTCAAGACGCCGGGCACACCGTGGGCATGACCGGCGATGGCGTCAACGATGCGCCTGCGCTGCGCCAAGCCAACGTCGGCATCGCGGTTGCCGGCGGCACCGACGTCGCCAAGTCCGCCGCCGGGGTCGTGCTGACCCGCGAAGGACTCGCCGACATCGTCGGCCTGGTCCAGGAGAGCCGCCGCATCCACCAACGCTCGCTGACCTACGCCCTCAACGTCAGCGTCAAGAAACTCGAAGTGCCGATCCTGCTCACTGTCGGTGTATTCGCCTGGGGCCAGTTCGTGTTCACCCCGCTGCTGATGGCACTTCTGCTGCTCGGCAACGACGTGGTCAGCATGGCGATCACCACCGACCGCGCCGACTACGGCCGCCGACCCGACCGGTGGGCCGTGCGCAACATCGTCGCCGGGGCCAGCGCCGTCGCGGCCCCGCTGCTCGCGGCTTCGATCGGGTTGCTGTGGTTCACCCGCGACGTCTGGCCGGGTCTAGACCTCGATCGTCTGCGCACCTTGAGCTATCTCACCTTGCTCGCCAGCAGTCAGGTCACCATCTACCTGGTCCGCACCCGTGACCACGCCTGGACGAGCCGCCCCAGCACCCCCCTGATCGCCGCGACCGCCGCTAACCTCGCCATTGCGCTGACCCTCGCCCTCACCGGAACATTCATGGCCCCTCTGCCGGGCACGGTCGCGCTCCTCGTGCTCGGGGCGCTGCTGGTCAGCGCACTCATTGCCGATCTCATCAAAATTCCGGTGTTCAAAGCTCTTGCACTGCATCGGTGCTGACGGTTGCCCGCGCTAGCTCGAACAGGCCGCTTCCCTCGATTTACAGCTTCTTTGCCTGCTCGCACATGGCGACAGACGCAGGTAGGGCAGACTCGACACTCGGCAAAGTCCGCTCAACGCAGCTCAGAGCCCAGAGGCAGAGCGTTCCGGACGCTCGTAAGCGAGCCGGGTTTCAGCGGGCTGTCAGCCAGGCGAGGCTGCCGGCGCCGGCGAGCACGCAGTAGATGGCAAATGGTGTGAGAGTGCGTGTTTCGAAGTAGCGGGTCAGAAACCGCACTGCCAGGTAGGCCGACACGAACGACGCCAGACTGCCGATGAGCACCTGGCCGTGGATGCTGGTTCCGAGCGGACCGAACAGGTCGGGGACCTTCAGCAGGCCGGCGGCCAGGATGATCGGGGTGGCCAACAGGAAGGAAAATCGTGCAGCTTCCTCGTGCGACAGTCCGCGCCACAGGCCGGCGACCATCGTCACCCCCGAACGGCTGATTCCCGGTAACAGGGCCAGGATCTGAGCGCAGCCGATCAGCACACCTTGCGGTATGGACAATTCGGCGAGGCGGTCGTCGACAGCATTGCCTGTGGAGCCAGCAGCCTCGGTCTGGTCGGAGCCTGGGGCGCTCCCCGACGTCAAAGCGGGCACTCTTCGGCGCATCAGCTCTCCGGCATACAGCAAAACGCCATTGACGACCAAGAAGGCCGCGGCGGGAACGGGCTTGCCCAGGGTGGTGCGGAAGACGTGGTCCAGGGCCAGACCAGACAGCCCGACCGGGATGGTCGCCAACACGATCAGCCATGCCAGCCGTTCGGCCGGAGTTTCGATCCGCCGGTATCGCAGCGAGGTGGCGAAGCCGGCAAGGATTCGCACCCAGTCACGCCAGAAGAACACCAGCAGCGCGGCGGCCGTGGCCACATGAAGACCGACGATGAATGCCAAATACGGCGATTCGGGTGTCGAGACGTTGAGGTCGGTGGCCCAGCGTCCACCGACTAGCGCCGGAATGAGAACCGAATGACCAAGGCTGGATACCGGAAATAACTCAGTGACGCCCTGAAATGCGCCCACCACCAGCGCTTCGAAGTAACTGAGGTGGGCGGTCACGGTGAGCGGTGGCTTCGTAGAGTCGTCACGGTCGGTCGTGAGGAGTGCACGGGCGGCACGCTACCGGCGGCGGGGGCGAACGGCCAATGGTTCTCAGCGAACTCTCAACAGCCGTGTCCGTTGGCGATTCCGTTATGTATCCGGTGGTTGGATGGTTGAACGTGGAGCACGGTTCCGGCGCCGGTACGGCAGATTTCGGGTTCGTCAGCATCGGTGTGATCGCCGCGTTGGGAGTGATCGCGATGACGGCGATCGGGGTTGCGCGACGTCCGGAATGGCGTCGGGCACTTGCCCGTGTCGGCGATGTGATGCCCATCCGCCGGTTCTGGGAGTGGACCACCGCGCGGCTGGGGCCGCCGACGTCGTCGCTGCGGGCGCGGATGCGGCTGCAGGGAGTGGCGGGCCTAACGCTGATCGCAGGTCTGGTCGTAGTCACTTTCATGGCTGTTGGGTTCACCGACCTACTCGACGACGTGCTGGAGGGTGACGGAGTAGCTGTCGTCGATCACCCGTCGGCGCGATGGCTGGCGCAGCACCGTGACGTGTGGCTGACCCATGTGCTTGTAGCGGTGACGCATGGCGGCGGCCCGGCCGGTCAGGCGGTGTGGCTGGCGCTGGTGTGTGCCGTCGCGGCGGTGCGCGGCAGATCGTGGCTGCCGGTGCTGCTTGGCGCGGTTGGTGGAGGTGGGATCGCCGCGATGATAGTGCTCGCCAAGCATCTGGTCGGTCGACCGCGCCCGACTTCGCCGTTTGCGCTTATTCCCGCGACGGGCTTCTCGTTTCCCTCTGGCCATGCGACGGGCGCAGCGGCAATTGGGTTGTTGTGCGCCTGGATTTTGTGCCGGTGGGTGGTCAGACCATGGGCCGCACAGGTTTCGGTGTGGGCAGCCACCGGCGCCGCGATCGCACTGATCGGCTTCTCCCGCCTCTACCTTGGGGTCCACTTCGTGACCGATGTGTTGGCGGGCTGGTTGCTGGGAGCCGCGTGGGCGGGGGTAGTCGTTCTGGCCGGATCATGGTCGGTGGCCGAGCGGGGGCGGCAACCCGTCCGCGGGCCCGACTGCAGCCACGACTCGTAAGGCGCTGTCGGAAGTGAACGCCGCGGGAGGCATGCCCGACACACAAACGTATGTCCCTTTCACCGTTTCGGACGGAACGATCACCGTTTCGGTGTCGGAAGGTTGGGCGCACAACACCCCATCTGGTGGCGCAACACGATTCGCCGACAAGAACAACAGCGGTGGTGGTACCTCGACGCACTTTCTCGTCGCGATCGTTCTGGCGATTTCGGCCACTGCGGGGATCGCGGTCAGGATGGCGTGCCGAGCGCCTTTCGCGGCTTTGAGGGGACTGTAAGCCACCTACAGCACAGTCGCTTTCAGCGTCCTCTCAGCGATTCGGTGCGATACTCGCCGCCCCGGACGGTTCAGCGGTGAGCGCCCGGATATCGAGCTACCCGCCCGCCCGCTCGCCCGCGATCGGAAGGTATGGCTCTGTCGATTTCCACACGGTGACGGGCATACAGATGTGGTCACCGCACTGGTGATGGAGGAATATGAGGATCGTCGGTCGGTTGCTGGTGGCGGTGATTGCTGCGGTTGCGGCGTTGTTCGTCGGGACAGGCACTTCGCACGCAGGTTTGGATAACGAGCTGAGTCTGGTTGACGGCGGTGGCCGCACGATGACGATTCAGCAGTGGGACACCTTCCTCAATGGCGTGTTCCCGCTGGACCGCAACCGGCTGACTCGGGAGTGGTTCCACTCCGGCAAGGCCGTCTACAGCGTGGTCGGCCCGGGTGCTGATAGTTTCGCGGGGACCTTGGAGCTGGGTTATCAGGTCGGCTTCCCGTGGTCGTTGGGTGTGGGCATCAACTTCAGCTACACCACCCCCAACATCCTGCTCGACGACGTCAGCATCTCGCCGACCAACTTCCACCCGCTCAACCAGATCATCACCCCGAACCTGTTCCCCGGTGTGTCGATCAGCGCTGACCTGGGCAACGGCCCCGGCATCCAGGAAGTCGCCACCTTCTCGGTGGACGTCTCGGGCCCCAACGGCTCGGTCGCCGTGGCCAACGCCCACGGCACCGTCACCGGTGCCGCCGGCGGTGTGCTCCTGCGCCCCTTCGCTCGCCTGATCTCCAAGGCCGGTGACAGCGTCACCACCTACGGCGAACCCTGGAACATGAACTAACAACCGCCGGCAACGGCCCAGCCGTTCAGCGGTTTCTCAGCGCACGCCTGCCATCGTGAGCGTGGTCGGAAATGACCCGGCGCGACATCGTCGTCGCGTCAGGAACGTGTTAGTCCAGCCGATTGGGGATTCAGGTCGACGTGATCGATTTGGGCATCCTGCTGCCCGAGTTGCGTGGCTACGAGGGCTGAGTCGATTGCGCAGTCCGCTGGTGAGGATGACCGCCCCGCCGGCGCAGCCGATTCGCCGGTAGGTTCATCAAATCCGACAGCGCGGTGCCCGCGCGGTGCTGAACAGCGCGACCACCCTTCCAGGAGATCGCGGGGTGCAAACGCCCCGTTTTTAAGCTGACCCACCCACCACAGCGACGAGGAAGGTGGCGAGAAAATTGGCCTGCCTACCGGATAGCCGAACGTGGGGTGTTTGTGCCAGGAAGATCGCCGCCGGGTTCGCTGAGTGGGGGCGCCCTTTAGCGCCCAGAACAGTGCGGTGGCGTGAGGCCCGCGCATCACATAGCGCACCGGCGCGTCGAGTGGCCCGCCTGGCGGGAGTTCGGCGCGGGTCGTCGGCATGGTCTCGGTGGAGGCGCCTCAGCGGCCCTCTGGATATCGGCCGGTTCTGCTGTACTGGACGAGCCGTTCATTGATTTGGTGGAGGACATTGTGCGCATCCTGGTCGTCGAGGACGAGCCGCGACTGGCCGAACTGATTCGTCGTGGTTTGGTGGCCGAAGGGTTCGTCGTGCAGGTGGCCGGCGACGGGCGGGTGGGATTCGATGAGGCCGTCGGCGGCGGATTCGACGTGCTGGTTCTCGACATCATGTTGCCGTCGATGAGCGGCTACGAAATCGTGCGCGACCTGCGCAAGGCGGACGTGTGGACCCCGGTGCTCATGTTGTCGGCCAAGGACGGGGAGTACGACCTGGCCGATGCATTCGACCTCGGCGCGGATGACTACTTGATCAAGCCGTTCTCGTTCGTGGTGCTGATCGCCAGATTGCGGGCGCTGCTGCGCCGGGGCGCGCCGGCGCGCCCACCCGTGCTGCGGGTCGATGATCTTGAGTTAGACCCAGCCCGCCACCAAGTGAACCGAGCCGGCGTCGAGGTGGAGTTGACGCCCCGCGAGTACGGGGTGCTCGAGTACTTGATGCGCCACGCCGATACGGTCGTCACCAAGCAGGAGGTTCTGCAGTCGGTATGGGACATCAACTACGAAGGCGACGACAATATCGTCGAGGTCTACGTCGGGTATCTGCGGCGCAAACTCGACGTTCCTTTCGGCACGCAGACCATTCACACCGTGCGGGGGGTGGGTTACCGGATGTCCTCGGCGGGCGCATAACTGTCGGTGTCGGCCGGCAGGGTCACCGTGACGCACGCCCCGCCGCCCGAGTCTCCGATGCTGACGGTGCCGTGGTGAGCGGCCACGATTTCAGCGACGATGGCCAACCCGAGCCCGCTACCACCCGCATCGCGGGTTCGAGCGGCATCGAGGCGCACGAACCGTTCGAACACCCGCTCGCGTTGGTCGGCCGGTATTCCCGGTCCGTCGTCGGCGATGCGGATGACGGCGCTGTCTCTCACTCGCTCGCAAACGAGTTCGACGGTGCTGTGGGCGTGTCGGGCGGCGTTGTCGACGAGATTGCGCACCATGCGCGTGAGCTGTCTGCGGTCGCCGCTAACCCGGGCGGCGCCGATCCGTGCCCGCACCGTCAATCGCGGGTTGCTTTGCAGGCGGGCCTTTTCGGTGGCGATGATGTCGTCGAGGTCGACGTTGTCGGCACGGATAGTAAGCTCGTGTTCATCGGCGCGAGCCAATAAGAGCAGGTCGTCGACGAGATCGCGCATGCGGCGGGTTTCAGGAATCAGCGACTCGTCGACCAGTTCGGCGTCGAGCATGTCGGGTCGGTTGTGGGCCAGCTCCAGCGCGGTGCTGATCGCCGACAAGGGACTGCGCAACTCATGGGACACGTCGGAGATGAACCTACGTTGTGCGGCGTGCCCGGCCTGCAGCCGGGTCAGCATATTGTTCATGGTCTGTGCGAGATGGGCAATCTCGTCGCCGGTCGGTGGTACTGGGACGCGTTCGTCGAGCTGCTCGGTGCTGATGGTGTCAACGCGGGCGCGGATGCGTTCGACGGGACGCAGCGCCCGCCCCACCAGGAAGTAGGTCGCCCAAGCGACTAGCGCGACGACGAGCGGTCCGCTGATGGCCAACATCAGCCCGACGGTGGCCACGGTCGTTTCGACGGGTTCACGGTCCCCGCCGACGAGGACAGTGACCGGTCCCGCCGGAGTCGCGGCGCCGCGCGCAGTGACCCACAAGTCGCCGCGGTCGCCGGCCAACTGGATGCGCCCAAGTGTCACCGTCTGCCCGGGTGGCACGACCACCGACGCCACAGCTGACTTGGGGGCTCCGGCCGACGCGAGCTGTACCGCACCCCGGTCGTCGAGGACCTGGATAAGAGCGACCTGGCCGTCGGTGCCCAACAGGCCAGGATCGAGTTCGGCGGGGCCGTCGGTGCGCATCTGTTCGACGAGTTGACCGGCGCGGGTCTGGGCCGCGGCCTGGGTAGATCGTTGCAACGTGTGGTAGAGGACGAAGAGCATGGCTGCCGATGCGACACCGATCCCGAGTGTCACCATGACGGCGGCCGCCACGGTGGATCGGGCGCGCACCGACCAGCGCGACAGCCGGCCCGCCGCCGAGATCAGTTGCGGGCGGTCCATCGTCAGCCCTGAGCCGCCTTCAGTGGCGGGCCGGGTCGTGCGCACGTGCACCTGTGTAGTGCCTCCTGGTTGTCGCGCGTCCGCTCTCATGGGCGGCGCTACCGTGTTCGCGTCGACACCGGTGGTTCGGGGTCGTGATGAGTCGATTCTTCGGCACCGACGACGTCACGGCTGGGTGATCACGCTGATTTCCTCGGTCCTGCACATACGCGCTTCGAAAATCGTCTCGGGTGTCGGTGGTTGGGCGCGCGCCCAGAAGCAGACCGTCCAGCACATCACTGGCCCACGAGTGCGGTGCCCGTGCTCGCGCGGTGCACAAGCACACCCGCGCGGCGGGCAACGCCAGGAGCATGCCGGCGAGCACCGCGGCGTGACGTACCGCAGGCGGACCTGGTGATCGTCATGTCCGTCAAGCGTCGACGCCCGCCGCTGTCATTGGTTACGGATGAGGCCGCGTGCGGGGTGGCGGGTGAACAGCAACACCGCGGCGGCGCTGACTGCGCCCAGCGCCCCGACCGTGACCGCGGCGGTGGCCCCGAGATAGGTCCACGGGACCGCGATGTTGTCCGGCGGCGGGTCGAACACACCGCTGAGCACTTTGACCAGCATCACCGACAGCACCGACCCGGTGAGCCCGCCGGCGAAGATCCCGATGGTGGTCAGGATGGCGGTTTCGCTGAACACCATCGCGCGCAGGTGGCGGCGGTGGGCGCCCAGCGCCGAGAGCAGGGCGTAGATGCGGCGCCGGTCGGTCAGGCCGAGGCCCAGCACGAGCGCGCCCGCTCCGACGGCCAGCACCAGCGCGAAGGACAGTTCGATGCGGGTCAGCCCGGACAGGTCCACTGCGGTCAGGCTGGACCCGACGTCGGCCCGCACCGCGTTGATGTCGGTCACCGTCGCCCCGGTACCGACCACGGCGCGGATGCGGGCGGCGACCGCGGCGGTGTCGCGGCCACCGGTATCGATCAGATATTCGTTGGGGGCCGCCGCGCCGGTCTGCGCGGCGAGGTAGTCGGCGTTGGCAACTAGGAAGCTGTCCTTGGGGGCGGTGGGGAACTCGGTGACGACTCCGGCGTAGCGGAAGGTGACCGGGCGCGGTTGCCGGGTGGAGGCGTCGACGATGCGCAGCGTTACCTGGTCGCCGGGACGTAATTGGAAGTCGTGCACCGTTTCTGCCGACAGCAGGATCGAGTCGGGCCGGGTGACCAGGGCGCTCATCCGCGCCCTCGCGGTCGATTCCGGAAAATAGCTATCCTGCAGGGCGGTTGCGCGGGTGATCGAGGCTGGGCGCACCCCGTAGAGGTCTTGCAGGTCAGCGCCGATGTATGCGAACCGGTGAGCCATGGGTTCCACGGCGCGCACCCCGGGCACGGCGGCGAGCCTGCCGGCGACCTCGGCCGGTAACGGCGCTGTCGCCGTCACGGTGACGTCGGCGCCGTTGGTCAGTTGAGCGTCGACTTCGGCCTGTTGGCGGTAGGTGGCGTTGAATGTCGCCGTGGACGCGGCGAACGCCACCGCCAAGGTGAGCATCACGATGGCGCGCACCAGCGGGCGACGTGCACGGGACATTCCCGCGGCGATGGTGTTCGCCAAGTCACCGGTGAACGGCCGCAGCGCCGCGGCGATCAGTGGGCGGCCGCGCCCGAGCAGCAGATCGGCCAGTCGCCAGGTGAGCAGCCCGGCGCCGATCCATAGCAGCGCGGGGCCGGCGAACGCCCAGTACGACACCGAGATCGCTGGCACCCCTTCGGGGGCCAGCACCAGCTGATACCCGCGGCCAGTGGTGGCGTAGAACACCACCGCCGCCGCGCCCAGGATGAGGCCGTCGATGCCCAACCGTGCCCAGACCGGCACGCTGAGCGTGCCCAGGCGCATCCGCGCGTCGGCAACGGTTTGTGTGCGCACCTCGCGTCTTGCCTGCACCAGCACGGTCGCGGCCGCCACCGCCATCCCGGCGGCCGCGGCCGCCGCCGGCCACCCCACCGCGGCGGTGGCCGTGCTCCCGAACCGCGGCGACCCGAAGGCCAGCCAGTTGACCACCGCTGCGGCAGCCAGCCCGGCCACAGCCCCGACCGCGCCGATGACGGCTGCCTCAGCAGCGGCCAATCCGAACAGCTGACGTGCGGTGGCCCCCCGTGCCCTTAGCACAGTCTGCTCGGCGCGGCGCCGGTCGGCGCCGGCGGAGGTGACGGTGGCGGTGAGCAGGGCGGCCAACACGGCACCGGGCAGCCCCAGGAACACAAACAACACCCGGGCATAGGCGGCGTCGCCGCGTGCGGCGTCCAGCGCCGCACCGAGGTTGTCGCCGACGAGCACGGCCCCGGCGCTGCGGGCTTCCAGGTTGCGTGCCGCGGCGCGCACTGTTGTGTAGGCGGCGCCGGGATCGGCCGGCAGGGCATGGGCGCGACGTAGATGGATCTGTGTGGAGACCAGATCCGGGCGGGTGGCAGTCAGCGGATTGAACAGGTTGTGCCACTGCGTTTCTGGAAGCAGCACCACGTTGTCGGGCGGTGCGGCCGGCTGCGCGGTTGGTGCAGCGCCGACGGTTTGGAACAATGAATTCGCTTGCGGCAGTTCTACGATCCCGGCCACCGTCACCGCAACGGCGGGCAGTCCGGCGCGGCCGATGCTGATCGTCTCGCCGGGAGCAACGTGCAGGTTGGCCGCGGTCTGCTGAGCCAGCAGCACACCGGTGTCCGCACCGGTCAAGGTACGGATCTGGTTCGGGAACAGAATTCGGTAAGTCGCCGGGATGCCCAGCACAACCCCGGGACCGGTGGTTTGGGTGCTGCCGGCGACGGTGGCCGACAACCCACTGGTTTGGGCGAATTCGACCCGCGCGTCGGCCCTCACGCCGGCAGTGGCGCTGACCAGTCGGGCAGCCGCAGCGGTGTCCGCGCCGGGGGTGATTTGGACCTGCCAGTCCACGGCCACGCTGTGCACCGCGCGTTCGGTCATAGTGGCTTCCGAGGTGGCAAGAAACGATCCCAACGTGGCGATCAGGGCGACAGCGACAGCGACGCCGGCGGTGGCCCCGAGGAGGCGGGCGCGTTGGCGGCGCAGCAGGCCGGTGAGCCACACTGTGATCATCGTTGGTTCTCGTCGCTGGTGGTAATCCGCAAGCGGCCGTCGCGCATCGCCCACTCAGTGGGTAGACGCCGGGCGATCACGGGGTCGTGAGTAGACACGATCAGCGCAGCACTCAGCTCGTCGGCGGCGCGCAGCAAGACGTCGATCACCAGCGCGGCGGTCGCGTGGTCGAGCTGGCCCGTGGGTTCATCGGCCAAGATCAGCCGCGGCGCGCTAGCAAGGACGCGGGCAATGGCGACGCGCTGCGCCTGCCCACCGGATAACGCGTCGGGTAACGCCTCGCTCAGCGCATCGACACCCAGCCGGGCCAGCGCCTCGCGGGCGCAGGCGGTGGCCTCGCGCTCCGGGTGTCCGGCGAACAGCAGCGGTAGGCGCACGTTTTCGATCACGTCGAGGTTGGGCACCAGGCTGCGGCCCTGGAAGACAAGCCCCGCTGCGGGACGGGCTGTGCTCGGCTCCGCAGGCAACCAGCTCATGGTGCCGGAGGTGGGTTCATCCAGGCCGGCCAGCAGGTGTAACAGGGTGGACTTGCCCGATCCCGACGGCCCCGTCAACGCGATGCGGTCATGGCAGGCGACCGTCACGGTCACACCGCGCACTGCCACCACGGTGCCAGTGCCTGTACCGAAGCAACGGGTGAGGTGCTCGGTGCGCACCACGGTGGGCTCATCTACATCCGACTCCGCCCGCACCGGCAGATCCGTGTTCCGGACGTTGTTCACGGCATCACCTGTCCGTCGATGAGGGTGACAACCCGGTCGGCGCTCGCGGCCACCGCCGAGCTGTGGCTGGCGATGACGATCGCGGCCCCGGCCGCGGCCCGCTCCCGCAGCACGGCCAACACGCCGGCTTCGGTGGCGGTATCCAGCTCTCCGGTCGGTTCATCGGCCAACACCACCTCCGGGTCATTGGCCAGCGCGACGGCCAGCCCGGCGCGGGCAAGCTCCCCGCCCGACAGCTGCTCGGGGTAGGCGTCGGCGCGTTCGGCGATACTCAACGAGGCCAGCAGCACCGTCGGGTGTGTCCGGACGAGCCCGCCGGCCAGTCGTTGGGCCAGCCGCACGTTCTGTTCAACGGTCAACGGCATCAACAGGTTTCGATCCTGATACAGCAGGCCGACGTGTCGGGCGCGAAGCCGACAGCGCAGCTGTTCGGATTGATGACTGATGCGCTGCCCCCCCAGCCAGACGGTGCCACCGTCGGGTTCGTCCAGACCAGCCAGACAGGCCAGCAACGTGGACTTACCCGACCCGGACGGGCCGACCACGGCAACCAGTTCACCCGCGCACACGGTCAGTGACACCCCCCGCAGGGCCAGTGTCTCCTCGTCACCCGCGCGGAAGAACCGGTACAGCGAGACGGCCTCCAGCACTGGGGCGCTGCCCTGGGCGCGCACAGCCGCATCGAGAAGGGCTTGCGTCACTTCCGGCGTGGTCATCGCAGCCACGCGAACGAGTCGGTGACGGTGCGCCACGGGTCGACGGTGTCCGAGCCCGTCGGCGCGGCCAGCGTGACCACCGCGCCGCGCCCGCCGTGGGCGTATTCGTAGCGGGCGACGTCTTGACGGACCGACTTTCCGGTGACCGGGCTCGGTGGCGAATCGGCCTGATAGCTGATCACGATCACCGGGCCCGCCGACCGTTGCACGGTGCTGACGTCTGCTGCGGTGAACCCGGGCGTGTGCGCGGCGATGCCGGGTACTTCGACGGTGCGGGCGTAGGTTTCGGTGGGTTGATAGAAGCCGTCGTGGGGGCCGACGGTGATGCTGTTGTACTTGTCGCTGAAGGTGACCGTCGACCCGGAATCGGTGCGCGCCCAGCCTTCGGGGTACTTCAGTGTGTAGGACCCGTCGGCAGCGGTGTAGGAGACGAAGGCTTGGTTGTCCGGGATGTCGCCGGGCGGGTTCGACTCGGTCACCGACTGCGCAGCGCTGGCCGATGCTGGTGCCGACGATGTACCGGCAGGGCCGCCGGCACCGCACCCGGCGGCCACGCCGATAACCACAACGCCGCCGGCCGCCGCCGCCAACACGTTCTTCATGACAGGCATGTCTTCCTCGATTCCTGGATGGGATGTCGCGGCGCGGGAGGTCCCAGTACGGCGAAGCACTGGGGGTTCGTGTCCCGCGCCGCGAGGTGGCACCGACGGCACAGCCGCAGTGCCGGGCCGATGCGTGGGGTGCCTCAGCAGGGGGCGTCAGGTCCGCCCTGGTCGCCACCTTGGATGTTGTCCTTGTCCGGTGCGCCCGGCTGATCGGGGGTGTCTCCGGGCTTGGGGGCGTCGCACTGTTGCGAGGTCGGCGGCGGCGTAGGCGGCGGCGTAGGCGCGGCCTGCGCGAGCGCCGCGCTGACCCCGCCGAGCGTCGCAGCGGCCAACATCGTGCCGATTCCGGCGAGTAGCCGCTGTGTGGTTCTCCTCATGGGTTGTCTATTCCTTCCTGTTCAATCGAACCCGTGCGGGGGGCCGATGAGTTCACCGTGCCCGCGATCTGCTGAACATTCGCTGTGCGCGGCTGAAGACGACGCCACCCTCGGCGGTCACGCCGCACCACGCACTCGCAGACACGTTGTGGCACTGCGGGTTCCGACGCGATCTGCACGATCCGTCCTTGTCTGAACGTGGGTTGACGGGATGCGGCAGGGATCCGGTGCGGTTGAAGAACAGCCGGCACATGCCCTCGCGCCGGTCGAGGCTGGCGTAAGGGGTGGTGGCGGCCGAAGGGTTGATCGCCCCGGAGGCTCCGCGCAATGTTGCCTGCTCGAAGCTGTGGATTGGCCGGGAATTGGCTGAATTGCGTTGGTATTCAGCGTCTTCTCAGCGGCGGTCTGACACGGTGTGGCGGCGGTGTCCGGAACGGTTGAAGTGGCTGCAGACAAGCCGCGTGGATGCGATCTCCGGTGTCGGATTCGACGATGCACCGCGTGGTTCGGCCCACCGTCGATGGCCGCGGATTGGATAGTGATGATATTTGCGCGTGTCTTGCGTGCGATGGCCCGGCTGCTGCAGACCCCGAAGGAATCGGTTCCGCTCGCCGAGAAGGTGTTCCGCGGTGCGCTGCTGTTACCCGTCTATTCGGTGTTATCAATGCTGTTGCGGGGCCGCGCTCGGCTGGGTCGTACGGTTTTGGTGGCGGGTCGAACGGGTTTCGGTGCCACCTTGATGTGCCGCCTGCCGGACCTCATCGCGACCTACATTTGGGTCTTTGAGGAGTGGGAACCAGATCTGACGCGTTTCGTCGCCAGCAGATGCGACGACGGTGATGTCTTCATCGACGTCGGTGCGAATACCGGCTACTACTCGCTGCTGGCAGCACGCTCGGTGGGCGTCCACGGGAGCGTGGTCGCCGTGGAGGCCTCGCCGACGATGTTTGACGAATTGCGTCGAAATGTTCGGGCTGACCAGCTCGGTGATCACATTCGCCTGGTGAACAAGGCGGCCGCAGCGAAATCCGGAACGCTGACGGTCTTCTCCGGCCCACGGCACAACGCCGGGATGTCGACGACGTTGCCGACGCGAGGTCTTGACGTCGAGTCGACCATCGAAGCGCTGCCCCTCGACCAGATCCTGACATTCGACGAGGTCACGTCAATCCGGATCGTCAAGATCGATGTCGAGGGCGCCGAACCGGATGTCTTGGCGGGGATGGCCAACCTGATCGGATTGCTTCGCTCCGACGCCGAGATCGTCGTCGAGCTCTCGCCGCGGTGGTGGCCTGACCCGCACCTGCGACCGATCGACGTGCTGCGCCCATTTGTTGAGGCCGGCTTCAACGTCTACAAAATGGAGAACAGCTACACCGCCTGGCGATACTTATGGCCCAACGACGTGAGCAACGCGATCCGGGTGCGCGACGATCTCACCAAGCGAGTCTCGCGACTCGACCTCGTGCTCTCTCGCCACGACGGCGACTTTCTGGCGATCGAGACGAAAACCGTTCGCGGCGGGTAAGGCGGCCGGCCCGATCTTTGGTGGGGTCCTGGTGGCAGCGTCGACTGGCAGATCGGATCGCCCGGTGCTGCCCGAATCCACTGGCGCAGAAGACGTTCCATCCCGGGGTCACCGCGTGAGTTCGTTGTGACCGAAATGGTGGGGATCCGCCGGAGCCTGCACGGGACTCTCAGTGCTTTTTCAGCCCGTCGGTGTGATACTCCGGGCTCCGTGCGTTCGTTGGTGAGCGCCCGGACATCGAGTGAGTCGGCAACTCGCCCAACGTGATTGGGGGGTCTGGCTCGTCATGATTTCTACACGGTGACCGGCATACAGATGCGGTCACCGCAATGGTGATGGAGGAATATGAGGATCGTCGGTCGGTTGCTGGTGGCGGTGATTGCTGCGGTTGCGGCGTTGTTCGTCGGGACAGGCACTTCGCACGCAGGTTTGGATAACGAGCTGAGTCTGGTTGACGGTGGTGGCCGCACGATGACGATTCAGCAGTGGGACACCTTCCTCAATGGCGTGTTCCCCCTGGACCGCAACCGGCTGACCCGTGAGTGGTTCCACTCCGGCAAGGCTGTCTACAGCGTGGTCGGCCCGGGTGCCGATGAGTTCGCAGGCACCTTGGAGCTGGGCTACCAGGTCGGCTTCCCGTGGTCGCTGGGTGTGGGCATCAACTTCAGCTACACCACCCCCAACATCCTGCTCGACCAAGCGAACATCTCCCCGACGCGTTTCAATCCGCTGGGCTCGGTGATCACCCCGAACCTGTTCCCGGGTGTCTCGATCAGCGCTGACCTGGGCAACGGCCCCGGCATCCAGGAAGTCGCCACCTTCTCGGTGGACGTCTCGGGCCCCAACGGCTCGGTGGCCGTGTCCAACGCCCACGGTACCGTCACCGGTGCCGCCGGCGGTGTGCTGCTGCGCCCGTTCGCCCGCCTGATCTCCAAGGCTGGTGACAGCGTCACCACCTACGGCCAACCCTGGAACATGAACTGACAACGGGCATGCCGGCCACACCGCTCAGCGACTTCTCAGCGCACCGCTGGCATTGTGAGCACCGTCGGGAAGCGACGAGTCGGGGCCGACCCGTCGCGTCTGGGTCGTAATAGCTCAGCCGATGGAGGCCGGCGCGCCGCCGTGGAGATCCGTTGCGCTCTCGTTGACCCCGATGCGCGGAAGCTTCACCCCTAGCGGTGGTGCGCCGGCCGTTCGGCATACTGGCACGATGCCATTGCCATGATCCAGTAGAGGGGCCGTCTGGGTGAAAATTCTGCTCGTCGAAGACGAACCCCATGTCGCATCCAGCCTCAAACTCGGTTTGAGCGCCGAGGGATTCATCGTCGTCCATGCCGCGACCGGCACCGAGGGTTTGTGGCAAGCGACCGAGAACCAGTTCGACGTGGTCGTGTTGGACATCATGGTGCCCGAATTGAGTGGCTACGAGGTGCTGCGTCGATTGCGCGCTCGCGGTGTCTGGACACCGGTTTTGATGCTGACCGCCAAGGATGGCGAATACGACCAAGCCGACGCCTTTGACCTCGGCGCCGACGATTACCTTGTCAAACCGTTCTCCTTCGTGGTCCTCGTCGCCCGGTTGCATGCCCTGGCTCGCCGCGGCGCGCCCGAACGACCGGTCGTGATGATGGCCGGCGATCTGACACTGGATCCGGTTCGGCATGTGGTCGAGCGAGATGGCACACCGATTGACTTAAGCCCCAGAGAGTTCAGCTTGTTGGCGTATTTGATGCGCAATAGAGACGCGGTCTGCACCAAGGCCGATATCCTGCATAACGTATGGGATCCGCACTACGAGGGCCCGGACAATATTGTCGAGGTTTACGTACGCTACCTTCGTCGCAAGATCGACATCCCGTTCGGCACCAACACTATTGAGACAATTCGCGGGGTAGGTTACCGATTGGAATCGGGTGTGTTCGCAAGCGGAACCTGAACCGTCATGGCCGTTCCACCGCCTGGCCGGTCGGCGATGCTGATGTCACCGTCATGGGCCGCGACGATTTCCGCCACAATGGACAGGCCCAATCCGCTTCCGCCGCCCCGGCGCGAGCGAGAGGTGTCCAGGCGCACGAATCGGTCGAACACGCGTTGACGATCAGCGGGCGGGATCCCCGGACCGTCGTCGGCGACAGTCAAGATGGCTTGGCCATCTCGGCTGGTCACGGTCACGTCGATACGTGAAGTGGCGTGACGGGCCGCGTTGTCGAGCAAATTGCGCACTAACCGAGACAACGCAGGACCGTCGCCGCACAACTCGACCGGATCCGCGGCGATATGAACAGTATGCGGGCAGGTGCGCCGCAGCCGAATTACTTCGCCGGTCGCGATCTCGTCGAGGCGGATCTGGTCGGGATGAAACGCGAGGCCACGCTCGTCGGCGCGGGCCAGCAGCAGCAGATCCTCGACGAGTGCGCGCATCCGCTGGGCCTCGGGAACCAAAGTGTCCCTGGCTAATTCGATGTCAAGCAATTCTGGATGAGCCACCGCTACATCGAGCGCGGAGATGATCGCCGTCAACGGGCTGCGCAATTCATGGGAGGCGTCCCCCACAAACTGGCGCTGGGCTACATGGCCTGCTTCGATGCGATCCAGCATGTCGTTCATGGTTACGGCCAGCGCTGAGATCTCGTCTCGGCCCGGTGGTACCGGTACGCGCTCGGCCGACTCTGAGGAGCTGATCGCCGCGACGCGCGCGCGCATGGCGTCCACAGAGCCCAGAGACCGCCGCACCAGGCGATACGTCGCCGCGGCGGCTACGGCGACGACTACCGGCGCGGCAAGCAACAGGAAAATCACTGCTGTACGTACGGTCGATTCCACCGCCTCGTCACCACCAGCGACCAACACAACGAACGAGCCCTTAGGTGTGCTGATCGATTGCGCGCTCACCCGCATGTCGCCGTCGGCAGACGCTGTCGGGCTCATCCCAGTACGCAGCCTGTCGCCCACCTGATCAAGAGGCACCAACGGGTTGTCAGAGATGCTGTCAGACCGGCGCAAAACTGTACCGTCGTGGGCGATGACCTGCACCGCATCGATGCGTTGGTCGGTTGCCAGCAGCGGGTCATCAAGATCGGCCGGCGCGTCTTCGATCAAGCCGGCAGAGACGTCACGGACCCTAGCGGCGGCGGCCGCATCCACTCCGGCGATCAACGTGCGGTAGAAGACCCCCGTCAATGCTGCCCCGGCCACGGCTAGCGCGACAAAAACCACAGCGCCTGCAATGAACGCCGATCGGGCCGCGATGCTCCAGTGCGGCAGCCGTAGACGAGACAGCAGCCGCGATAGTCCGGACTTCGACAAGGCTGCCTCGTTCACCCCATTACTGTGCAGCAATCTCGGACAATCAGGGGCGCGACAAACTACTCGGTCTCGCTCCCAGCTGATACCCATCAAGCATCACAGTGACTCCCAGCTAAGCCTCAGCGTCGCCTCAGGGCACCGCGAGCACACTTCCGCTGTGTCCAACAACGACATGCCATTGAGTGACAGCCTCGCTCGCGCGCGGGGAATCGCCGTCGTCATAGGTCTCGGCGCCGTCGTTGCGGCGTTTGTACTCACGATGATCCAGCGTGACGACAGTCCCGGCGCCGCCGACCTTCCCGTCGCCGGATCGGGTAGCGCACCGGTGAATACCAGCTATGCGCCGCCTGTCGAGGGCGACATGACCGGTATGAATTTGGGTGCCACGGTGATTGATACGACGACGCCGCCCACGGCGTTACCGACCTCCATCGCCGTCCCAGCGATCAAAGCCGGCCATTGACAGCCACCCGGTCAAGGGCACGCAAGCGAGCGATCCGCGCGGCAAGTATCGTTCTGGCGGCCGCAGCCTCGCTCCTCACTGGCCTTGCCGTCGCACACGCATCACCCTCTGTCGTCGGCCAGAAGTACAGCGACGCAAGCTCGACGCTGTCCTCGGCGGGCTACACACCCGTGGTGTCTGTCACGGTAGGTGACCATCTCCATTGGCCCAACTGTTTGGTTGTCCATCAGCAGGACCGCACCGCCCAACCCCCGCCCAACAGTGGTGGCTCGGGAACCAAGCAGACGTTGGTGTCCTTAAACTGCGACGCCGCGGTGGCCTCCGCGACTTCGCCTGGCAACTCCCTTGGCAGCCCAGAAGGGCGGGCTGCCAAGGTGGCCGAACAGCAGGCAGCACAACAAGCCGCTGCCCAATAGAGCGAACCCAGCCAAATCGCTGAGTCAGCTTGAGTCGGCCTTCCGCGACTTCCCCCGGGAATGGCCGACCTTCGGAAGGCGACTTCTGGCGAGCCGGATCGACCATTTCAAGGTGTGCGTTCGCATTCACATCCATGATCGTGTTCGATTCGCCGCCAACGTGGTTGAGATGATGGGCACATCGGGTCATCAGTCGGAGTCACCGGCGCTGGTCAGCCGACGCTGAAGTGTCACGACATCCCACCGCCGGGACAAACTGCGTCGTTCGCGCAGAAACCGCTTGCCTTTTGCTCGATACGAAGCCCACCAATAGTGGTGATTAGGCGCCCGCGGCGGTGATGATCGCGTCAGTGGCGAATCCTGCTACGACCCCAAGGAACACTCCCCAGGTGGTGACCACCTTGAGATCGGCACTGCGGGCGACGGCGAGTAACTCGATGACCACATAGAGGATCGAGCCCGCAGCCAAGCCCAGAAACGCCACCGACACTGTTTCGCTGACGAAACGCTGTCCCACAAGCGTGCCCACAAACGTGGGCCCACCGCCGATGAGGCCCAACAGCGCCAAAAACCCCCACGACGGCCGTTGCCCGGTCAGGGGAGCAACAATACCGAACCCTTCAGTCGCGTTGTGCAGCGCGAAGCCGATCACCAGCAGTACCGCCAGAGACAATTCACCCACTGCCGCCGAGTTGCCAATCGCCAAGCCCTCGGCGAAGTTGTGCAGCCCGATGCCGCTGGCGATCATCAACGCCAGCCGCCGCGCAGGCACCGCGGGCGTTGCGCCGATTTCGTCCGTTGTCGCCGTTCGGATTCCGGGACCCGCAGCCGTGCTTCGGCTTCGGAAGCTGTCCAACCACACCAAGCCCAATAGGCCAACGCCGAAAGTCGTCGCGAGCAGGGTGCCGATCACGAGCGCATCGGTGATCTGGCTCGCTGCGAGCGCCCGATCCACTGGTTCCCAGGCATGGGCCAGCACGTCCCACAACAGGAAGACGAGAATGCCGATCGCAACCGCATTGAGCGCAGCCTTCAATTTGGGCATCGGTGCACGCAACCGCCCGATTGGCAGACCGAGAAAAATGGTGAACCCAGCAAAGGCGCCGAGCAGGGCAATCTGACTGGCTGACATGATCCTCGCTTACTACGGTCGTACCGACTGTCTGACAATAACAATGGTGAGCCTCACCTAAGCAGATAGGTCTGCGGCCGTGCCACTGCCTCTCAGCGTGTACTCAGCGAGCGCTACCTACGGTTCGTGTCGTGACAGAAACGGCCAATACCGCTATTACGACGACCGGGCGCAACCTTCTCAGCAAGGTTCCCGAAGTCACTGTGTGGTTCTGGGTCATCAAGATCCTCTGCACCACAGTCGGTGAAAGCTTCGCCGACTGGATCAACATGACGCTCGGCGTCGGGCTGATCGCGACCGCGCTGATCTTCACCGCAGTCCTCGGGTTGGTCTTGGCCTGGCAGCTCAGTCGGCGCCGCTACGTCCCGTTCGTGTATTGGCTCGCCGTCGTGGTGCTCTCGGTGACCGGTACCCTCTACACCGACATCCTCACCGACCAGTTCGGTGTCCCACTTGCCCTGAGCACCAGCGCCTTTGCCCTGACCTTGGGCGTCGTGTTCGCCCTCTGGTATTCGCGAGAACGGACGCTCTCGATACACAGCATCGTGAGTTTGCCTAGAGAGTTGTTCTACTGGCTCGCGGTTCTGGTCACCTTCGCCCTTGGGACGGCGGCGGGCGACTGGACACTGGAACTCACCGGCTGGAGCCCAGGCATGTCGGTGCTCCTACCCGCCAGTCTGATCGTCGTGATCGCCATCGGCTGGCGCATGGGTGCAAACGCGGTGTTGTCCTTCTGGCTCGCCTACATCCTCACCCGTCCACTGGGTGCCAATCTCGGTGACTGGTTGGCGTCGCCCTGGTCGCAGGGCGGCCTTGGAATCGGCACCGCCGTCACCAGCGTCGTCTTTCTGGCTGCGATCCTTGCGATCGTCGGCTACCTCACTTTCAGCCGCAGCGACGTACTAGAGGATTACGACCGCAGCCATGCTCCCCTCGTCACCACTACCCCCCGTCGCGAACGCGTCCTACTCGGCTACTACCTGGTTGCCGCGGCGGTGACCGTCGCAGTTCTGGCCTGGGCCGGTATGCGGCCTCATGAGGCCGCCAACAATGAAGAAGAGCCAGACGGTCCGGTGGCGAGTGCGCCGGCACTGCCAGGAAACGCTGGCCCGGCTGGTGCCCACTTCCCGCCGTCCGAGATCGGTCGACTCCGCCAGATCGTGGACGACACCCTTGCCAAAGTCAGGGCCGGCGACCAAAGCGAGGCCAAGAGCCAAATCGCCGAACTGGAAACCGTCTGGGACGCTGACGAATCCACGTTGCGGCCGATGGACGAAACCGCATGGCACCAGCTCGACAGTCAGATTGACAGCGCCTTACATGCCGTGCGTGCCAACAGTCCAGACGTCGCGATCGAAATTCACAGCTTGACGACGCTTTCCCATTCACTGCGCTGACGTGACCCGTCGTCCGCTCAGGGCGGCGTTGGCCAGTCGCTGCTGACGTGGTTCCCTTAGGTTGCTGCGCCCGCCGCTGATCGCCGGCGTCGGAGAGACAGTCGCAGCCGCGACGGGCCGGGAGTGCGGCTGGTGCGGGTGATTGTGCCCCTGGCGATCAGCTCGAGCGTGATGGCGACCGCGCACGTCTGTGACAGCAGTATGGACAGCAGGATCAGTATCTGGACGGCGCCGGCCTGCGCTGCCGACCCGGTGCTGAGCAGCACGCCGACGAAGGCGCCGGGAAGTGTGACCAATCCCACCGTCCTGGTTTGGTCGAGGTTCGGGAGGAGTGCGTCGGCAGCCGTAAGGCCGATCATTTCCATCCGTGCGAGCCGGTCGCTGAATCCCAGGCTGAGCAACGCGTCAACCTCCCCGGCGCGGGTACCGAGGGTGTCGAGTGCCCGCCGTGCCGCGACCGAGATGGCGGTCATGGTGCTGCCCAGCAGGATTCCGACGATGGGCACGATAGCGACTCCGGTCATCGGCACAAGCCCGGACGCAAGCAGCAGTGGCACCACCGAAATCATGCCTGTCGCGAGTGCGACCGCGAGGAGCCAGGAACGGTTGGATTGGCTGCGACGTGCCGCCGTGACCGTTGCGGCGACGAACATGACGCCCAGCACTACAAGCGACGTCCACAGGTTGCTCAGCGCCGCAGTCAGAACGGCGGCGACGGCGGCAAGCTGCAGCACAGCGCGCACCGCCGCACGCGGCACGGTCCACGCCGAGCCGAGTGCGGTCGACCAGTAGACGGCTGCGGCGGCAAGCACCATCACCACGCAGATGACGATGAGGGTCGGGCTAAGGATGTGTTGCGACAGCTGCACTCTGTTCATTCTCCCGCAGACGAGATAGTCGCGATTGTTGGCCGGCGCGGGTCAGTGCACTTCGCCGTCGGGGGTGGTTCAGGGTAGTCATCGATGACGGGAGGCTTGTCACGGCGTTGTCACAACTCATACGCGACGCGCAGAAATGGGAAGACACATGCTGCGACCGTCAGGCCAGGTCACGGATCTGTCAGGCATGTTGCGACAGCGCTGGCAATGCCCACTGTAAATCCGCGGGCTCCCAGAGAGCGGAAATCAATGAGGTGGGCGAAATGGATTGGCCTCTAACGGTATCCCTACCTGTCAACCTTGCTGACGGGGTCAAATTCTTATGCCCTAACTGCCCTCATGTGTTTCCTTCCCCGAATGCGGTGATCCTGTCCGCCATTATGGGCCGTGCTATCCGATCTACAGAACGGATTTTCAATCGCAGTTGTCAAAACGGCTCGTCCGAGCAAGGCAGGGCTGAGTTTGTTGAAGAATAGGCGGCTGAGCGCTAACCCGGCGGCTGTGCCAGCCGGGTCAATAGGGTGTGTGCAGACGTCGAGTCGTTGGCGGCACGCCACAGACGATGGTCGATCGGTAGGTGCCGCAAAGCGGCTCGAACCGCGCGACGGTCATCAGGGCGCGCCTGGCTGATGACCGCTCGGGGATCATGGAGTGCCACTTCCGCCAACGCAATTAGGTCCTGGGCATGGCGTTCGGAATCGCGACGATCGACAACCCATGCGCGGGCCTTGGCTACCAAGGCGCCGAGGATGGTCGGGCGGCGGACGTAGCCCACTTGCTCGTTGAGGCGGATCGCCAGCCGCTCGGCCCGAGTGAGCGCCTGATTTCCGCCGTCGGCTGGCAGTCCCGGCTGGCCCGATCCTGTTGTTGGGTAACGCCTCTGGCGATCGAGACCTTCAGGGATCATCACGTCAATCGCTGTCCTATTCCGGACGAAGCGGTAGCCATAGCCGTCGCTGGTCGATTGCTCGGTGAATCCGTTGCTCGTCAGGTAGGTTGTGGTGCTGCGCAACGCACCACGGCTTGTCCATACACCTACCACCATGTCACCGTCGTCGGTCGGGCGGTGTGCGGTGCGCCCGTGTTCAGCCAAGTGCGGCAGGGTCATCTGTCCGCCCACTAGCACCCATGGTGGAGGATCGGGTCTGCTGCACGATCAGGTCAAGATGCCACCTATTCGTGCAGCAGACCCCCCGTCCGGCAGCATTTGCGACTCTCTCGCCGCCAACTGAGGCGGCGAGTGCCTACCAACGTACGTTCGACGTGTCCTAGCGGTGTCCTAAGACACCTAGTCACCCGCAAGCACGTCCGAGACGCATCAGTACAAAGACGGGTGGCAGGCAGGCATTATCCGATACACCGGAGACGCTGTGACACGCTGCAGCACAGGCGTTTTCACACTGGCAGTGTGGCGGTCACGCGTTCGCGTTCCCTCACGTCCGGACGACAAGTTTGTCGAATCCGAGCAACACCAGGACAACCATCCCTTCCCGTTGCGGGAATGGGAGCATCTGCTATCCAGACCGCCGCACAGATTCACTCCGCTCTGCCGGTCGAGGGCACTGTGCTCAACGTGTGGGCGGGCGCTGGCTCTTATGAACCGGCGCAGACCGTTGCCGCCGTCGAGCCAAGCATGGTGATGATTGCCCAGCGATCACCCGGATCAGCCCCGTGTGTGCAGGCCACAGCGGAAGCTCTGCCGCTTCGTGACAAGTGCGTTGACGCCGCGATGGCGCTATTACCGTTCATCATTGGGACGACCTCGCCGCCGGGATAGCGCAACTCTGCCGCGTCAAAACATGCCGATCGGCGTGGTTCGTTACCGATATGACCGCGCGGTGACTACGCCCGGATTCGGACGGTGACGTATCCGCACCGGGAGAGTAATCGTGTCCGCCAGCGCCCTCCCGGACTTGCCTAACCGCATTGTTGCCGACAGTCATTGCGCCAGTGGTCTTTAGAGTTCGAGTCCGGGGTCGCGGGTGTGTTCGTGGGTGTAGGTATGCAGGCGGGGTTTGAACTGGGTTTGGTAGGTGTCGCGCAGGGTGTCGCGGCGGGCCAGTAGTTGGGCGGCGTCGCGGTCTTCGGGGGTGACCGGTTCGTGTGCGGCCAGGTGCGTGCCGGCGCGGTCGATCGCGGTGTCGCGGTCGGTGGTGGGGGTGCCGAGGCGTTGGGCCCAGGGCAGGTTGTCGGCCAGTGCGTCGACGAGGCTGTGCGGGGGGGTGCGGCCCTCGGTGGGGGTGTGTACCAGTAGCAGTTTGGTGTTGCTGCGGCCGGCGTGCTCGGTGAAGTAGCGCAGTTGGTTGGGGTTGAGGTGGTCGGCGTCGTCGACGATGAGCAGGTGGCCCGGCGGAATGGTCCACTGCCCGTTGTCGATTCGTTGGCGGGTGGTGGCCGGGTCGGTGGATCGTTCGGTGTAGGTGTGGTGTTCGGCGAATGCGGTGGCGGTTTCGGTGGCCGGCATGGCCAGCACGTGCTTGCCTCTGCCGACCGCGGCGGCGCTGATCGCGGCCAGGGCGGCGTGTTTGTCGGCGTCGGGGCCCACGGTGAGCACGTGCACCGATTGCATGCTGGCGGTGATCGTCTCCACCACGGCGCGGGCCGGTTCGTCCAACTCCTCCCAGGTGCGGTCGCCGGCAGGCGGCGGGTACACCGTGGCCGGGGACCGCGACCCCGCCGCCTCCACGAAATCCACCTCAGCACGCAACACCATCACATCCTGTTCGGTGGTGACGGACGCCCAGCGGGCCTGCTCGCGTTCGCGCGCGGGATTTTCGGCGAAGCTACGGGCGGTACGCGCCTCGGCCCGGTGCAGCTGGTTGTCCAGGTTGCGGGCTTCGGCCCGGGCGGCGCGCAGCGCAGCGATGTCGGCGTGCACGGCGAGGGCGCGGCGGGCTTCGATGTCCTCGGCGGTAACGACACGATCGGGTCCGCCGGCCGCGGTGTGCAGGCGCGCGGTGGCTGCGTCGCGTTCGGCGTGGGTGCGGATCACCGCCATGGCGAGGTCGGCGGCGTCGGTGGCGAGGTCGCCGCGCCGCTCACGGTAGGCCTGGGCGAGGTTCTGGTCGTGTTCGCTCTCGGCGCGGGCGATGAGCTTTTCCAGCTGTGTCATTCGGTGCTGCTGGCCTTCGTAGGCGGCCTCAGCGGCGACCCAGTCGGCGTGCGCGTGCGCTAGATCGTGCTGATGGGGGCGTTGTGCGACGTGGCGGCGGTGCAGCGCGATCAGCTCAGCGGCCGCGGCCTGTTCGGCCGGGCCACGGCGCGCGGAGAGCACTGCGTCGGCCAGCGCCCGAGCGCGGGCCTTGGCGTCGGCGCAGCGGGCCCGCAGCTCGGTGATATCGATGTCGAGATCCGCGGTGACCGCTGGACGCTGGGTGAGTAGTGAGTAGAAGTCGAGATCGCCGAGACTGTCGTCGAATTCGGAGTGGTCGCCCAGGTATTCGTCCTCGCTGGCGTCGGCGTGCTCATTGAGGCCGACTGGGTGCAGCGGAGGCTCATGCAGCGACTGGGCGGCCCCTTCGGCGGGGTGAGGGATGTCGGTGTCGATGTCGGCGGCGTAGTGGGTGAGCAGCTCGACGCGATAGGTCAGAACACGGGCGTATTCGTCGGGGCGGATCGCGTCGTCGTCGAGCGCGTCGAGCAGGTACTCAGCCGCCGCGGCCAGCAGGTCCGCTGATGGCCAGTCCGAGGCGTTGACGGCTGCGACCAGCGCGGGCCAGGCCGGGTCACCGGTGATAATTTCGGCGGCCGTGCTGCCCAGGATGCGGTGCAGCTCCGCGGTCCACGGTGGGCGTAGCCGTTCGTTGGAGGCATCGAGGGTGGCCGGGGCCAGGGTGCCGGCCAGCCGCCACCACAGGGCGGCGGCGGGCAGCTCGTCGGGCAGTGCGCCGTGGCGTGTCATCGCCTCGTTGAGGAGCGCGGCGACGTCCGCGCCGGCGCGCGCGGCTTGGTCGAGGTGGGTGGCCAGCCGTGGCCAGAACGGGTCGGCGGTGATGTTCGGGTCGACGTTCTCGGCCAGGGTCCGCCACCGCTTGGCGCCTTGTCCGCCGGTGATGAGTGCGGCGTCCAGGCGCTGATGCAGCAGGGCTTGGAAGGACGCGGAGCGGTTGGCGTGCTGGGTGGGTCCGGTGATGCGGGTGTCGGCGGGGTCGACGTCGTGGGCGGCGCGGAACACTGCGATTTCGGCGAGCAGTCCGGGTCGTTGACCGGCCAGCGGGCGCGCCCATACCGGTGCGGTTGCCGGGGTCCAGGCGCGGGCATGTTCGCGGATCTGCTCGGCGATTGCTTCGACGAGTTGGGCGCGGGCAGTGAGGTAGCGCGCCCAGGCCGATTCGTCCTGCAGTGCTGTGGGAATCGAGGGCAGCCAGCGCAGCGGGCCGACGATGTCCAGCGCGGAATTGTCGGGATTGGGCAGCCGCCAATCCAAAAGCGCGGCGGGGTCGGTGGCGTTGCCGAGCGGGCGCTGCGCGGCGTGCGCCAGCGCCTGCTGCGGGTCGTGGCCGTCGAGGGCCAGCAGGGCCAGGTTGCGCCGCAACACTGGCCACGCTTCGGCGTTGGTGATGTCGGGGCGCAGGGCGGTGGCGGCGGCGTCGATGCGGGCCATGGTGTCGGTGCCGGCCAGCTGCTCGGCGGCGCTGGAGAGGGCGTCGGTGTACATGTCGGCCGCGCGCGCCAGGCGGGTGAACGGATCGCGTTCGGCACGTTGCGTGCTGTGCGCGGAGACCTGTGCGCCGTCGCGGCGCAGGATGCCTGACAGGATGTCCACCGCGGTCGGCGGGTGGGTGGCCTTGGGGGTGAGGATGGCGTGCGGGTCGGCCTCGCTGGTGGAGAAGTAGATGTGGTTTTCGCACCTGCCGCGGGTAAGGGCGACGTAGAGCTGTTCGCGGGTCAAGTTGTCGGAGCCGACCACGTGGCATTCGTGGCGGGCGGTCGATCCTTGGGCGCCGTTGATGGTGCGGGCATACCCGAGCGTGGTGTTCGTCTGGACGTAGCGGGCGGGCAGCCGGACCATGGATTCGGTGTCGGATCCGGTCAGCCGCGACACCGTGATGGTGCCGCGGTCGTTGATGTCTTTGATGACCCAGCGGTGCCCGTTTTTGACCCAGCCGCCGCCGGGGATGTGCAGCCAGCGCGCGTTGCTGCGGGTCAGAATCCAGTCCCCGACGCTGGCGGTCAACCCATCCGACAGTGTGACGGTGCGGGTGTTGTCCGGGTGCGGATTACGGCGTAGCCGGTCCAGGCGGGCGCGTTCGTTGAGTTCGGCGACCAGCTCGTTGGTGGGGGCGATGAGCAGGGCGTCGCGGCCCTCACCGAGCGCGCCCGACCATGCCTGATAGGCCATGTCGGCGGCGACGTGTTCGGCCCCGACGTGGACCCTGCCGTGGTCGAGGTAGAACGCGATACCGGTGGGGTCACCGTCACGCAGGGCGAGGCTGGCTGCGCCTTCGGCGGCCCCGATGATGGGGTCGGTGAACCGCACGACGTCGGACAGTGTGAGGGCCCCGTGCTGGGCCACGATGTCGCGCAGCACCCCGCCCGCGGCGACCGAGGCGAGCTGCTTGTCGTCGCCGACGAGGCGCACGCTGGCACCGTGGGCCAGGGCGTGGGAGATCACCGCATCCAGCCCGGCGGTGGACGCCATGCCGGCCTCGTCGACCACGATCAGGGTTTGGGGGCCGATGTGGTCGAACCAGGCGTGGGCGGGGTCATCGGCGGCCGGTGGGGGACCGCCGCCGCGCCCGGAAAGTTGGACCAGTTTGTCGATGGTGTCGGTCGCTGCGCCCAGGTCGGCGGCCAAGACTTCGGCCGCGGCGGCGGTCGGTGCGAGGCCGATGACGTTGCCTCCGCTGTTGGCCCACGCGGCCGCAAGGGGGGCCATCGCGGTGGTCTTGCCGGTGCCGGCGGGGGCGAGTGCGAGTTGCACGCGGGCCCCGGAGGTGGCCATGTCGCGCAGCAGGGTTTGTTGGCCGTCGTTGAGTTCCACACCGTGCTGGGCGTGGGCTTCCAGCAGCGCCAGGCCAATGCTGTCGTCGTCGACGACATGGCCGCCGGAAAGCCCTGCGGCGTGCAGGATTCGGCGCTCTGCGGCGAGGATCTCGGCGCTGGTGTAGGCGGTGGTGTCGTGGCGGGTGTAGACGCTGGCGCCGTCGCGGCGGCGCAGCAGGTCGGGCTCGTTCATCTCGGTGTCGGCGGTGGTGGTCAACGCGATGCTGTGGGTGCCCAAGGCGGCTGCGATGATGCGCTCCGCCACCTGTGGCGTGTCGTGGCAGTCGGTGTACCGCAGGACTCTTGACACCTCGGCGCGAACGTGGTTGATCTGCCATGTCGAGCGTGACGCGGAGACCGTGCCGATGACCTTGGCGGCCTGTTCGGCGACCCACTGCTCGGTGACGGTGACACGTTCGCGTGGGGCCCGCCCGGAGGTCAGTGCGGCGACCATCGCGTCGAGTTCGCGGTGGCTTCCCAGGGTGCCGATGGCCTCGGTCCGCCACTGGTGGCGCTGCTCTGCCAGCGACCGTGGTTCGTGCTTGGCGGCTCGGGTTTCCAGCGTGGCTTGCTGGGACAACGCCAGCATCTCCACCGCGCTGGGCTCACGCCCGTGGACCTGTTGGAAGTCTTTGGCGAGTTGGCCGACACGGTGCTCGATGGCGGCCCGCCGGGAGGACCAGACCTCGATCAGTTGCGCTGACATGCCGACGATTTCGCGGACGGGCCGCTTGCCCGGTTCGGGGGTGTCGTTGGCGAAGCTGACCCCGAGTTCGGCGATCAGATTGGCCTCGCACAACGTGTTGTACAGCTCCGAGGCCGACACCTTGGCTTTGTAGAGCGGTTGGCCATCGAGGGCCAGCCAGCGGGGGATGCCATCGGGGCCGATCGCGCATACTTTGTTGCTCACCGCGACGTGGGTGTGCAGGTTCGGATCCCCGGCACGGGAGTCGCGGTGATCGAAGGCGGCGGCGATGAATCCGCCTGCGTCGACCTGGGCTACACCGTTGGTGCCCATGCGCGAGAAGCAGGCTTGGGACTCGAGGAACGCCAGGGTGTCGGCGACGGCTTTGTGGTGGCAGTCCTCGACGGTTTTGGCGATGCCCAGCGGGGCTAGTGCCCACAGTGCGGATACCGATTTGACGGGGGTGAACGTCAGGTCGTACCCGGCCACGGCGGTGGTGTCCAGGCGTGAGAGCCGCGCGATGAACCCGGTCAGTTCGCGCTCGTCGAGGTGGGCGCGGCCGTAGCGTTCGACGAACATTTCCGCGGCGACGGTGGTGCGGATTTCGGCGCGCACTTCGGGATCGAGTGGGGCGTTGGTGGCGCGGCCGGTGGTGTGGTTGTAACTGCTGTAGGCGCCGCGCAGCCGGCGGGTGAAGTCGTTCTCGTTGGCACCCAACCGGAATGGGCGGCCGAGCTTGGCGGCGGCGTGCGCGCCGTCGGCCCACACCCCGATGCCGGTGAGGTGTTCGGTGATCTTGGTGGCGTTGGGGTGCAGCCCTTCACCGAAGAGTGCCTTCATCTGATCTTCGGTGACTTCGGAGCCCTCGGGCACCCCCCAGAGTTGTTCGACGTGGGGGTTGTCGGGGTCGCGGCTGACCGGCCGGCCCAGGGCGGTCAGGCCGCTGCCTACCCAGCGGCCGGGGGTCTCGCCCTTGGAGGAGTAGTAGTCGGTGAGGCTGGCCCGGCCCAGGTCAGTGCCGTCGGCGACGGCGACCTGCCGGAGCAGGTAGGTGTACCCATCTCCGGCGGTCAATTTGTGTAAGCCCATCACCGCGCGATCACCACCGGCAACGCTATGAAGCACCCCCGGGGTTTAGCGGTGCCCCAAGCCCGCCTCCGATCGGCCGTTACCGTTTCGTGACCTGAATGCACTAGGTGTGATGGGCTGAAAAGGGCGACCGGAGGTCGCAGGTGAGGGCGGGGTTGGTGGTGCGGCACGCGATCGGTGGTGGCCGATGTGGGTGGGGGCGTGGGGATGTGGGTGAAAGCGGCGGTATGTGAGTGGTGTCGTTGGGGCGGTGCTGTAGGGGTGGTGGCGGTTTTAGGTTGAGCGCCATGGCGAACAAAGTGTCGAAATCGAAGTCAGCGGTGCGGGCCGCCCGCGAAGCGGTGAAGGCCTCGCAGAAGGAAGTGCTCGAACGGGCCGCGCGCAATGCCGAGGACCTGGCGGTGTTCTTCTCCAGTCGGGAACGGCTCGACGCGGTGGATGAGTGGCTGGAAGCCAAGACCGCCGGCCTCAAAAAGCAGGCCGAGGGCAAGCGCGGCGAGCATCGCCGGACGGCCGGTCTGGCGGTCGTCGCGTTGCGCGATCGCGGAGAGACGCTGCGCGACATCACCCGACTGACGGGGGTGAGCGAGAAGGCGCTGCGCGAGTTGATCCGGTTCGCCGAGCAGAGCGCCACGGCCTCGCCGGGTGAGGCGGTCGGTGACGGCGGTGCGGCGGTGATCGGGGTCGGCGCCGAAGGTGCCGACCGGGAACCGACGGCCGAGGTGGCTGCCGGTCTCCCGCCGGTGGCGTCGGTCGGCGAGCCCACCGCGGCGTGGTCGGCGACGGGTTAGCGTGTCATCACGGTGAGCAGAGGTCGGCGGCGGTCGGAACCACTACAGCTGGTGGTGGACCCGGTTCGTGATGCCGACGAGATCGCCCGGTTCGACCGCGCCGTGGTGCGCGGTCCGACGGCCGAGGACTGTTGGCTTTTCACCGGCGCCATCGGTGGTGACGGGTACGGCCGATTCTGGGTTCGCCGCGACGGTCGCCGGATCATGCTGCGCTCCAACCGGTATGCGCTCGCGCTAGTCCGCAGCGGCGCGCCGCTGGAGCCGTGGGAGCGGTCCTTGCATGGCTGCGATGTGCCGCTGTGTGTGCGGCCGAGCGTCGCCGACGAGCTGGGCCGCCCCCGGCACGTGTACGCGGGTACCCAGAGGGACAACATGGAGCAGATGGGCCGGTCCGGTCGCGGCGGGGGCCGGGTGGCGGTGCGCCGCGGCAACGCCGGCCTGCTGGCGCGGCGCGAACGGTCGCTCGCGCTGCGGGAAGCCGTGCGTGATGGTTGGGACGCGCAAGCGGTCGCCGATGCGTTGGCTGTGGGCCATCCGACGCTGTGGTGAACGCGGCGGTGCCGGCGCACGCCAGTGGCAGGGATGTGATCCCGCGCTGCGCGGCCGGCACCGAGTGGGTACCGGCCGCGCGGGCGGCGTGGGGGCCGGTGTTATCCGGCGGCGTAGGCGGCGTGTTCGAAGCGCGCGATGAGGCTCAGTGCGGTGTCTAGGTCGCTGTCGGTGAGGGTGGTGGTGTCGGCGTCGACGGTGAGCTGCCAGGTGTCGGCTCCGACGGTGGCGGCCAGGACGTAGGTGTGGCGGCCGTGGGCGGCGAAGGTGTGGTCGGTCCGGCCGGCGAACATCAGTCCGGCGGCGCGGAAAGCGATGATGCGAGTGGAGGTTTGATCGGTGTCGGCGTTGGTGGTCGCTTCGACGGCGGCCAGGACTCGATCGTTGTCGGCTGCCCAGAGGACGATCTGGCGGCTGCTTTCGGCGGTGGCGACGAGCTGCGGTGCGCCGTAGGCGTGGTCGTCGACGATGTGTGTTCCGTGCGGTGCGTGGCCGACGAGGTCGGCCGCGTCCGACAGGAGGGCGGCGGCGAAATCGAAGTTGTTCTCGGTCATGGTTGTTCTCCGTTTCAGAAGGTGTTGAGTGCGCCGGTTAGCGCTGGGGTGCGGGGGAATCGGCTGAGGGTGGGCCGTCAAGGGCGGAGAGTCCGGTGGTGGTGCCGGCGGATGTGTGGCCCGCGAGCGGCAGCGAGCTGATGGGGCCGCACATGTCCTCCGCCGCCGGCACCAGCGCCGGGCGTCCCTTGACGGGTCGGGCCCCCGGCCGATTACGCTGCGACCCCTGCTAACGGCAATAGGTGAGTGGCGCCAGGGAGCCCGCCCGGAGGGTGGGCTGTCCGTCGGTCGCACCTAGTGCGCCGACGTCTACGAGACCGGCGGCTGGAAGAAAAGGGGGGGCCCGCCGACCACGGCCGGCCGAAGGTGAGCGTCCCGGCACCGGGTGGGTACCGGGACGCTCACGATCGAGGGTTTAGGTGGTCATGGTGTTGCCGCGGTAGATGTCGCCCTCGATGTAAGTGAGGAGGTCGCCGTTGGGGTCTGCGAGACACCAGTAGTAGGGGGCGTCGTAGCGGACGATCTTCCATGTGCGTACGGGCCTGTACCAGTGCAGTTTGTCCAGGAGTTGGTTGTCGCCGCCTGATCCGGCGAAGAAGGCTTCTCCACTGGAGGGCTCGAAGTGTTCGTTGAGGATGGTGATGACGTCCTCAACCGTGTCGGCCTGGGCGCAGCGGTCCAGGGCTGCATCGACATTGGCCCAGAAGGCTTTTAGGTCAGTGGTCATGGTTGTTCTCCGTTTCAGAAGGTGTTGAGTGCGCCGGTTAGCGCTGGTGTGGGTGCAATGGGGTGAGGGTGGGCTGTCCAGGGCGAAGAGTCCGGTGGTGGTGCCGGCGGATGTGTGGCCCGCGAGCGGCAGCGAGCTGATAGGGCCGCGCATGTCCTCCGCCGCCGGCATCGGCGCCGGGCGTCCCTGGACAGGTCGGGCCCCCGGCCCATTACGCTGCACACCCCTGCTGATTGCTCAAAGGTGAGTGGCGGCAGTCAGTTCCGCCGTAGGCGGGACTCTGCGTCGGTCGCGCGGGGTGCGCCGCGACTACGGGGCCGTTGGCCGGAACAAAAAGGGGGCCTCGCCGACCACTCGGTGGTGAGTAGTCAACGAGGCCCCACGGTGGCGCGTTAGTGCGGTGGCAGGGCGTCGAGGATCAGCTGTGCGAGTTCCTCGCCGTTGGGTAGCGGGAGTCGATCGGCGGCGGCGCAGATCGCGTCGCATTCGGCGGAATCGCAGGCGCATTCGGTGTTGGTGGCGCTCTCGTCGGATTGCGCGCTGTCGAGGGCGGCTCCGTCCACGGTGGCGGCGTCGACGATCCAGCTGGTGCGGTCATCGGAGAGTCGCAGGTATACCCGGACGGACTGCTCGATGTAGTGGGTGCCGTCGTCGGGTTCGTAGGAGTAGCGCGGGGTGTGTCCGTCGCGACGCTGGGTGGGCTTGGGGTTGGTCATGGTGTGGTCCTCTCTGGACGGGGGTGGGGGTGAATGGGTGTGGCCGGCCACCTCGGGTGTGAGGCGGCCGGCCACGTGTTGGGTTGCGCGGACTGGTCACTCGGCGGGCGGCTTGGCGGCGAGTTGGGCGAAGAGCTGGCGGAGCTTGGCCGGCGGGAGCGCGGCCTGCACAGCGGTGTCGAGCAGGGTGACCAGGGTGGTGTCGGGTTGCCCGGCGTCGGCTGCGGTGTGGTGCGCGGCCTCGAGTGCGATGGCGGCGCGCACGGCGTCGTCGCTGCAGTAGAAGCAGGCGGCAGCGAGGGCGAGTGCTTCGATGCGGGCTCGGCCGCGCAGCTGGCGTGCCAGGTGGGTCCAGACGGTGGCGCCGGTCTGGGGGTGCTCGGTGCTGACGATGAGCAGGGCGTCACGGTGGGTGATGTTCGCGGTGATGAGCAGGCCGGCGTTGGCGGCCAGTTGCGGTGTGAGGGTGGCGGGGTCCTCGAACGCGGTGGACATGCCGCGGACGGTGTGGGTAACGAACTCGACGGCATCGGCGTCGACGTCGGGTGCCGGTGCCTGTTCGGTGGGGGTGAACTCGCCGGCGATGTCGTCGCGGGTGGCGCGCACGATCCGGCCATGTTCGACGGCCATCAGCAGGCCGACCTCGGAGGTGCGGTAGTCGACGGTGGTTCCGGTGTCGCCGGTGTCGATGTCGGTCCAGGTGTGGCCTGCCTCGACGTGCGGGGTGTGCAGCCGCTTGACGATGCTGGCACCGCGGGCGGTCATATGACGCTGCGCGGCGTCGAGGTGATCGCCGGCGTGCTTGTCATGCTCGGAGTCGGCGATGGCGATGAGCAGAACGCGCCGCATGCCCCCGCCGGGTTGTTGCAGGGGAAGGGTGTTGGCCAGTTGGGCGGCGGCGTCGAGGGGTTCGTCGATGTCGTAGCGGGCGCTGACGTGGACGGTGTGTCGATCGCCGATGTTGTCCAGGACGATCGCGACGATGCTGTTGGTGGGAACGAAGCCGAACAGCGTCGGGGTGACGGCGAGGATGTCGGTGTTGGAGCTCAGGTTGATGCGCATGGTTGTTCTCCCGTTCGGGTGGTGTTGAGTGCGCCGGTTAGCGCTGGGGTTGGGGGGACCGGCGGGGTGGCGCGCGCAAGCCCGAAGAGTCCGTGGCGGACGGAGCAGGGCTTTCGGCCCCGGGTCAATCCTCGCGCGCAGCGCCTGGGGGATTGACAACGGTTGGGCCGAAAGGGTCACTCGGCCTGCGTAGTTCGGCGCGGGCGTGGCTGGCGCGTGACGGGTCCCGGTCGGTCATACTTGGGGCCCAGCTGAACGGTTAAAGGTGAGGGGCTACGGATACGGCCGCCGCCAGGTGGCCATCCGCGCCGCAGGCGCGCTCGGCGGTGGGCCAGTCGTCCCAGCGCGCGATTTCGCGGCCGGACGAAAAAAGGGGCCCGCCTGGCGAGTGCCAGACGGACCCCTGTCCAGGGGGTGCTATGTGTCGCTCGGTGGCGGGTCGGTGTCGATGCCGAGGCCGGCGGCGTTGATGCGGGCTTGGATGGCATCGAGGCTGATCCAGCAGTCGCTGTAGTCATTCTCGTGGTAGAGCAGTGCCCAGTCTTCCCAGCCGTCGAGGGCGGCATCGACGGCGTCCTCGTCGACGTCAGCTCGGCTGATCGGGATTTCGTGGAAGTTGTCGGGCCGGCTGTCGTCTGCGATGGCGGCGACGAGTTGGCCAGTGCCGTCGAAGGTTCGGGGGTCGCCAGCCGGTGCGAAGTTCATGCGGAAGCGCAGTTGCCGTGGGCGTCCTTCGGTGTCGATGAATTGCCAGGCTGATGCGTAGTCCTTGTCGACCATGGTGGTGATCCTTTCTGTGGTGAGGATAGAGGGTTTGATCTGTTGGCCGGGCCACCTGAGTGCGGCGGCCCGGCCAGAGTTGCTGGGATGGAGGGCTATTCGACGGGCGCGGTTGCGGCGATGATGTCTTCGGCGTCGGCGAGGTAGTACTCGGCGTATTCGCGTTCGCTGGGCTGGCTGGTCGGCTCAAGGAGGACGGTGATGGCGTTGTCGCGGGCTGAGAGGGCGTACTGGCGGCGACGGTGGGTGTCGTCGGCGTTGACGGCGCTGTGGATGTCTGCGCGGGCCATGGCCAGGCTGTGTGTGGTGCTGAGGGCGACGGCTTCGGCGGCGAGGATGGCGGTCATGGTTGTTGTCCGTTTCAGAAGGTGTTGAGTGCGCCGGTTAGCGCTGGGGTGCGGGGGAATCGGGTGAGGGTGGGACGTCAACCCCGAAGAGTCCGGTGGTGGTGCCGGCGGATGTGTGGCCCGCGAGCGGCAGCGAGCTGATGGGGCCGCACATGTCCTCCGCCGCCGGCACCAGCGCCGGGCGTGGGTTGACGTCTCGGGCCCCCGGCCGACTACGCTTGCGACCCCTGCTAACGGTTTAAAGGTGAGGGGCTGCGGACGGTGGCCGCCGGGAGGCGGCCAGGTGCGCCGCAGGCGCGATCTCTGACTGCAGCCGGTTGGGATCGCCAGCCATGGGATCGCCGGGCTGCAGTGAGGCGCTGAGGGCACCGCGCGGAGCGGGCCGCGGCGGTCATACTGGGCTGATGGAATCCGAATTGGTGCGCGCGCTCGTCGAGGGTGGCGGGACCGCGGCGACGCGGTGTCTGGCGTGGTTGGTCGACGGCGCCCCGGCTGGGGCCGGGGCGTGTGTCGACGTGGTGTGGCCGGCCGCGCCAGTGGAGTTGTGATCGCTCAGGTGAGAATGTCCAGCGCGGCGCGCAGGCTCGCGAAGCGGCCGTAGCGGCGGCTGGTGTCGGCGCTGGTCTTTTCACCCAGCCAGATCCCGATGATGTGGGCCTGGCCGTCGTCGTCGGTCACCCAGACAGGGCCGCCGGAATCTCCGGGGACGCTGGCGGGCATGTCGGTGGTCATGAACTGATCGTCGCCGTAGCTGTACGCGACGGTGCCGCAGTGCCGGCCGCTGGAGACACCGAGATGGCAGACGGTCTGGCCAACCTCGATGAGCGGGGTTGGTCCGCCGGCCGCGAAGGTAACGACGTTGGCTGCGGGCCGGGTAGTCACCCGCGGCCCGAAGTCGATCAGGCCGTAGTCGGGTCCGCCTGAACGTGGTGGTGCGACCACGGTGTTGACGAATCGTCCGGTGGCGCCCGAACTTTCCTGAACGACGCGACCTGATTCATCGGTTTGACAGTGCCCTGCGGTAATCGCGTACGCGTGGCCGTTGGTGCCGGTGTAGACGTATCCGGTGGTGCAAAAGGATGCTGAGCCGTCGTCGGTCACGTAGTCGATGCGGTCGCCGGGACTGATCGTTGTTGGCATGGCCGCCGCGGCGGGGGCCTGGACGAGCAATGAAGCGGCAACCGCGATGGCGGTGGTGACGACCGTGGTCGGTTTCATGGTGAGCAGTTCCTTCTCGCCGGAGATACGTGCGGTGACCTGGTGGTCAGGCCGAGCGAAGACGCCGTTCAGCGCTGCGTTCAGCGCGGTTGTTCAGTGCTTATCCAGGCGGCGGCCAGAACTGCCGAATGGCCTTGGTGCTGGATGCGGCCGGCAGCGGAGGCACCAGCCCGCTGGTCGAGCGTGCCGGCGGACAGAAGGGCGCGGCGCAGGATCATCGGGCACCGCCGGTGGACAGCTTGGCGGCGGCTTCCCCGCGGCGCCACAAGTCGGCGAGTTCTTCGCGGATGAGGCCGAATTGGTCGGTCAGTTCACCGCGGTCGATGTCGGTTTCAGCGAGCTGCTGCATGCGTTGGCCGAGTACGCCGAAGGCGCGGCGGTACGCGTCGTCGAGGACCTGGCGGGCCAGGCTGCTGGCCAGCGCGGCACTGATGTTCTGGGTGTAGGCGTCGACGAGGTACAGCGCGAGCTGCTTGAGCCGTGTATCGGTGGGCGGATCGTCGGGGCACAGGGCGTGGCGGGCGGAATGGCGTTTGCCGGCGGCCAGGACGCTGACCGGGTCGGGCTTTTCCTCGTCGTCGACTAGGCGGCGGATCAACTCGTAGGCCCAGCGGGCGACGGGCTTGGCGATCGCGGTGTCGGGCACGAGATCCAGCAGCGGCCGCGCCTCGTCGGCCGACAGGTAGAGCAGTGCGCCGATGAACTGGTGTTCGGGCTGCCATTGCTGCACAACGCTTTCGGCGAGGAACGCATCGGCTTGCTCGGGCGTCTCGGCCAGTGAGTCGGCGGCGGGGACCAGGTGCAGGGTGTGGCGAAGGGCGGCGGTCATGACGCGGCAGCTCCCGTCAAGTTGTTGGTGGTTGGGGCGACGGTCACCGTCGCAGTGATGGTGGCGGTGCCTACGCACCTCGGTGGGCCGCCGCCGGCGTCGAGCCGGACAAGGGTGATGACGGCCGGATTCGTTGCGCTGCAGAGCTGGTCGCTGGTGCGGTGGTCGCCGTGCAGGTAGAGATCAGCCTGGATCGCGTAGTCGAGCAGTGCGCGGCCGGCCTGAGCGGGATTGGCGTGGGAGGTTGTGCGCGCGCCCTCGTCGGTGGCGATCGTGAGCTGATACATGGCGGCTTCCGGGATGTCTGGTTGGTTCAGGCGGCGGTCAGGCTGACTGGCGGAGTGTCGATATTCGTATGTGTTGTATTCATGGATTTCCTCCTCTGTTGTGTGCATTTTTGTTTCAGTGACCTGTTACTAGCGCTACTAATTCCGCAGCGGGTAGGGCGGCCATCATGTTGACGGCGAAGGGCCAGACGATGTTGTTGACTGCGCTCTTCCATTTGCTTTTGTCGGTGCTGTTGGCGGCGCCGCGTACGACGGCGCCTGCGAGACGTTCGAGTGCGTCTTGAAGGCTGAAATCACCGACTGTGGCGTAATTCTGGGTGCACCAGCGGACGTGAGCGATGACGTCGTTGATGTGAGCACGCAGTGGTGCTGGGATAGAGGGGTCGCTTTTCAAAGTTTCAGCGACGCTCTCAATGTAGCCGTTGATCCTGTCGATGCCGTCGGCTTCAAGGGTCGGTACTACGTCTTCCAGGCGCTCAGCAAGCATTTCGAGAGTGTTCAGGCTGGTTTGGTCGATCGTGGCGGTTCCCTGACCCTGCCAGCCCCCGCTGAATGAGAAAACGACCTGATACCACGTTGGGACGGCCTCTCGGGCGACTCGCATGTTGCGGCCCTGGCTTTCCAGGAGCCCGATAAGTTCTTCGATCTCTCTGAGATGACTGATCGCCAACGTGTGGTCGTCCCAATTTTGACCGTTCAGTCCGCGAGCCGAGGCAGCATTGACGTTCTGTGGGCCGCGCCAGCTGAGGAACTTGGCATGTAATAGTTGGGCGGGGTTAGACATAGCTGTGGTGCTCTCTGAAGGACTGTGTCGGTTCTGTTTCTGATTTGCGCCGCGCGAGTAGGTATTCAGTTCTGTCTCGTTGGCCGAACTTGGCCCACTGAGTTGTCGCGGAGGCGCTGAGGCCGAGCTGTGCGGCGACAATGGCTGCCGGGAGGTCGCTGGTGAGAGCAACCATGGCGTAATTGCGGCCTAGTCGACTCGGGACGCCGGCTTCCGCGAGTTTCACGCTGAGAGTGCGGGTATGGATGGGTTCGTGTGCGCGGGCGCCGGGAAAGAGGAAGTGGGCGTCGCTGTCAGGCGTTTGTGCGCGTGGGTTCTGGGATGCCTGTTGTGTGAGTCGGTTGACGAGCGTTGCGACAGACTCGGGCAATTCAATTGGATGGTTGACGAGTGTGAGCTGTGTGCACGGGCCCGTCGAGGTGACGTGTGCGGTGGTCAGACGCTGAATGTTGACCAGTTTCGCTCCGTAGAGCAGCACGAGCAGTCCAGCGACTCTGGTTTGGAGTTCGATACCGCAGTGCTCGTCAAGCAGCTTGGCGATCTGACCCCGGTGGTCTTGTTCGTCACTGATCTCACTCGGCGGCACCTGTGATCCGCGTGCGAGCGTGACGTTTTCGACGATGCCACGCTTGTTGAGCCACGCGACAAAGCCCTTTATCCGGCGACTGCGGTTGCGGTCTCCTGCTGTCCAGTCGTCGAGCATCGTTTGGGTGAGGTCACCGATTCGATGCCCGGATGATTCCACGTGCTCGATGAGTCGCAGCGCCAGCCGGATCCGCTCGCGGCTCGAATCGGCAGCGTTGGCAGTAAATCCTCGCCGAGCGGCCCGGCGTCGTGCTGTGCGCAAAATGCCCCATCGTGCATAGGGTTCCAGCAGCGCAGCGTGGCGCGGAGCCAGGGAGGCGGTAAATTCGTCAATCCATGTTTCGAGCCGCTCGATCGGCTCGTCGCGCCGCGTCAAGACGTTGGCTTCGACCAGCAGGGCCCGCAGATAGTGGCGGGCTTGGCCGGGCGGGCACGCATCGACGGTCGCGTGGGTGAGGGCACCTTCCGCAGTGGCCAAGAAGCGCAATGCTTCTTGAGTGCGCGCTTTGATTAGCCAACGCAGCGTCGAGGCGGGCCGGCCACGACGAGCAAGCAGGTCGGGCAACATGTCCAGGCCCTCACGAATCGAGCCATCTTCTGCGGTGAGCAGCTCTTCAGTCAGTCGTCGAATCGAGCAGCTCAGGCAGGTGCCTTCGTAGTGCTGCGGGCCGCCTTGATCGCAAGTGGCGCAGACGTAGTCGGTGAGACTGCCCGCGCACGGCCCGCAAGCCAATTCGCCTGCCGGGGTGTGGCCGATAAGGACTTTGGTATGGCCGCAACTCGAGCAGACGTCGGGATGGTTCGTTGAACGCTTATAGCACGAGAAGCACACCGGTCCGAGCGGCCAATGCGCGTGGGTAGGACGTGTTTTCCCGCATAGACCGCACTGCGCGTCCGGAGACTGCACGCAGCTCTTGCAAAGATCAGTGTCCCCGAGCTGAACGCGAGCGGCGATCGGACGCACGTTGCCGCACTTGCCGCAAGCACGCATCGGGGCTTTGTAGCAGCGCTGGCATAGCGGGCCCTTGACGGTCATCGATTTAGCGTGATCAAGACGACCGCAGCCCGAGCAGACATGTTTCGGGCGAGCGCAGCTGCCGCACAATGCTTTACCGTCCGCTTGCCGTGTAGAGGGCACCTTATTTCGCCCGCAGCTGGCGCAAGTTTCCATCCGCTGCGGGTCGTTACGGTAGCAGCGTTTGCAGACTCCGCCATCCGGGGTGCGGGCGGCCCGTTGCGCGAGTCGACCGCAGCGCACACAAGTGTGCTTGGGGGGTGCCACGACGCTCATGAGGCACCGCCTGGTCTGCGGATTGTGGTGCGTCGCGGCTTAATCGGAGTGACCTTGCCGGTGGAGTCTTGACCTCCAACCGCCTTACGTCTCGCAACCTCGTTGATTCGCGGCTCGATCAAGTCGTTTGGAGTGCACTCCAAGATGTCGCACAATGCGACGAGAATGTCCATGCTCAATCGCTGCGGCTGGCCGGTTACTAGGCGATAGGTCTGCTCCCGCGACAAAGACACGCCACGATCGGCTAGGTGCGGTTGCAGATCCGTGGTCGAGAACATTCCACGCTCGGCCATCTTCATGCGCAGATGCCACACGTAATCCATCTGTCTCATCGTGATGACCCCCCGAGCTCGGTGCCGTAGCGGGAGTGCATCGATTGGGACAAAAGGCGATTGCGGTACTCGTTTGACACGCCGACATAGATGGCGGTCGTCGAGGAGAACGAGTGACCAACCTGCTCTTGGATGAATCGTTCCGGGTAGTCGAACTCAACTAGGTGAGTCACGTACGAGTGACGCAACGAATGTAGGTCCAGTGTTGGGTCAATGCCGGCTTCATCGCGCGCGGTGCAAAACGCTTCATTGAGCGTCCGCATGCCGACTCGTGATCCCCGCTCGGTCAACCACAATGCCGGGCGCTTCTCGCTGGGAAACAGCGGTCGCACATCAGTCATGTAGTGATCGAGGATTTCAACGATCCAGCTCATCTCCGGAATCGTCAGTACGGTGCGTCGCTTGGGCGCTCCACCGCGCGAGGCCTTGCCGTACCGAACCGACACCGCGCCAAACCTGCCGAAGTCGTCCATCTTTGAATTACGGCGCAGATCAACAACGTCGATATGGACGACCTCGCGCCGACGTAAACCGAAGGCGTAGCAGAACTTCAACATCGCTGCGTCACGCAAGGCTGTTCGTGCGCCCTTGCGGCCGCGGGCACGGATGGTGCCGACTCGGGCATCAGCGGCATCGAAGAGCGCCTGAACCTCGTCATAGGTCAGCGGACGCCGGGACGGATCACCTTCGTAGTCCCCGACATGGACAATCGAGTTGTCCTCGTGAAAGACCTGCTGGGGAATTTCACCGAACTGCTGCGTGCACTCCGCGATCCAGCCGTACCGCGGATCAAGCAAGTACTCGCAAAACATCCGGATATCGATCTCGTAATTACGTGCGGTCGATAGCCGCAACGGCGTTGAACCAGAACGCAACTCACTAATCCACGCCTCACCCTCAGAAGGCGTCCACTGCCACGGATACAAGCCAGAGAACTCCACAAACCGACGCACCAGCCGACGCCGGGGCACGATCGTGGAGTCCTTCAGGAACCGGGCCCGTTGCTGGTTCTCCCAGCCCTCCAACATCGCTTCAAGCACCGCGCGTTGCGGATCAAGCTGAACAACATTGGGCGCCAACATCCGGCGGGCTACGCCATCGGCATCGCTAGTCACAAGCCCTGTTGTAACAGATGCATCGTTGATGCACCAGACTTTGGACCGGTGTTGACCATCGACTACCAGCGTCGAGGTCTCACCCCCCAACGCCTGAGCTGCTACAACAGACAACATTGCTAGCCAACCAATGTTGCATCAGATGACAATATTGCTCCATTTTTGAGGGCCTTGAGCCGGTCGGGCCGGAATCCGGCGAAGTGCTCGTTGGGCCCGGCGTACACCACGGGTGCCTGCAGGTATCCCAGAGACATGACGTAATCGCGCGCCTCATTGTCGGTCGACAAGTCGATCTTCTCGTACGGAATGCCCTCTTTATCGAGGATTCCGAATACGGCATTGCACTGCACACAGGCGGGCTTTGTGTAAACGGTGATGACGTTCATATCCGTCTCCTTATCGGTGCTGGTCATAGGTCAATTCTATATTCTGTTTTAACGGTCGGCAACGCCTCTGCGAAATATTATTTGGCAATTTTGGCGTGTTTTGTACCGGTTTTTACCGATGTCGTGCTATCGAGTTTCGCCCCAGGTAGAGGCTTCTTTGTGCTCTTCCTCCAGGAAGGTGGTATCGATCGCTTGGTGTCATTCTGCTGACTATTATTTTGGCGCTTCTCGAAGCATTGTCAGTGACCGGATATAAACCGGAGTGCATAGGTCCGGGCGAAAGGTTTCCTTTCCGCGTTAGTCGTGCTTTACGAACAGCAACGGGAAGCTTTTCGAGCCGTTTACGGCGGTCACGTGGCCTTGCGCGTAGGTTCTTTCCGGTCAATGCTGGAATGTGCGAGAAGCTCACGTCGCTACCATTTCTCCGTCCGCCGGCGGTGTTGCGCGCGGGGTGATTCGGGAGTGGGGGTGGTGGGGCCAGGTCTGGGCCCCACCACCCGGTGCGCCCAGCTCTCCTGGGTCGCCTCGTCGTAGACGGCATCGGCGGTGCGCTGGCCGACGATGACCTTTTCAATTTCACTGGGCTGGTAGCCGCTGTCGATGAGGAACTGCAGGTAGGCATCCGAGCCCACGGTGGACGCGATGTAGGACGCGGTGCCGGTGATGCCGGTGCGGGCGTTGCGCCAGGCGCTCTTATCGGTGCGGGCCTCCAGTGCGCCCAGGACCACGGCCAGGCTGATCACCTGGGCCCGTGGGTCGATGTTGGTGGAGAACTCGTTGACCAGCGCGCGCACCGCGCGCTCGTCCTTGACGCCGAGCAGCTCGGCGGTGAGGCTCGACCCGTGGTTCTGGCTGAGGATGTAGGGATCGCGGGTTAGGCAGTGCGCCACGAACGTGGCGGCTCCCTTGGGGGCGGTCTTGCGGGCCAACAGCTTGACCACGTAGTCGCGTCGCACACTCTCGGCGGCAGCGCCGAGGCGGTTGAGTACCAACACCTTTCGTCGTTCGCGGCGTTCGGCTTCCTGCTGTGCGGCTTCCCGCTCAGCGATGGCCTCGGGGGAGTCGTCGTCGCCCTCGGTTGCCGGTGCGCCCTGGCGCGAGGCGACACCCTGCAGCGACCGGGACAGAGCGAGACCGGCTCCCGCGTAGTCCGTGCAGTACCACTCCGGGACGATCACGGTCTTCTCGGTGACGGTCGAGTAGTGGCGCAACCCTTCGGCCGCTTCGGTGTCCTCGTCGTATTCGGTGTCGGGGTCAAGTTCGCTGTCGGCGACCGGTTCCCCGGTCGTGGCGTCGACGTAGGCGTAGTCCTCGGCCAGGTAGACCGCCCAGTGTTCGGGCTTCTTCTCCACATCGGCGGGCACTTCGCCGTCGTCACCGGTGCGCAGGTAGGCCAGCGAGACTGCGGCCAGGTCCGACCAGCGCGGCCGATCCGGCAGGATCGTGTAGCCGCGTTCGGTGTAATTCTTTTCCGCCGTCGCGATGAGCGCATTGACTTCGCGCTCTGAGCGCAGGGTTGAGACTGTGTGCTCGAAGTTGTTGCCGCCGTAATGAGCCGCGCGCAGAAGTCGCTCAACGGCATCGTCGTTATCTTCGAATTCGGCCAGCACTTCGGCCTGGGTGAAGTCGAGTTGACCGCCATCGAGTGCGTCGAGGGCTGCCGTCGATTTCGACACCGCGCCAGCGGCTTTGACGTCTTCGCGGCGCATGGACAGCTTCTTGGCGACTTTGGTGGCCGACATACCGGTGTCGAGCATCTGCTGGATGGCGCGGGCGCGCTGGGAGTTTTTCAGCCCGTGCCGTTGCTCGTTGGCGACCATCTGCTGCACGATCCGCTCAACGGTGGCGGTGTCGTCGTTCGTGGCCCCGGCGGGCAGCACGTAGACCGGCACGCTGGTCAGCCCGACCTCGCGGGCTCCAAGGGTGCGGCACTGGCCTTCGCGGACGTAGGTGCGTCCTTCGGCGTCGCGTACGGCCAGGATGGGGACGATGACGCCCAACTCGCGCAGGCTGGCCAGGAAGTCCTTGTCCAGCTCGACGTGATCGCGGACGTTGTCTTCGAGCTCCAGGACCTGCGGATCGATGTACTCGACGGACCCGGCGACCTGCTCGGTGGTGTTGTCGGTGGTGGTTGACATGTTTGGTGACCTTCCTCGCTAACGCGGGCACCCCGGGTCGGGCCGCCCGTTCTTTTGCCGTCTGGCGAAAACGAATTGGTGGCCAGTGGCGCAGGTGAGCGGGAAGGTCTCGGGCGCAGAAGTTTTCCCGTGAGCGCAGCGAACACGCTTGGGAACAGTTCTGCGAGCCCGCAGGGCCCGGAGCGCAGCGGAGGCCGATGGCCTTCCGCGGCCAAGCCGCGGCCACAAAATGAGTGGGCCAGAAGGCAAAACAACGGCGTCATCAGTCACGCCGAAGGCGTGTCCGCCAAAGCTTCGGCGCTCCAGTCGCAAAGTCGCCCGCAAGTAGTCGGTATGAATACCGTTGCAGATAGGGCTAGTTCACGGGGACCGACTCGGGTGTCCGCTGCACGACGGCCCCCACAATCCGCGGCGGTCTTGCCTGGCTTCGCTTTCTGCGGCCCCGATCTGCGGTATGCGGGCTGCCGGGCGGTGGCCGTAGATGTAGGACCGTGCAGCACCGGCGCGTGCGGCCTCGACCGAAAAATCCCAGCTGCCTGGCCTATCCAGATAAGCAAGGGTGCGACCGTAGCGATCGTGGGCGTCTTGAGTTCGATCGGTGACGATGGCTACCTGTTGACCAGTGAGGATGTTCCGCGCGAACTCGCTGGCCTGTGGGCCCCAGCATCCGATGCTGTAGCCCGGCCTGTGCACCTCGGGACTGTCGATGCCCAACACACGGATACGCAGCCGGCCATGGGTGTCATCGACGACATCGACGGTGTCACCATCCACCACGCACAGTACCCGTGGCTGTGGTGGTGTCGGGGTTAGCGTGCGAGGAAGAGCACGCCGAACCGACCAGAGCCGATGCTGCAAGCGTGATCGAGGCCACCGCGCGACGAGGCCGCGCCAGTGGTCCACCGACGTGGGTCATGACCGCTCGCTGTAGTGGGCCTCGGCGAGCTGACCCAAGCGCCAGGTGTTCAACGTCGGGTCGCCGGCCTGGACATCCAGCGGAAGGTAGCCCTTCAGCCAGCCGTCGAGAATGTACTCGCGCAACACAAAGTCGTCGGGATCTTCGCCGCCCTGCTGCAGGACCCGCAGAACGGCGGTCGCTCGTTCCAGGTCGGCGACGGCGACGCCGTTGGACTTAGCGGTCCTGCGCACGCCGTCGAGGTCTTCGCCGTTGAGAGCGAGCGCGGCCAGCTCGAATGTGTAGGGTCGGTTCATACCCGTCATCGTGATCGTGGCCCTTCCCTGGTGGTGCGTGAGATTCACGGTAGGGCGGCCGGTATCCCGTTAGCACCGCGCCAAGGCGTTGCTTTCGATCAGGGCGAGTAGCTCCTGGTCGCCATGGCCGCGCAGAACGTCGTCGACGTGTTCGGGTGTGCAGCCCAGACCTGCCGCCAACTCGATGACCGCCAGTTCCGTCGGCGTCTAGGTGTGCTATCTCATGAGATTGGTTACCAACCGAAAACGCGCCTCTACTGACTTTCGGCAAACTGAACAGCCGATGCCCGGTCTACTATCTCCCTGTGATCGCGCATGAACCATCAAACGGGGGAAACAGCCAGGTTGAGGCCTCGGCATGACCGAACCCCCCAATCACTCGGCGCGAAATTGGACGATTGGCATCGGCGGGCTTGCCGCCATCCTCGCACTCGTTTTCGGTGTCCCCGGAAACTTGCTCAACTCACTGCAACTCATCGACAGATTGACAGGTCGAGATACCCCGTCGACGTCGACCTCGACACCCGCCTTGCCCCTGGGCACAACCAACTCAGGTCCTTCGTCGACAACGTCATGGTCTCCGCCAGACGTCTCCTATCCCTCGACGACGGGACGACCGCCGGCAGAAGATCCGCCGCCTATCGCTCAGGCACCGCCATCGACGACTTCCGAAGCGCCACCGCCCATCCCGGTTGTGGATCGCATTCAAATAGACACATGGGCATACCAGAAAACCGGACTTAACACCTACCGCGCCTCCAACAACGGGAGCCTTTCCATCCGAGTCGATTGGACAGCCTCCGCCAACGGTTACGGGGTGAACGGAGCATGCGCATCATCAGTACGGATCCAGGGGCCGAACACCGACCAGGCCAAGGACTCATCCAACTGCAGCGACTCGCGGTCTATGGACGTGCGCCAGCCCGGCAACTACCGAGTCACCGTGACCGCCCACCAGGACTCCGGGGCCGAATACAGCGACAGCATCGACGTCACCGTCCTACCAGGCTAAGACCGCTGCCGTCTCATATGTGTTGGCCCGGTGTGCATGTCGCGACGTTCCGAAATCATCGGCGCCCCGGAAGATGCCGGAATCGTCTACGGTAGCGAGTGATTCAACTGATGAACACGGTGACTTTTACCGGTAGAGCCGCATATTCGATTCCCGCATATTGGTCGTGGGGTAGGTCTGCCGAGATGAGGCGCCCGAGACCAAATCATTTAGCGGGCTGCGATTGGCTCTGTTGTGGTATGCCGATCCATCCGGTCAGAGCCTGGTCGAGTCTGGCGGCGCTGCCGTCGAGATCGACCTGGGCGACGTGACCGTCGGGTCGGATCAGAACAGCGTGTGGGTCGGATACTAGGCCGATTTCTGGTATGTGCCATGGGCCGTGCAGCTGGCCTCGATCACGGTTAGGCGGCTGCATGCGGTGATGTCGTTGAACCGGCTGGGCGTGGCGAGGTTGAGCAGCCGGCCATCTGCTGCTCCGCCGGCGCATCCCCGACCTTGCCGTGCACTCGCCAATTGTGGCCCGAGTGGCCGACATGATGAGTAGTCGTTGCGCCGGGGGAAGCCCACGCGTTGGTGGCGCGTGTTCAGCGGCGCATGTTGGCGAAAGGGTGGCGTCCGTAGTAGGCGCGGAACTGCGCGATCAGGTCGGTCTCGATCTTGGCCGCTTCGTCGTCGTCTGTAACGCGCCATCCGACTAACAGGTCCGCATGCTCCGTCAGCTGCCAGATACGTCGGCCGCCAGAGTGGGCCACCGGTTCGCCGGCGCCGGAGCGGCGGAACTCGTCGAGCCGTTTCCGCAGGCCGCGCCTGCCGGTGCTCCCGAGGTTGGCTTTCCCAATGTAGACGATGCGGGTGCCGGACACCCATAGCTCCTGCAGTTCAGCGACGGGCACAGTTGGGTCCTTGCCTTTGAAGTGCCCGGCGGGTGAGGTGTCGAGGAACGTCGGTGGGTCGTCGGTGGGTCGCACAACGACGTAGACCCCAGGGCCGGTTGGCACGTCGGCGGTGGGCAGCGCGGCGAACGGTACCCACCCGGCGAAACTGCTCAGGTCGATTGGCGCAGTGGTCACGGCAGCTCCCTGGTGCGTTCGTCTACAAGTGTGGTGATGACGGTTCGAGGCGGCGGTTTGGTCATACTCATTCGCCTGAGTGCCGAGCCTCTACCACGATCGTTACCGGTCCATCGTGTCAGCGGCGTTCGGCGTCGAGGTCGACACGCGCGGAGGATGCTGGGTCGACATGTGGACACGACGTGGTTTGCCAGCTCGAAACAGTGGCTACGAGGTGTGCTCGGTTAGATGAGAGGGTGCAGAGTGCAGTTGGCCGGTGCTGACGGCGCGTGAACGCCATCGGGAGCGATCGCAGCAACTATCGTGCATGGGGGTTCTCCCGCGAAGGTGTGGAGTTGATGGCGGCGCCCGAGGGGGAGGTTGATCGTGACGTTTGACCGCGGTCAGCGGGTCCGTGTTCAGGCTGCCGGTGTTCCCGAGTTCGCGACGATCCGCTTCGCCATTCCAGGCGATTCTGAGGGTTCGTGGGACTTGATCCTGGTCGACGACGAGGACCGCCGGCATGAGATCAATCTCGCCGCCGACGACACCACCACCGTGCGCACACTCGTCAGCGATGGGCACGGGGATTCGGCGCGAGTGCTGGCGGCGATGTGGACGCAGTGGATGGACGCCGCGGCGACCAATGCGGAGTCCAGCGCGATGGCGTCGACGGTGCGGCGCCGGCCTCGTCGGCTGCGAAGATTCCCGTCGGCGAGGTCAGCTTCGCCGGACGCGGCACATTCCCCAAGGGTCCAGCCGCGATGTCGGCGGCCATCGATGCCGCCCTGGACGCCCGAGGGGTCACTGACCCCGTTGCCCGCAAGAGATGGCATGACGGATACATGACGCTGACCGGCCGCGAGAGCGGCCACAACGCCAGTGTCGTCAACGTCTCGGATTCCAACGCCCACGGCGCGCAAATGTCAGATGGCGCCCCGGCCAACAGCTCCCGCGGCCCAGCGCAATGCATCCCCGGTACGTTCGCCTCCTATCACCAGCCGGGCACGTCGACGAGCATCTACGAGCCGGTCGCCAATATCGCGGCATCGATGAACTATGTGATGGGCCGCTACGGCGTGAGTCCTGACGGGTCCAACCTGGCCGCCCGCGTTGGGCAGGCCAACCCCCACGTGGCCGGCGGCGGGTACTAGTCCTGAGGTTAATCCGGCGTTGGTGGTGGTCGTCGGTGTTGGTGGTGGGTGATACTGCCGGTTATGTCCTTGCAGGGCCTGGTTGATGCGACAGCGACGTCGCTGGGTGGTGCGCGGGACATGTATGGCCCGGGGGCCACGGCGACGGGGTTGCCGTCCACGGCTGGGCTGCAGAGCTTGAAGACCGATTTGACTGCGTCCCTCGATACCGTGCCGACGACCTGGCATGGCAATGGGGGAGGGGGCTACAAGCAGTCTGGTGGTAACGGGATCGCCGCCCTGGACAACGTGATCCGCGCCGACGGACAGGTCGGCCCCCAGGTGGTGGCGGCCTCCACCGATTCCCGTGATGGCCGGTCAGGAATGAACACCGTCGTCGACGACACCCGCAACGGGGTGAATGCGATCGCGCCCAGCACCGACACCCCGGCGGGCAAGCAGGCTCTGGTCAACCACCTCGACGGCCAACTCGACCGCGCCAAAGCCCTCCTCACCCAATCCGAACAACGCGGCCAAATGCTGTCGACGATGATCCGCGGCGCCGGCGGCGGCTACGGCGCCCGCGGCATGGGTGGCGGGATGCCGATGGCAGGCGGCATGCCGATGGGCGCCGGCATGTCCATGGGCGGCGGTTCACCCATGAGCAGCTTCACCAGAGGTCTCAGCGGCCTCGGCGGACTGTTCACACCCTTGACGAAAACCGGGTCGGCGAACGGATCTGCCGGGCCGCTTGGCGCGAAAGGCATTCCGGCGCTACCGGGTCTGGACCGGCCAGGTCTGGCCAACGAGACCCGCATCCAGAAGTACACCCGGCGCATCAGCCGGGCGATCACCGCCGCCTTTCCCGAGATCACCGAAATCGGGGGATACCGGCCGGACTCGATGCACTGGCACCCCGACGGCCTGGCGCTCGACGTCATGATCCCGCAGTGGGATACCCCTGGCGGCAAGGCGCTGGGCGATCGGGTGGTGGCGTTCGTCCAAGCCCACGCCCAGGAGCTCGGCCTGGCCCACGCGATCTGGCGGCAAGCCCAGCACAACCCCGACGGTAGCTCTTCATCGATGTCCGATCGTGGGTCGCCCACGGCGAACCACTTCAACCACGTGCACATCGCCAGCATCGGCGGCGGCTTCGACGGCTACTGAGCTGCATTCTCGTACGTGTCGGAAAACGCGTTAAGACAGTGCCGCAGCGGCCTTTTGGAGCGATTCGCGGCTTTGGTGCACCTCGCGTAGCACCTGCATCGCGTCATCAAACGACTCAGCGTCGGGCAGACTTGCCGCAATCAGACTTTCCATCTCGCGCATATGGGCGTCCAAGTCACCGAGCGCCCGAGCTCGTCCCGCTGGCTCACGGAACTCGCTGGTCAGCACCTCCAGGCAGACTGCGCTGATCGCCACTACAGCCGAAACGATCGACAGCGCCTGAGCGTACTGGTTGGCGTTGCGCAGCGTCGTCGCCGACACCCGGCTGCCCGAGGCCGCCGGTCGATCCAGCCCAGTGCTGGGCCGCGGCGGAACCTTCGGGGGATCCTCGCCGTCGCGAATCGCCTGAAACGTTCCCCGCGGCCACTGCAGGGCATCCTCCAGTTTGGGCACCGTGCTCACCCGTGGCTCGCCCTCCCCGCGCTCCAGCCGCGTCGCCGTGCCCAGTGACACCCCGGCCAGTTCAGCGAGTTTGCGTTGACTCAAGCCCAGTTCAGTGCGGCGCCGCGTGACAGCGTCACGGAGTCGGCCCAAGGTCGGATCGGGCGCATCGCCGCTGGCAGGCGCGTCCTCACGCGGACCGTCATTGACATCGCCATCCACACCACAAAGTGAACCACATACACCCCAAACAGACACGTACCTAGCCCCTACGTGAGCCGCGCATGTGCCCCTCTGGCGTACCGCCCCGTTTACAGGCCGCAGATGCCCAACTAAGGCCCGATAATGGAGCCTCTGCGTCGTCGCCGACAAAAATTCTTCCTCAAAATTCTGGGACGGTTCGCCGGTGGTCACGCCCCGTCGGTCCTGACTAAAGACACCGGTAGAGGGGCATATTTGGTGCCGACGCACCCGGGGATGGGGCTGACCGATCGCCTCTGTGTCGGGGTCGGATGCGGACAAATAAAGATTCGTGCTGCCCACAGCTGCCATGTTGGGGTTATGATCGCCCCATGCCCAATAAAGGCACAACTAAAGTCCAACTAACGCCCAACTCAGGAGGTGGTGTGATGACGCATCTAGTGGCCAATCCCGTGGAGATGGAGAGCAACGGGCTGTGCTCGTACTCCGACCCCGAAAACTGGTTCGACTACCGCAAGGCCAACGAGGCCAAGCGGATCTGCGGCAACTGCCCGATCAGGAAGGCCTGCGCCAGCGCGGCTCTGGACCTCGAAGTCGTCGACGGTGTATGGGGCGGTGTCAACCTGCCCGGAGAGCACGCCACCATCGAGGAGCACGCCGTGGCCCGGCGGCAGCTGGCCTTCATCGTCGCCGCGATGGACCGTCAGCCCGAGGCCCACCGTCAGCGCAGCCTGGCGATCCGCGCGGCCATGCACTACGCGGCATTCCCGGGGCAACGCACCCACGTCGCAGAGTCGGCCAGTGCCTAGCTCGGGCGCACGAACCTGCACCAACCGCATCCTGCGGGACTATCTCGTTGCGGCATTGCGCTGCTCGCCGCATCCGCTGACCACGACACAGCTACGGCACGGCGCCCCGCTGGTCGCCGTGCAGGGAAGCGCCCGCCCACTGCCGCCGGCCCAGGAAACCATCTACCGGCTGTTGTGCAGCCTGCAAGGCCAAGGCGCCGTCAGCACCGTGGACACCGCGACCCACACGCGAGCCTGGGTCGCCACCCCCAACGCTGCCGCTGACCACGAAATCGCAGCCCTGGACGCGCTTTTTGACGCGTCATGTGCCGCCACCTCCCACCGACATCCGCGGATCGACTCATGCCGGCGACGCCGCTGACCACAGAAGTGCTGGCCGCCCTGCGCCGCATCGGCTGCCCGGTCACCACAACAGACCTGCTGCGACTCCTCAACCGCGGCCGGGCCACCCCGCTCATCTCCGACCAGGTGTATCGCGCCGCCGACGCACTGCGCGTACGCGGATCGGTCCGCTCGCTGCGGACCACGGCCAACAAGCGGATTCGGTACTGGGAGTACGTCGCCGAGTCACCAGCCTGCACGTGCCGCGCCCAGGACACGTCGTGAGCGTCACCGTCGACGACGCCGTGGCCGGTCCGTGGCTGTCCACGCTGCTGTCAGGTCGGCCCCACCAAGTGATCGGCGACCCCGCAGACCCCTACCTGCTGCGCTGGTTTCTGATCCCACGAAACCCGGTCATGAACATCTACCGATACCGGTTCTGCCAGTCCGACCCCAGCGTCCCGCACGACCACCCCTGGCATTTCCTGTCATTCGTGATCCGTGGCCGCTACCGCGAGATCGCCGAACACCGCACCGTCGTGCGCCGGCCCGGGTCCGTGGCATTTCGCCGCGCGAGCGCCCCACACCGAGTCGAGATGCTCGGCCACGCGGTCACCACAGTGATCATCACCGGCCCCCGCTGCCGCACTTGGGGCTTCTGGTGTCCGCGAGCCGCGCAGCCACCGGCATTCGTGCCCTGGCAACAGTTCGGATCCGGCGGCTGCGGCGAATACCTCACCGCCCCAACGCAGAAAGGCGTCCCCGCATGACGATGATCCCCGAACCGCTCGCGCCCACCCGCGTCGAAGGACTACACCGCCTATCCGACGAGTCATTCGCCCTAATCGTCGTGCAGACCGCCTTCCGCAACGCCCGCAAACCCCAACAGAGCGATACCTGGCAGCATCTCCTGTCGCCGGGGCTGATCGAACGCACCCAGCGGTGCCTGATCACCGTCGCCAACACTCACACCGAAGCCGCCCTCCAGCGCGACCGCGAGCGGCCCATCGACCCCCACGCCCGTAGGCGGGACCAGGAACACTCCGCAGTGATCAGTCGAGCGCTCGGCGAGGTCAGAAAAGCTCGCGCCCACAACCGGCGCGATCCGCTCCTGGCTCGGCGAATAGAAAGTCCAGGATCGTGACGATCGCCGACACCGCGGCACGCCCGACGGGCACGCACTTGCTGCAGGTAATCGACAGCGGCGGCGCCCTCCGCAGCGACGTGCAGGTCACTACGTCTGATGGGGTGCGGCTGGCCGTGCGCGACTACCGGCCCCGCGCCGCGCGCCACACCGTTGTCTTCCTGCACGGCTTCTGCCTCTCTGGCGATTCATGGTCGGGTCAAATCGCCTACCTACGACGCCGCTACGGCGAGCACCTGCGGATCATCACTTACGACCACCGCGGCCACGGAAGGTCCTCTGCAGCACCGATGCGCACCTACAACGTCACCACGTTGGCCGCTGACCTCGCCGAGGTGCTCACCACCCTCGATGTCACCGGCCGACTCACCCTCGTCGGGCACTCGATGGACGGAATGGTGGCGCTCGAATACTGCGCCCGTCCCGCCGCCGATCGCCCGCTCGAACCACGTGGACTGGTGCTGGCCGCGACAGCGGCCGGCAGGCTGGCCGAACGCGGCCTGGGCCGGCTGCTGGGCACCCCCGCCACGGCCGCCATGTTCGGGCTGATCAACCACACCCCTGCGCAGGCATTGAGAGCGTGCTCAGGGCCGATGTGCGCAGCCCTGGGCCAATGGCGTGGCTCAGCGGGTGCACAACGGGCAACACTGGCCGCACTGGCAGCCGCCGCACTGGCCACCACCCCGTTATCCACCATCGTTGGATTCCTGCCCGCGCTAAACAGCTACGACGCCTATGCGGCCCTCGGCTCGATCCAGGCGCACACCGTCGTCGTCAGCGGGGGAGCCGACCTGCTGACACCCCCAGCGCATGCTCGCGATCTAGCCGCCACCATCCCCGGCGCGACCCACGTCCACCTGCGCGACGCGGGACACATGCTGCCCCAGGAGGCATCTCACGTGGTCAACGAGGCTATCCGGCGGGTCCTGTCCATCGAAACCCACTGCGGCACAACCGACAACGCAACCTGCAGCGAGGGGCAGAGATGCTAACCACTCGGGCATCGTCACCACCGAGTCAACTGCGTAGCGAGCACCCGCACTGCCGCGTCGCGGCGCCGCCGAAGCCCCAAGCGCGCGGAACCGTGCGAGTACTGATTGCGCCCCTGCCGCGCCAGCAGGCCGCATGCACATGTGGCTGGCGCGGCCGGCGACGACTGCTGCGGTCCTTCGCCGTCGTGGACGCACTCCTTCACGCCAGCCGCGACGGCTGTCAACCGGCGGTGCCACTCGTCGACGTCGACGTCGGCCAACGGCCATGACGCGGGGGTTGCCGATGAGCATTGCCGACCGGCGACTGCGCGCCTTCTTCGCCGTCCACGGATACCCCGACCCCGACACCCTTCGCACCGAGAGGACAATATGGCCCGCAAGCGCAACGATCCGAACCAGCCGGATCTGTTCAGCATCCTCGACGGGGCAGGCGACGACGGTGATCGATCCGGAGATCCTCAAAGCGGTGCAGACGGTGTACTCGACCGATCTGGGCCTGCCCGAGGAGTGGACGCCCGAGCAGCGCAGCCAATTCCTGACGGCCGAGGCGGACAAGATCAGCTCGATGGCCGCCAGCATGGCCGAGACGCTGTGGGAGCAAGCGATCACAGCGTGGAGCCGCCACCGCAACGGACAGATCCCGAACCACGCGACCAAAGTGGCCCTGCTGGAAGCGGCCCGCAAGCAGGCCGCGCAGACGGTGCTGAACAACGAACTCTACGAACTGATCACGACCGACGAGACCCTGCCGCCGTGGGAGACCCCCGTCCAGATCCCGGACCGGGCACAGGTGGACTGGCAGCAGCGCTGGACGAACCCGGCGTATCAGAGCGAACCCAGCGAGGACCTCGAGGCCCTGATCGACCGACTGTGGCCGGCCCCGGACTTCTCGGGACCGTTTCGGATCAAAGCGGGCTACCTGTTGGCGGCCCGGGCCGAGGACGGCCTGACACCACCCGCCCACCCCGAGGACCCGCTGACCGCCGAGTTGGTGCAGACGATCCACCACGACCTGCGCGCGGACGGTCTGCCCGAACGGTAGGCCCACAGGCCTCACTGTTCGACGACTTCGCCGACACCGACACCGACACCGACACCGACACCGCCGAGCCGTACCTCGACCCCCGTCCGGACACCGAACCGCCCCCCGTCCAGAAGCTGGACCCCCAAGGGGTCCAGCACGTAGACCCCCTGACTCTCACAACGGACTCACCACGTCAGGCCACGCCGACCCCACCGTGGCCGCCGCCGCCGGCCACGGTGGGGGAGGAGTTCCACAGCGCCGCTGACTTCCCGGCCAGCACCGACGTCCTGGTCCCCTCCGGCGCAAAAGCGCGCGCCCGCGCCAACATCGCCGCCATCGAGCTCGTCGCGACGCTGCGCGACGCGCAACGACCCGCAACACTGCCCGAACAGCGCATCCTGGCCGCCTGGTCCGGGTGGGGAGCGATACCCCAGGTCTTCGACCCCCGCAACGACGACTTCGCCACCGAACGCGCCCAAGTCGCCGCCCTGCTCACACCAGAGCAGTACCGTCGCGCCCAAGCCTCCATCCTCAACGCCCACTACACCGACCCCGCGGTCGTTTCGGTGATCTGGGATGCACTAGGGGCGGCGGGATTCTCCGGAGGCCGGGTACTCGAACCCGGTTGCGGCAGCGGCACATTCATCGGGCATGCACCCCAGGCGACGACCATGGTCGGCGTCGAAGCCGACGACGTCACCGCGTCGATCGCCGCGCTGCTCTACCCCTCGGCCCAGATCCGTCACGAAGGCTTCGAAACCACCCGCGTACCCGACGCCAGCTTCACCGCCGCGGTGGGCAACGTGCCCTTTGGCCGGTACGCACTCACCGATCCCGTGCACAACCCGCGCCGCCACAGCATCCACAACCACTTCATCGTCAAATCACTGTCGCTGGTCGCGCCCGGCGGCTACGTCGCCGTCCTGACCAGCCGCTACACCATGGACTCGGTGAAACCAGCCGCGCGCCAAGACATTGCGGCCCACGCAGACCTCATCGGCGCCGTCCGGCTGCCCTCTCAAGCGTTCAGCAGAGTCGCCGGCACCGAAGTCGTCACCGACCTACTGATCTTCCGTCGTCGCGAGCCCACCGTCGCGGCCGATCTCGACACACTCGACTGGATCGACACCGCGCCAGTTGACCTGGTCGACCCCAATAGCGGCGCAGAAGACCAGGCGCCCATCAACACCTATTTCATCAACAACCCGCACCGGGTGCTCGGCGCCATGGAACTGGGCCGCGGCCTGTACGGCTCTGCCCAACTGGCCGTCGCCGGATCCACCGGCCACGCCCTGGCCGAGCAGCTTGCCGACCAACTCCATCCCATGATCGCCGCGGCCGTCGCCCGCGGACAGGGCCTCACCGCGCGCAGCGACGATCTCACCGCCTGCGCGCCAACGGTATTCGCCCCCGGCCTACGCACCGACGACACCGCGACCGACGATCCGCCGCTGTACACCCTGCGCTACAACGCAGCCACCCGCAGCATCGACTACTGGGCCGGCCACACCTGGGAGCTCAACAAGACCCCCAGAACCCTCGTCGACGAGACCAAAGAGTTAATCGCGCTGCGCGACGTCGCCACCAAACTCATTGCCGCCCAACGCAACGGCGACCCCGAAGCCGAACGCGACCAGCTACGCGCGCACCTGGGCACCCTCTACGACAACTACGCGAGAAAGCGCGGTCCGCTCAACCGGTTCGAATGGATCACCCAGAACGTCAGCCAGACACGCCACGACAAACGCCTCGACGACGCTGAGAAGCCCTGGCGCGAACAAGAAGGCGAACCCGGCCGGCCCTACCGCGGGCCCATCCCCGACGAGCTCGCCCAACAGTGGGACAACGACGCCTGGGAGCCGCCCGCCCCCTTCAAGAAGTACCGCCACCTCGACGGCGGCATGCGCTATGACCCCGGCTGGGCAGTCGTGTCGTCCCTGGAAATCTTCGACGACGACACCGGCACCGCCGTCAAAGCACCCATCTTCACCCGCGACCTGCTCACCGCCCACGTCGAACGCAGCACCGCCGACACCCCCGAAGAGGCATTGGCACTGAGCCTGGACCGCACCCGCGGCGTGGACATCGACCTCATCTCCCACCTGCTGGGCGTCGGCGCCGAGGACACCCACGCCCTGCTCGACGGCCTGGTCTATCCCAGCCTGACCAACCCTGAAGAGTTCGTCCCGGCCACCACCGCGCTATCGGGCAACGTCCGCGCCAAACTGGCCGCCGCCGTCGAGGCCGCCGACACCAACCCGGTCTACGAGTCCTACGCCCAAGCCCTGCGCGAGGTTCAGCCCGAACAGCGCGAAGCCGAAGACATCAGGGTCCGCCCCGGGGCCCCCTGGATCCCCCCCGCCGTCATCGCCGCCTTCGCCGAGAAGACCTTCGGCGTCACCGACGTCAAAGCCGAACACCTCGGTGGGCGCTGGACAGTCGACGTGGCCAACTACAAACGCCACGGCCGCCTCATGACCGACGAATGGGGCCTGGAAAGACGCGGCCACGACGCCGTCAGTCTGCTCGAAGCGGTCTGCAACTCCAAGGCCGTCGTCATCACCCTCGAAGAGGGCGAGGTCGACGCCCAAGCCACCTTCGCCGCGCAAGCCAAGTGCGCCAAGATCACCGAGGAATTCGGCCGCTGGCTGTGGTCAGAGGACGAACGCCGCGACACCCTCGTCGCCGAGTACAACCGGCGATTCAACTCGTTGCGCGCCCCCAACTACGACGGCAGCCATCTGCGCCTGCCCGGGCTCTCGGATCACTTCACCCCACACGCCTATCAGCGCAACGCCGTCGCCCGGATCATCAACGAGCCCGCCACCCTCCTCGACCACGTAGTCGGTGCCGGCAAGACCGGCACCATGCTGATTTCTGCGATGGAGTTGGGTCGCCTCGGACTGGTCCGCCAGCCCTGGATAGTGGTCCCCAACCACATCATCGAACAGGTTGGGCGCGAAGCCAAGCAGTGGTATCCCGCCGCCAACGTGCTACTCGGATCCTCAGCCACCACCGCCGAGGGACGCCGGCGGTTCATCGCCCAGAGCGCAGCCAGCGAGTGGGACATCGTGATCGTGCCGCAGTCGGCGTTCACCGCGATCAACGTCTCCACCGACGTGCGCACCACCTACGTCGAAAAGCAACTCGACGATCTCCGCGCGCAGCTCGACAACGCGACCGTCGAGCGCAGCCAAAAGGCCATCATGCGCGCCATCAAGACCGCGCAAGCCCGAGTGGAAAAACTGTTGGCGCACAGCGCCAAAGACACCGGCCTGCGTTTCGAGGAGTCCGGCTGCGACTACCTGTTCATCGACGAGGCGCACATGTACAAGAACAAGCAGCGCGTCTGCAACATCGAGGAGCTTTCCTGTACGACAGCCGCCCAGCGGGCCGAGGACCTCGGCCTCAAACTCGACGTGCTTCGTCAGCGCCGCCACGACGAGGCCCTGGCCCGCGGCATCCCCGAACACGCCGTCACCGAGCGTGTCGCCACCTTCGCCACGGGCACACCGATCGCCAACTCCCTCGGAGAGCTATGGGTGATGCAGACCTACCTACGACCCGATCTGCTCGAAGCCGCCGGGGTCGCCGAGCTCGGCGACTGGGGTGCCGCATTCACCGCCACCCACACCAGCATCGAAGTCAACGCCACCGGCACCAAACTGCGCCCCGTCACCCGCGTCGCCAAGTACACCAACCTGCCCGAACTGCTGGCGCTGTCCAACGCCTACACCGACGTCGTAACCCGCGACCAGGTACCGGTGGCATTGCCCACGCTACGTACTGGCGCTCGCCAAATCATCAGCCTGCAACCCGACGTAGAACTGGTCGACTTCATCGCCGATCTGGGCTGGCGCGCAGACCACCTCGACGCCCGAAAACCCCAGCGCGACAACATCCTCAAGATCAGCAACGACGGCCGCAACGCCTCCCTGGACCCCCGCCTGGCCCACCTCGGCCAGCCCAGCTACAGCCGAGCCGCAGCAGTCGCCGAACAGGCCATGCAGGTCCACAACCGTCACATTCACCGCCTCTACCGCGACCCCGACACCGGAGTGCAGCTGCCGATGCGCGGCGGACTGCAGCTGATGTTCTGCGATCGCGGCACACCGTCAAAGGATCCGCGCCAATTCACCATCTACCAGGCGATCAAGGACGAACTAGTCGCTCGAGGCATGCCGGCAGAAGCCGTGCGATTCGTCCACGAGGCGCGCAACCCCGCACAACTCAAAGCTCTGTTCGCCCAATGCAATCGCGGCGAAGTATCCGTACTGCTCGGCAGCACCGAGAAGATGGGCACCGGCACCAACGTGCAAACGCGCCTGGTCGCGCTGCACCACGTCGACGTACCTTGGCGCCCAGCCGATCTTGAGCAGCGCGAGGGCCGCATCCTGCGACAAGGCAACCAGAACGACGAGGTCGACATCTTCAACTACGTCACCGAGTCCAGCTACGACACCGTGATGTGGCAAAAGGTTCAGGCCAAAACCGTGTTCATCGAACAGATGCGCCGCAGCGAGGTCCTCGACACCGAGATCGAAGACCTCAGCGGCGGTGACATCGGCGCCGCAGCGGCCGAGACGAAGGCCATCGCCACCGGCGACCCCCGCTACCTGCGACAAGTCGAACTCGACGACGCCGTACGCCGCCTGACCGCGCTGCAACGCGCACACCAGCAATCCGTCCGCAACCGCGACTGGCAAGTCCGCGTCCTGGAGCGCGCGATCCCCGCCAAACAATCCGACATCGACCAGATCGCACCGGTCGCCCTGGCCGCCGAGGCGCGCGGTGAGGCCGCGCACCGCCTCGCCGTCGGCGCCAACACCTACACCGACCGGCCCGAGGCTGCGGCAGCCCTCACCACCGCATGCCGGCGCGCCTACATGGCCGGCAAGGACCGCGGCGCATCGCGGTACGAGCCGATCGGCGCCTCCATCAACGGGATCGAGATCCTCGGCGCCCGCGACCTCACCCACGACATGCTCCTGTTGCGCCTGGCCGTTCCGTCGCGCACCACCGAACTGGAAGCCGCCGACCTGCTCGCCGCCGGCTCCGCACTCGGACACGACGTCTCCGGCCCCAAACAGCTTGGCCTGCTGCGCCGAGTCGAGAACCTCTACACGGGGCTCCCCGAGCACCACGTGCGCCTGCAACGCGAACAGCAGCGCCAGCACGCCGAACTCGACGACCTCCTGGCCAACCCGCCCGGGCCCTTCGAGCACAGCAGCACACTGGAAACCGAACAAGCCGAGCTCGCCGCGCTCACGCTGGATCTGCGGATGGCCGCCGAAAGCCCCGAAGCCAAGGCCAAGGCCGAAGCCGCCACCAAGCGCATGAAGATGCGCGGCCGCGAGCCCGGCTGGAGCCTGCACCTCAACCCCACCCCGGCCCTGGTCGAAGAACTCGGCTACCCCAACGGCGACGCCCTGCGCCGCGCGGTGCGGATACGTGAGCGCATCGCGCTCGAACAGCACCAGCACGACATCGATCCCCGCGACCGCGACCGCAGTCGTCATGAGGACGGACCCGGGCTTGACGTCTAAGAGCGGTCAGATGGGCGCGGGTCCGCCGGAAACGCCTGGCCCGGGGCCAACGCCTTCGCTGCCGCCGAGCACCGGGAGCTCCGCTACGGGCGTGCCCCACTCGTCGACCGGGCCTGAGTCGTTGTCTCCCCACGGTCGCCACGGAGCAGACGCGGACTCGAACTGCCGGCCAACGGCGTGCATGTTGGCGGCCAGGCGCACCGATGCTTGCTGCGCGTCGCTGCTGACCTGTTTGGCCTCGCCGGCCTTCATCTGCAGGAAGTCGGCCAACTGCTCACGCCCGGCCGCGGTGCCCAAACTCGGCTGCAGAGCCGCGATACCCGACCGGATCTCTTGATGGATCCGCTGCAGCTGCATCCGTGACTGAGCATCCGCGGTGTGGGCGTCGCTGAGGTTCTTGTACAACCCCTGATCTGCTTCGCTGAGGGTCGCCCGTGTCTTCTGCAGCGACGCCTCGGCGTCGTCTGCGGCCTCGCCGCCCTTGCCTGACCAGGCCGCCGGCATTACGGAGCCCGGCGGCAGCGGCCGGTGATCGGGCACCCAAACACCCGATCCGGGCGGGGATTCGGTGTAGCGCGGCCCCATGGGGTAGTTCGGCGGACCCAACTCGCCCGGCTGCTGGATGACGACTCCGCCGTCGTCATGAATGCCGTCGAGCGTGGAGCGCGGCATCCCGGAGGACGTATTCATGTCCTGCTCGGGAATGTAGGGCGGGTACTGCGGAACTTCGGGAGCAACGCCGTCCGGGCCGGGGATCCGTGGCGAATAAGTCGGCGCGGGGTAGGGCGGCAGCGTGGGATCCGGTGTCGGCGTGTCCAGCGGCGCGTCGATGCCGCCCAACGCACCGATGCCCGTCAATAGGTCATTGACCTGTTGTTGCCAGAAACCCACGCCCCCGAAGATATGCGCACCGCCGGTCGGCCCGCTACCAGCAGCCCCCACATTGCCACATAATCGAACACATGTTTGATGAATGGCGCGTGTCGGATGAGTACCCGACCCTGTTCCTACTCAGTCGCCCGGTCTGGGTCGACACTGCGCGGGTGCTGCCGGCCAGCGGCATTCGCCAAGATGAGCTCCCGCTCTGGGTCCGTGCCAGCGGTCTGAGGGTCGAGCCGCGCCTCCTGGGCCGCCAGACGGCCTGGTTGCGTCGCAGCGACGGGGGATGGCTGGCCGTCGTCGAAGTCAGCGCCGCGAGCTCGAATGGCCAGTCACGGATCAGCACGACCCTGTGGCTCACACCGGAGGTGATCACCCCCGCGCCCGAGACCTAACGCTGCTATCCGCCGGGCCGGCTCACCGTGGTGTTGTCTGCGCCGCGCCGTTGCGCGTGCTTCCTGAGTTCTGAAATCCGTCCTCGTGTCTTGCGGGCCCACTCCCCATCGAGGGCGGTTACCAGCGTCAGCCACATCGGCACTGCCAGCAGCCACTTCACTTGGTCACGGTCCATCGTCCGAGAGGCCGGCGTGCGCTGGGCCCACGACCACGCCAGTGATCGGGCCACGTCGTCGACCATCCAGTACAGCGCCTCCTCGGGGTCAGCGGTTGAAACCGACACCTCCCCCCGGACCGGATCGACCGTCTGGTAGCGAACCTCGCTGCCCGTGAAGCTGTAGGTCGGGCCGTGGCCACGATGCCGGGACTGTTTGCGGGCCTTGACCTCTTGGGGGCGGGGGAGCTCGCCAATCACGCTGCCCGACAGGCTCGCCAGCGTCGTGAGCACGCCATCGAGGGCGCCGCCGAACCGCTCCGAGCTCACCTCGGAACCCACCTGTGACAGCTGTTCGCGTGGCGACGGCTCCTGACCGACCGCGGCACGCGGTAGCGGTGCTCGGGGCGCGGCTTGCTCTTCGGGCTCTGGCTGCGGTTCCGGCTCGGCGCTCTGGGCGAGCACGGCGTCGACGACGACCGTGGCCACCCAGTCCACCTTGGTCGAGTCGAACACCGTGCCGGCTCCCAGACTGGCATCGACGACGTAGGCGAAATCGGCAACGACGCTCTGCGCCCCTGGCTCAAGCGCGCCAGCAGCGTGGGGGCGCAGCGCGATGTAGTGCGTCCACGCGAACAGCCCGTCTCCGTCGGCCCCCACGTAGGCGGGGTCATAGCGCGGACGGTCGACGTCTGCGATCGGACGTTGAATGGGCTGCATCAGCTGCGCACACCAATACTCACCGCACCAGTGCTCAGCCTCTCCCTGGGCGCCTGTGAGGCAGCCCAGGGTCACGGCGTACGTCGCCATCGCCGCGTCGAGTTCGGATTGCGGGCCGGTGCTGGAGAGGACCTCGCGGACCACGACCGGGAATTCGGCTACACCTTGAACGTCCACCCTGCTGCTCTCCTCCCGGACGGCCGCTTCGGCGGCCGCGGTGTGCTTACCGCCGACCCTGGGTCCAGCCGTTTCCCGCACCATAGGCCGTGGCAGCGCCAGCGGCCCACCACCACACCCGCATTGGTGCTCAGGTGCTCTCCAGCAGCGCCGCTAGATCATCATCGCCGCGGGCGCGCAAGACCGGGGCCCACGTCGCTGCGTCGACATTTCAGGCTCGCAGCCAACGCGGCGGCCGGGTTGCGCACCGTATGGCCGAGCAGATGCGCCACCCGCCGCGGTGCAGGCTCTTCAGGGCCAAGGCGCGTCACCTCGAGAGCGGCGGCGTCGAGCCGGAAGGCGAGCACCAGTGTGTCGTGCGTAGTCGCTTCGCTTCTTATCTGGAGGAGAGGGAGAGGAAATAGGGCCTGACCTGCAGGAATGCTGTAATGGTCATATCCACGATGGGGGTCATAGTTCAGCGGTAACAAGAAGCAACACAGTCGATATCTCGGTGAAGTCAGCGCCGCCGACCAGGCAGCCAACCTCGCCGCTGGCTGGCCGCTCGCCCACGGCCGTGGCCTGACCACGAAGAGCGACCCCGCTAACGAAGGCCGGGCCGCAACTGTGTAGCTAGTTGCGCTGTTCTACGCGGTGCTGGGCTCGTTTTGAACGACGCACTCAGCGCTGTGAGGCCTGCACCGAAACCTCATCAAATTCGGGCATAGTCGCGGGTCAAGCCTTGCTCGACGGACTCCGACGCGCCACCGGCTTGCACTTCCTTCGCGACTACTGCCAGGACCTCAGGCGTCCAGGACCTCCAGTCCGACCCGTGGCAGATAGCTAGGTTCTTCATGCCCTGGTCGATGAAGAATCGAAGCAAGTCGGCTTTGGAGCAGTGTAGGGCGAAGGCGAGTCCCCGCAGTTCGTCATCCTTACTCTGCGGCAGATGAAACGAGCGCAGGACCATCGCGTCTGCGTTTTCAGCCATGTCGTACCCCTTGACGAGTTCTCATATACACCTATACATATATATATGCCGATGGGGCGCCATTGTCAACACGCGCGTGTTGCCTGGTGTGAGCATCTATTGCTCCAGGCCGCGCTGGCAGTATGCCGAGAGAACGCGGTCAGCGACCCAGCCCAGGCCCATCAGGTTCGTTGATGCGGGACCTTGAATGGCTCCCAGCCCCGGAACGTGCAGGCGCGGGGGGAAATCCGCACCGCCGGCAAGCGGTCCACGCACGCTGAGGTCAAACGCGATCTGCGACAGGATCTGGGGGCGTCTATCTTTGTCGGCGAAGAAGTCGCGCAACGGCGGCGTCGGTGCGAAGAAGTCGTCGGCGAATCCCCAGCGATCGAACCCGCGGGCATCGATGATGACAGTTCCGGGTCGTCTGACTATCGGCGGTGCTGGCGTTCCGCCGACACCCGGGAACGGAGGAGGCCCGAGCGATGGGAGCACGGCCCCTACCCATCGCTTCCATGTCGGCGCGGACGTCGTTGCTAGCGCAGGGTCAGGTGGTGCCTCCATCTCGAGCTCGAGCTCCGGATCGCCGGGGGCGCCGGGGACGACGGGGTGATAGCGGAGCGCGTTGTAGCACTCGTATGTGATGTTGTCGGACACGAGGTTTCGCAGCACGTAATCCCAGACCACAGCTGCGGTGGTGCGGGCAAGAAAGGCTTCGCGGACGTGGGGTGGGAGTGCTTTCCACGCATCATCGTCGGTGAAGAGTCGGTCCTCGAACGGGCCGTCATGGCGCGCGAACAAGGTGGCCTCGCGCCCGATGATGGTGATAGGCAGGGTCGTGAGGCCTTTGCGCACGAACGAGTACGCGATCGCGGCAGCGGTGCCGCCTGCGCCGATGATCAGCACCGAGGGATCCGGGTCGGCAGACAGCAGGTCCCGCATTCGCCGACTGGATGCCGGCTGCCAGAACGTACGACCGTCGAACACACGGCCGTTGGCGCCGTCGAGGGCAGGTAGCGGTCGGCCGCTCCCTGTGATTACCACGCCGTCATAGTCGTTGGATGTGATCCCGCCATTCGAGTTGGTGGAATCGATCCGCCACGTCCTCGCGGCATCATCGAAGCCGACTGCTGACACCCTGTCCGGAATCAAGGTCGCTGCACCTTGACTGACGGCCTTGTCTACGGCGTATTCAAGGTAGTCCGCGAAGTCGATGTGTCGGGGCGGATGGCGGCCGTTGACGACCCAGTCCCGGTAGCGCGAGCGTCCGGCTGAGTTGATGGCGAACGACTGCCATGAGAAGTCGCCGATCATCGCTTGCGCGACGCCAGGGCCGTAGCTCGCCGTGTCGTACGGGAAGCCGAGGTCTCGCTCAGCGAGAGTGCACAGCGGCTGCACGCCGTCCGTGTATCCGATGGAACCGCGCCACGCGGCCCCCACCTGGTCCTGATCGTAGAGATCGATGTGCGGAGGCGGCGTGCGATGATTTGCCGCGCGAAGGGCGGCGGCTTTCGCGGCGATGGCCGCGCCCTTGGGGCCGGCTCCGATGATCGCAAGTCGGGCCATGTTCCTCTCCTCCATCGCCGCGACAGTGTCGCATTGCTGCAATCGTTCTCGCCGGATAATCGGATGGGACCACCACCCTGGGACCACACACCTATGCGAGGCGCCGTCTCTCCGTCGACGACTTCCTACAGATAACCCGACCGTGACGACATCGCCACCCGACGATGCAACACCGTCGCGGAGGTCAACGCCAGGCGCTCGCCACCTAGAGATATCGAGCGCTACGGCTTGCGCTCGCAGCGAGCCGGCGCTGGCGCCCGTGGTGGACGACAGTTTCCAATACAAGGCGACCTCACCTTGCGGGCTGGCGAAGACTCGCGGCCGCTGATCGGCGCAGGGCTGTGGCTCTCGCGCCTCGCACGGCGATTGCAGTCCGGCCGGCTCGACGCCTACATGGCCTACATGCTGCTGGCCGTGCTGGCCGTGGTCATCAACGACGGCATAACCGAGGCCAGCAATTCAGAGATCACAGGTGGGTCGGGAGCCCGAATGGCTGGCTCGGGGCGCTACGGGCGATCTCCAGCAGGCGGTTGTACTTAACGACACGCTCGCCGCGTGCCGGCGCGCCGGACTTGATCTGGCCACAGCCCGACCCCACCGCCAGGTCGGCGATGAACGGATCGGTGGTTTCCCCGGACCGATGCGAGATCATCGCGCCGTACCCCGAGTCTCGGCAAACCTGCAGTGCAGCCAGGGTTTCCGACACGGTGCCCACCTGGTTGACCTTGATCAGCGCTGCGTTGGCGATATGGTCACCGACTGCCGCGGCGATCAGGTCGGGATCGGTGACGAAATTGTCGTCACCCACCAGCTGAATCCGATCGCCCAACGCATCGGTCAACGCCGCCCACCCCCAGGTGTCGGTCTCAGCCATACCGTCTTCGATGCTCCACACCGGAAACTCCTCAACGATGGCGGTGAAGCGGTCGACCATGTCCTGACTCGATAGCGATTCGCCACCCACTTGATATCGTCCGTCTCGATAGAACTCGCTGGCCGCGGGATCCAGAGCGATCGCGACGCCCTCAGGGCCGACCTGATAGCCGGAATCGGTGATGGCCCGTCGCAGCAGGTCCAGAACGTCCTCGGGCCTGCTGATATCGGGGGCGAACCCACCCTCGTCGCCGAGTCCGGTGGCGAAGCCTCTGCGCGCCAGCTCATTCCGCAGCTCGGCATACACCTCAGCGCCGGCCCGAATTGCCTCGGCCAGCGACGGCGCCCCCAGCGGGGCGATCATGAACTCTTGGAAGTCAAGCGAGTTGGGGGCATGCACCCCGCCGTTGATCACATTGAAATGTGGCACCGGCAAACGAGGTGTCACCCCACCTGGGGTGAGCCAATGCCATAGCGGCTGCCCGGCCTCCACCGCGAAGCCGCGGGCCGCAGCCATCGAGACACCGACTATCGCGTTGGCGCCCAGCCGAGATTTGTTGGGTGTGCCATCCAGTTCCCGCATCGCCGTGTCGACCTCGAGCAGCGAGGACCACGTTCGCCCGGTCAGTGCTTCGGCGATCGGGCCGTTGACGTTGTCCGCCGCTTGCTGCACACCGAGGCCGTGGTAGCGGCTGGTGCCGTCGCGCAACTCGACCGCCTCGCGACTACCCGTCGACGCGCCCGAAGGGACACCAGCCTCGACCGTCTGCCCGCCGGACAGCAGCGCCTGAACCCACACCGTGGGCCGACCACGCGAATCGAGAATCTCGGCCGCCGACACCGACGAGAACCGCACCGCCATCAAGGCACCTCCGCGTTCAGCCCAGCATCCACGACGATCGGGGAACCGTTGGCCGTCCCGACGGGACAAGCGGTTATGGCGGGCCCAACCGCCATCGACGCTCTCACCATAGCCCGAACCAGCAATGCTGGCAGCTAATACCGGCGGGCATCGCGGGGATCGCGCCGACCGGACACGGCGGCACAAAACAGTTGGGGCGCTGAGCCATACGTCGAGATTTACCGGTAACCCGCCATATTCGATCTCGCCGTATTCGGCAGTGAAGCGCAATAGCGGCAGAGGCGACACCACGCTCCGCGACGCAGCGCCGCTCCGGTCAGCCGGCCGTATCAGCAGTGGGGCCGCCAGGCGGTATCACCTGGTAGCTATAACGCCACTCAACCTCGGTGCCATGCTCACCGCCGACCGGCCGTGATCCGTGGAGATGCAAAAAAACGACTATGTCATCGTCGCCGACTTGAGCCTGAGCCTTCTGCTCCGCCAGCGACCTTACTTGGGCCGGGCTCATCGTGTCGGGCACCACGATGGTGTCGTGCCGCACGTTCGAGGCATCGGCCATACCGACAGGCTGCGGCAAATGAGGGCTTCCGCTTCCCGACGACGCGCACCCTCACATAACCGTGATCGACACGTGCTCGGCCTGCGACGCAACCACCGCCACTCGACATTGACCATGCCGAAGGGGCGCCGAGGCTATCGCGACGACCAGTTGGAGGCGGCTTTTACTTGCTTTCCCGGGACTTGCTTTTACCCCCAAGGGGTATGTGTACGATACGAATCATCATACCCCCGGTGGTATCAAGATCGCGGGGTCTTCTAACTCCACCGACCGACACACTGCACCAGTGAGCGTCGACGTGTCGTTGGCAGTCGCACCGGTGACCTTGTCGGAATTGAGCGGTGAACTGTCGTGATCCCCATCCAGGGTGCTGCGAGGTTGCTGGACTGAAAATATGGGTCGTTCATCATGGGGGCGCGTACCCGGTTGGCGGCGGCTGGGGCGCGCGGTGGGGGCGTTCGCGATAGGCCAGCAAGCGCAGCGCGTTGGCCACCACAATGAGTGTGGAGCCCTCGTGGAAGACGACCGCGGGGCCGATACCGAGGAAACCGATCAGGGTGGCAGGGATCAAGAAGCCCACCATCCCCAGGCTGATGTAGAGGTTTTGGCGGATGACGGCGCTGGCCTTGCGGCTGAGGGCCATCACGACGGGGAGTCTGGCGAGATCATCGCTCATCAGGGCGACGTCGGCGGTTTCGAGGGCGACATCGGAGCCAGCGGCCCCCATCGCAATGCCCACGGTGGCGTGCGCGAGCGCGGGTGCATCGTTGACGCCGTCACCGACCATGGCGACCTTGCCTTCTTCGTAGCGCAACCGTTCGATCGCGGTGACCTTGTCGGCGGGCAGCAGATCGCCCCACGCCTCGGTCAGGCCCACCTCGCGCGCGATCGAGTCCGCGACGAGTTGGTGGTCGCCGGAGAGCATGACGGTTCGGCGCACGCCCATCGACCGGAGTTCGGTGAGGGCGTCCGCCGCTTGTGGGCGGGGCCGGTCCATGAGACCGAGGACGCCGAGGAAGCGGTCATCGCGTTTGACGATCATGGTGGTGCGCCCGCGCAACCGCAGCGCGTCCACGGTCGCCGCGACCGCCGGATCAACACCACCGTCGGCCGCGAAGAGGGCGGTGTTGCCGATGAGCACCGGGGCGCCGTTGACGGTGGCCTGCACCCCGCGGCCGGTGAGCGAGGTGACACCGGCCGCCGAGGGCAACGCTGCCGCGGTGAGCCGCTCTGCAGCGTCACGCACGATTGCTGCGGCCAGCGGATGGTCGCTGAGCGACTCCACGGCGACGGCCACCGCCAGCAGCTCCTGCGGGTCGACGCCGGGGGCCGCCACGACATCGGTGAGCCGCGGACGGCCCTCGGTGAGGGTGCCGGTTTTGTCGAACGCCATGGCCGTCACCGTCCCCAGGTTTTCCAGCGGGCCGCCTCCTTTGATCAGCACACCGAGCCGGCCCGCGCTGGCGACGGCGGCCAGTACCGCGCTGGGCGTGGCGATGGCCAGCGCGCAGGGACTCGCGGCGACCAGCACGGCCATCGCCCGATACAACGACTCCTGCCACGCCGAGCCCACCAGAGGACCGGCAAGAAGTACGACACCGACGAGAGTGAGTACGGCGGGCACGAAGACGCGCTCGAAACGGTCGGTGAACCGTTGGGTCGGCGACGCCTGCGTGTTGGCCTCGGCAACCATCGCGGCCAGCTTCGACAATGTCGACTGCGACGAGGGTCGAGTGACCTGCAGGTCAAGCTGACCGCTGCCGTTGATCGTCCCGGCGAACAGCCGCGATGACGCGGGCACCCGCTCGGGTTCCCCCGCGGCGACGGCGGCATCGGCGACCGGACGCTTGTCGACCGGGATGCTTTCGCCGGTCAACGGCGCCTGGTCCACGCTGCTGGTGCCGGCGAGCACGAATCCGTCAGCCGCGATCCGCTCGTTGGGCTTGACCACCACAACGTCGCCGACCCGCAGCTCCGCGACGCCGACCGTGCGCTCACGATCGCCGTCGCGGACGACGGCGCTGCTGGGGGCAAGCTGGGCCAGCGCCGCCACGGCACGCCGAGCGCGGCCCATCGCGTAGCCCTCAAGTGCGTGGCCGATGCTGAACAGAGCCAACAGCAGCGCGCCTTCCTCGACCTTGCCCAGCACGACCGCGCCGCCCGCCGCAACCAGCATCAACTGGTCGATCTCGAACCGGCGGTTGCGTACGCCCTGGTACGCCTCGCGGATCGTGAAGAAGCCACCCAGGATCCCCGCGACAACAAACAGCCACGTCACCTCGCTGTCCGACGCGCTCACCTGGAGCACAAAACCGATGGTCCACACCACGACGGAGGCGATCGCGAACACCAGTTCGGTGCGCTCGCCGAACAGACCCGTGCCGGGCCGCGCACCTGCCTGATCGTGATCGGCCTCACGCACACCCATCCCGGCGAGCGCACCCCGGATCGTGGCCTCCTCGATTCGTGTTCCGTCGAACTCGACGCGCACCAACCCCGGGGTCACTTCGGCCTCAACGACACCGTGTAGACCCCGCAGGGCATCGGCCACCGTTCGGGCCCGCCGGATATGGCTGACACCCGACACGGTCCACAACACATGACCGAACTGCTCGGTCAGCAACACCCCCGTCGACTCGGCCAGGTCGCGAATCTTGGCGACGCTGACCGCGTCGGGGTCGTAGTGCATGCACAGCCGCGCCGGCGAGGACTCGCTCGCCTCGACCACGTGCACCCGGTCCAAGCCTGGCGCGCCGGTCAGTGTGTCGATGAGCCGGCCGACGCACAAATCACGCCGGTCCAGAGCGTCGGGCAGCACTATCGGCAGGTCGAGCTCAACCTCGGCAGTCACGTCCACCCATCCACTCACCACATCGCGATGTTCACCAGGTGCAATGTTGGCGAGCCCGAAGCTTCCGCGCCAGTGCCGAATCGCCGTCACACGCACTACATCTAGGGACGAACGATCACGACCGGGCACGGGGCATGCTGGGCGCATTGGGAGCTCACCGAGCCCAGCAGCAGCCCGGCGAAACCGCCGCGGCCACGGGAGCCGACCACGAGGAGATCGGCGTCACGGGCGGCCTGGGTCAGCGCCTGGGCGGGGGAATCCTCGGTGACGACGCATTCGATGGCATCCGCATCGGCTCCCAGAGCCTGGCGGACCGCGTTCTGGGCCGACTGTTCGGCCTCCTGCTGCAACGCGTCATGGGCGGCTTCGGCGGCGAGGTGGGCGATCTCGCCGTCGCGGAACGGGAACGACCAGGCGTAGACGGCCCGCACCGTCGCGCCGCGCAGCCGCGCCTCCTCCACTGCCCAGCGCAACGCCTTCACCGACGCGGGGGAGCCGTCGATTCCAACGACAATGGTGGCCATGGCGCCTCAATTCGATTGACGGTGGACGATGCAGGCGATGCGTGTTGCCACATTCGTGATACCAGCTGGCGGGCGCTCGCGTCGTTCCCACCGCGGAGACGCGAACACCAGCTGCCGGGAAGGCGGACGAACACGATCGTGTACCCGGCGTTGCTGACTCGCCGACAGCCTTGCGCACCGTGCACGCATTGATCGTGACCAAGCTGCTACGGCCATATATGTCCCTCCCGGCATCGACAACACTGCCTGATCAGCGGCGCTATTCTGCCGACCGGTGAACGGGTCCGTGCGATTCGACGCAGTGCTCGTCGTGACCCTGCCCCCCGTGGTTGTCGCCGGCGTGGTCGACCTGCAGGGTGGTGTGGTCAAGGTGGTATTCGGTGTGCAGGACCGATTCGATCTCGCTGCGCGCGGCGTGGCAGTCGACACCGGCTCCGACCAGGACGTGCGCCGACAGCGACAGTTCACCCGAGGTGATCTGCCAGACGTGCAGATCATGCACCTCGACGATCTGGGGTATCGCGGCGATGCGCGGCCCGATCATGGCCGGGTCGGCGTGAGCGGGGGCCGCCTCCAAAAAGATCCGGCCGGACTCGCGGATCAGACCCCACCCCGCGCGCGCCATCAACACCGCCACCAGCAGCGCGGCGAGCGCATCCGCCCGGGCAAACCCCGTGGCCCACACCACCGCACCAGCGATCGCCGTCCCGATAAACGCATACAAATCGTTGAGGATGTGCTGGAATGCTCCCTCAACGTTGAGGCTGGTGCGGTTGGCCCGGCTGATGCTCCACGCCGCGGCGATGTTCACCGCGATCCCGACCAGCGCGGTGATCAACACCAACGGTCCCGACACCGCCGGCGGCTCGATCAAACGGCGCACCGACTCATACACGAACCAAACCGCCAGCAGCAACAACGTGATCCCGTTGGCCTGCGCAGAGAGAATCTCCACCCGCTTGAAACCATAGGTATACAAGCCCACCGCCGGGCGGGCGGCGACCCGGATCGCCACCAACGCCAACGCAATCGACGCCGCATCGGTGAGCATATGACCCGCGTCGGAAATCAACGCCAGCGAATGCGCCGCCACACCCACGACCACTTCGACGGCCATGAACCCGACAATCAACACCAAAGCGATGCCCAGCCACCGCCGATCAGCCACCGCCGACACCCCATGGCCGTGAGCATGGCCGTGCCCATCCTCGTGACCCACGCCCGAAACCTCCTCACCACCCAGGACGACCCCACGACCGCCACCGACCGAAACCAGCGAGCCCGAATGTCCCGGCGAATACCGCAGACATTAATACATGCGCATGAGCGAATACAATGATGATTTGGTGGAAGTCACGGTTGTTCCTGCCGCTGTACCCCTGGCAGCGAAGCACAATCATCGCAACGCCGTCCACATATGAAACCCGAAACTCAACAGCACCGCGTTGCACGCACCTGAACAAGCCCGCGTCTGCATCTTCACGGCGTTCGATTCTGCTTAGGTCGGCAGACATTATGGCCCAATGGTCGTGACTATCGGCCCTGTCTGCGACTGGCGCCGCGGCGTAATCTGCGTGGCATGGAGGATCGCTATCTGAGAGCGACGCCGTTGCTCGATATCGGTCATCCGAGCCTGAAAGCCCTTCTGAGGGAGCGATCCTGGATGGAGCTTCCCGAACGCGAGCGGATCGGCGCGATCTATGACTTCGTCCGAGACGAGATGCCGTTCGGGTACAACGCGTCCGACGACCTCCCGGCGTCGGCGGTGTTGGCCGACGGTTATGGCCAGTGCAACACCAAGACGACCCTGTTGATGGCGCTGCTGCGAGCCGGCGGCATCGGGTGCCGGTTTCACGGCGCGACCCTCGACAAGAGCCTCCAGCACGGGGTGATGATCGGTTTGCTGTACCGGCTCGCGCCGAACAGCATCATCCACAGCTGGGCCGAGGTGTGCGTCGACGGCCGCTGGGTCGGGCTCGAGGGCGTCATCCTCGACGACGCCTACCTCGACGGGATCCGGACAAGCATCTGCGGGGATGGCGGCCCGTTCCTGGGCTACGGCGTCGGCACCGACGACCTCGCCAACCCACCGATCCAGTGGGCAGGAACAGACACCCGCATCCAAGCAACAGGCGTCAACGAAGACTTCGGCGTCTTCGACGATCCCGACACCTTCTACCGCGCGCACGGTGTCAACGCCCGCGGCATCAAGGGATGGCTGTACCGGCACGTCATGCGCAAGGCCATGAACAAGAGGGTCAGGCGGATCCGGGCAGCGGGCGAGTGCGGCGCGGCGTCGTCTGCGGCGGCTGCGCACAGGGCGCTATAACCGTTCTGCAGTTCGTAGCCGCGCGGCCACGCCGACGACCTGGCCCACCGACGGATTGGCCGCTCTGAACATCGTCTCGACCATCAGGGCTTTCACCCTTGGCGCATCGGCGATCCCGTTGGCGCGGAACGTTTTTGAAGAACTGGCGCTCCGGCGAGCCGCGGCGTACCGAGCGGCACTGGGTACTGCCAACCCGTCCCGCGAGTACGCTTCGAGTGCTGTCCGCCCCGGCGGACGGTTGAGATCGACCGCACCGCTTTCGAGGCGATCCCCGAGCGGCTGATCCTTAAGGCCGCTATGAGAGCTGCGGCGGAGCTAATGGACGACATGACCGCCTCGGAGAGCACCTAGCCTCGGTCTTTCGTGAAACGGCTTCGCTGACGCGGCCTGTAATGCACGGAAGTGCCTGTCCTGCTTGAGAAACTAGGCTCGTCGAAGGTCCATATTTCTTCAAGTGGGAAGGCACTCCGTAGGTGAAGCGTAGCGCGGTTTGTTCTGTGGTGGTCGATTCGGCCCGCGAGTCGTTGATGTCCTCGGCGGGAGGGCTGTTAGTGAGGCAGACGCTTGCGCTGCTCAGGACTGGACAAAGCGCTCTCAGCGGCGTTAATGCCGTGCCGGGCGGATCGTGCGGTTCATGACCCGGGCAAGGTGCTGGCCGATCTGGCGATCGCGGTCGCCCTCGCGGGTGACCGCGCCGCCGATATCGCGGTGGTGCGCGCTCAGCCCGACCTGTTCGGGCAGGTGGCCTCCGATGCCACGGTGTCGCGGCTGATCACCACGTTGGCCGCCGACATCGATGCCGCCCTTGGCGCGATCCGGGCGGCCCGAGCCCAGGCCCGCCGGCGGGTGTGGGGGCGCGTCGGCGTCCGCTGGCCGGTGAGGTCGACATTCAGGTGATCCTCGATCTGGATGCCACCCTGGTCAGCGCACAGCGATCAGGAAGGCGCGGCGCCGACGTTCAAATATGGGTTCGGGTTTCATCCGATGCTGGCGTTCTGCGATCGCGGCGAGCAGGGGTCCGGCGAGGCGTTGGCGGCGATGCTGCGACCGGGCTCAGCGGGGTCCAACAGCGCTGCTGATCACATCGCGGTGCTCGACGCCGCCCTGGCCCAGCTGCCCGAAGACGCACGCGCCCGGGTGCTGGTGCGCACCGACACCGGCGGCGGGGTCAAGGAGAGCCTGCAAGCCCTCCTAGCCGTGGTCTCGAAAGGTGTTCTGAGCTGGCGATTTAACGTCATTCGACACCATCCGAAACCAAGTCGTGTCGCGGATTCACCGACCAAGCACCGACCACAGATCAGCGTTTGCTATCCGTTCTAGAGCTGCTCGGTGGTGGGGTCCGGCCCGACGGCGAGGCGACGAACCGGGCTGTGCTTTTACATCGCCTTTCGGACGCGACGCCGACGTGCCGTACTACCGATGGATATCAGTGGTTATCCGTAAGTATGTACGCCATTTTCATCAGATGAATCACAGAATCCACGCGGTCAAGATCAGCCTCCTCGCCTTGGGAGCGACGTCGATCGCCCAGTTGGTGATCGACGTGATCTCCGGGTCGGTCGCCCTGTTGGCCGACACCATCCACAACTTCTCCGAGGCACTGACCGCGATCCCGCTGTGGATTGCGATCGCGCTGGGCACCAAGGCCGCCACCCGGCTCTACACCTACGGCTACGGCCGTGCCGAAGACCTGGCCGGGCTGTTCGTGATCGCGATGATCACCCTCTCAGCCATCATCGCAGCGCCAGCCAGGATGATGACGCCGACCATCTGCAGCATCGTCGTGAGAGCCGGTACACCCCCATCGTCGGTGTCGTATGCCGAGGCGAAAGTAGGTGAAGTTGATCCAGGCCCAGCAGATCGCGAACGCCGAGAACGTGTAGCCGGCCAGTGCCGCGCCGATGTGGTGCTGGCTGAGCAGGTGTGCGAATTCCGACGCGGCCACGCCGAAGGCGACGGCTAAGGCCAGGTCGAACAGCAGCTCCCGCGGGCTGGCGACGCGGTTGCCTTCGTGTGGATCGCGCCCGGCATCCGGCGCAGCCGGCGCGCGGGCGCGGCCGGCGTGGGCGAGGCTGGCGTTGGACGATGCGGGTCGACTTCGTTCACCGGGGGACATCGTGTCGGGGAGATCGCAACGCGACAAGCGGGCGTACCCATCCCAGATCCAGGTAAGTCAGCCTAACCTCACCCGGTAGGGTCTATTAGGTAAACCTCAGCTAATAGTGTCGGGTGCGGCGCGGAAGGGACCACGCATGCGAGCTCTGTGGGACAGATTCGCGGGCAGAGCGATCGCGACCGTCGTCGTGGCCGTCGTATCGGTGGCCGGTGGTGTGACGGCGTGTTCGAGCTCCGACGGCGGCGACGAGCTGCTGGTGTACAACGCCCAGCATGAGTCGCTGACCAAAGAGTGGATCGATGCGTTCACCAAGGAGTCCGGCGTCAAGGTGAAGTACCGGCAGGGTGGCGACACCGACCTGGGCAACCAGATCATCGCCGAGGGCGACGCCTCGCCCGCCGACGTCTTCCTGACCGAGAACTCACCGGCGATGGCTGCCGTCGAACGTGCCGGGCTGTTCGCCGACATCGACGCCGAGACCGTCGCACAGGTGCCCGCGCAGTACCGCCCCGCCAACGGCAAGTGGACGGGAGTGGCCGCCCGGACCACGGTGTTCGTCTACAACAAGGACAAATTGCCCGTCGAGCAGCTCCCGAAATCGCTGATGGACCTGCAGGATCCGGCCTGGAAGGGCCGCTGGGGCGCCCCGCCGGTCAAGGCGGACTTTCAGGCCATCGTCGCCGCGCTCCTGGCGCTCAAGGGTGAGGCCGCGACCGCGCAGTGGCTGGCCGGAATGAAGACGAACGCGGTCACGTACTCGGACAACATCGCCACCCTCAAAGCGGTCAACGAGGGCCAGGTCGCCGGCGGGATCATCTACCACTACTACTGGTTCCGCGACCAGGCCAAGACCCGCGACATCAGCGCGAACACCGCCCTGCACTACTTCCGCAACCAGGACCCCGGCGCCTACGTCAGCCTCTCCGGCGGCGGGGTGCTGAAGTCGAGCAAGAAGCAGCAGCAGGCCCAGCAGTTCCTGCGGTTCGTGACCAGCAAGGCCGGCCAGGAGGTGCTGCAGAACGGCACGTCGTTCGAGTATCCGGTCGGCAGCGGGGTGCCGGCGAACGCGGCGTTGGCGCCGCTCGACCAACTGCAGGCACCGGCGGTGAACCCGTCGGACCTGGACTCGGCGAAGGTCGCCGACCTGATGACGAAGGCGGGGCTGCTCTAAGTGGTCGCCTCGGCGGAGTTACTGACGCGGTCGGCGGGCAGCGGATCGACGCGGCGCCCCGGGCCACTGGTGGCGGTCACGGTGACCGCATTGGTGGCACTGACCCTCATCCCGCTCGGCTACATCGCAGTCGCGGTGGCCTCGACCGGCTGGACCAGGGCCTACACGCTGCTGCTCCGTCCGCGCATCGGCGAACTGCTGTTGAACACCGCCGCACTGGTGGCGATCACGGTGCCGTTGTGCGCCGTGCTCGGCGTCGGCGCGGCGTGGCTGGTCGAGCGCACCGATGTGCCGGGTGGGCGCTGGTGGCGGCCGCTGTTCGTGGCGCCACTGGCGGTGCCCGCGTTCGTCAACAGTTACGCGTGGGTCAGCGTGCTCCCTACCCTGCACGGTCTGGGCGCGGGCGTGCTCGTCGCGACGCTGTCGTACTTCCCGTTCATCTATCTGCCGGTGACCGCCACGCTGCGCCGCCTCGACCCGGCGATCGAAGAGTCCGCGCGGGCGCTCGGCTCCGGCACCGCCGGTGCGTTCTTCCGTGCGGTGTTGCCGCAGCTGCGGCTGGCGATCCTCGGCGGTGCGCTGTTGATCGGCGTGCACCTACTGGCGGAGTACGGCGCGTTCGCCATGGTGCGCTTCGACACCTTCACCACCGCGATCTTCCAGCAGTTCCAGGCCACCTTCGACGGAGCGGCAGGCAGCATGCTGGCCGGAGTCCTTGTGCTGTGCTGCCTGGTGCTGCTGCTCGCCGAGGCGAGTGCTCGCGGCCGGGCCCGATTCGCCAGGGTCGGTTCGGGAGCGCCGCGGCCTGCTAGGCCTATTCCATTGCGGCGCAATCGATCTGCGGCGGTGCTCGGCCTCGGCGTGTTCGCCGTGCTGGCACTGGGGGTGCCGGTCTGGACCGTCCTGCGCTGGCTGTGGATCGGCGGAGTCCAGGTGTGGGCGGCGGCCGATATGGGCATGGCGCTGGCGCAGACCTTTGGGCTGGCGGCCGTCGCGGCCGTGGGGACGACGGTGCTGGCATTCCCGATCGCCTGGGTTACGGTGCGGACGACGGGCGCGCTGGCCAGGCTGGTGGAAGGCGCCAACTTCGTCACCAGTGCACTGCCGGGCATCGTGACGGCGCTGGCGTTGGTCACGGTGACGATCCGGTTGGCGCGGCCGCTCTATCAGACCCTCGTGCTGGTGCTCTGCGCGTACGTGCTGATGTTTCTGCCGCGCGCGCTGGTCAGCGTCCGGGCCGGACTCGCACAGGTCCCCCCTGGTCTGGAGGAGGCGTCGCGGTCGTTGGGCGTCACGCCGACGGGCACGTTCGCGAGGGTGACGCTGCGGCTGACGGCGCCCGCCGTCGCGTCGGGTATGGCGATGGTATTCGTCGCGGTGGCAACGGAATTGACCGCGACCCTGCTGCTCGCGCCGACCGGCACCAACACGTTGTCAATGCGCTTCTGGTCGCTGAGCAGCGAGTTGGACTACGCGGCGGCGGCGCCGTATGCCCTGGTGATGATCGTGCTGGCGTTACCGGTGACGCTCGTGCTGCTGCGGCAGTCAGTGAAGGCGGCCGGGGCATGACGGAAACCCTGGACAGCGGCGCGCTGCACGTGCGTGGCCTGGTGAAATCCTTCGCCGGCCACACCGTGCTCGACGGTGTCGACCTCACGGTGGCGCCGGGGGGTATCACCGCAGTGGTCGGCGCCTCTGGGTGCGGCAAGACCACACTGTTGCGGTTGATCGCCGGCTTCGAGGTGCCCGATGCGGGCACGGTGTCGATCGCGGATCGACTGATGGCGAGTCCGGACGCCGCCGTCGCCGCGCACCGCCGCGGTATCGGCTACGTCGCGCAGGACGGCGCGCTGTTCCCGCACCTGACCGTCGGACAGAACATCGCCTACGGCCTGCGTGGCGGTCTGCGGACCCCGCGGGTGCGGCAGCGGGTTGCGGAACTTCTCGACACCGTGTCGCTGGACCGCTCCCTAACGCCGCGGCGCCCGGATGAGTTGTCCGGCGGTCAACAGCAACGGGTCGCACTGGCGCGGGCACTGGCCCGGCGCCCGGTGCTGATGCTGCTCGACGAACCGTTCAGCTCGCTCGACACCGGGCTGCGCGCGGCCACCCGCAGGGCGGTGGCGGCCGCACTGACCGACGCGGGCGTGACGACGGTGTTGGTCACCCACGACCAGGAGGAGGCGCTCTCGGTCGCGGATCAAGTGGCCGTCATGCGTGCCGGCCGATTTACCCAGGTAGGTCCGCCGATGCAGGTGTACTCCGCACCCCGCGACCGGTTCACCGCCGAGTTCCTCGGCGGCTGCGTGTTCTTGGCTGCCTGGGTGGCTGGCGGCGTTGCCGATTGCGCGCTCGGCCGCATTCCGGTCGCACACGCCGCCGCGGCGCGCGCGGACGGTCCGGCGACGATCATGCTGCGGCCCGAACAGCTTGCCGCGAAGGTGATTTCGGACGGCGATCCCGAGGGCGAACAGCGCACCGGTATCGGCACCGTCGTTGCGGCCGAGTTCCTCGGCGCCGACGTTCTCCTCACCATCGACCTCGGCGGCGACAGCGCGCCGATTACCGCGCGGCAGACCAGCATCGACCCGCCCGGCGTGCACGCGAAGGTGCGGATCAAGGTGGTCGGGCGCGCGGTGGTCTTCGAGCCGGTGGGCCGATGAGCGGGCTCATCGACATCCTAGCCGGCCACGGCGGGCGCCTGGCAGTGGCGACGGAGACCGAGGAACTGAGTTACGCCGTACTGGCCGACCGGGTCGCGGCCGCGTCGGCGCTCTTCGGTGACGTCCGGCGGCTGGTGCTCGTGGAGACGCGCAACCAGCTCGCCACCCTCGTCCCGTATCTCGGGGCGCTGGCGGGTGGCCATGTCGTGTTGCCCGCCACCCCCGGCCGGCCCGCCGCCCAACTGGTCGACGCCTACGACCCCGACGTCGTCGTCACCGCGAGCGGGGCCGTGCAGGTGCGGCGCCGTGGCGGCGGTCACGATCTGCACCCCGATCTGGCGATGTTGCTCAGTACCTCGGGCAGCACCGGGTCACCGAAACTGGTCAGGCTCTCCAGACGCAATCTCATCTCGAATGCCGGTGCCATCGCGCAGTATCTCGATCTCAGCGAAAATGACCGGGCGGCAACAACGTTGCAGATGTCGTACTGCTACGGGCTGTCGGTGATCCACAGCCACCTGCTGGCCGGCGCGGGACTGCTCCTGACCGACAGATCGGTGGTGGACCGCGACTTCTGGGAGTCGTTCGCCCGGCTGCGCGGCACCGGGTTCGCCGGTGTGCCGTATACCTTCGAGCTGCTCGACCACGTCGGCTTCGACATCATGGACTTACCGCACCTGCGCTACGTCACCCAGGCGGGCGGCCGGTTGGCCGCGCACCATGTGCAGCGGTACGCCCGGCTGGGCGCCCGCCGCGGCTGGCGCCTCTTCGTGATGTACGGCGCGACGGAGGCCACCGCGCGGATGGCCTATCTGCCCCCCGAACTGGCACTGTCCCATCCTGATTCGATCGGACACCCCATTCCGGGTGGCAGTTTCACCCTGGATCGGATCGACGGCTGGGAGCACGCGGGAAGCCGCGCCGACTCCGATGTGGGCGAGCTGGTTTATCACGGGCCCAACGTCATGCTCGGTTACGCGCATTCGACGGCGGACCTGGCGCTGGGCCGCACGGTCGACGCCGTGCGTACTGGTGATATCGCCACCCGCGACGCGAACGGCCTCTACCGGATCGTCGGCCGCCGCAGTCGCTTCGTCAAGATCTACGGGCTGCGGATCGACCTGCAGCGCACCGAATCCGCACTGGCCGAGCGCGGCGTGTCGGGCTGGTGTACCGATGACGACGAGCGTCTGGTGGTCGCGATTCCCGCTGCCGGGCAGCATGATCCTCACACGGTGCGCCGTCTCGCCGCGGAAGCTAGCGGGCTTCCGGTCGGCGCGGTCGCCGTGTTCGCCGCCGCCGAACCTCCGCTGCTGCCCTGCGGTAAGCCGGACTACCCGGCGATGCGATCCGCCGCCAGACTGGTGGACCCGCCGCCACCCGAACCCGTCCAGCACGCCGACATGGCCGGCCTGTTCGCCGAGGTACTGCATCTCGAGCCCGGAATGGTCGGCCCGGACAGCACTTTCGTCGGGCTGGGCGGGTCGTCGTTGTCGTACGTGGCGATGTCCGTTCGGCTGGAGCGTGCGCTCGGTGGGCTTCCACCGGACTGGCACAAGACGCCCGTGCACCGACTGGCGCAGCTCGGGCTGCGGGCCGAACGGCCCCGGCGGTGGCTGGCCGCAACGCTGGAGAGCAGCGTCGCGCTGCGCGCGGTGGCGATCGTGCTCATCGTCGGCTCGCATGCCGGGCTCTTCGAGATGTGGGGCGGCGCCCACATCCTGCTCGGCATCGCCGGCTACAACTTCGGCCGCTTCTGCCTGACCCCGCTGCCACGCGCCGAGCGGATGCGCCATCTGCGGGCGACGATCGTGTGGATCGCGATCCCGTCGATCGTGTGGGTCGCGGTCGCGCTGATCATCACCGACGACTACCACCTGTCGAATCTGCTGCTGGCCAACAAGATCCTCGGACCGCACGACAGCATGACAGCGGGCCGGTTGTGGTTCGTCGAAGTGCTGGTCTACGTCCTGATCGGGTTGACCCTGCTGTGCGCGTTACCGATCGTCGACCGCGCCGAACGGCGCTATCCGTTCGCGCTGGCCGTTGCCGTGCTGGCCGGCGCGCTGGGCGTGCGCTACGACATCCTCGGCTTCGGGCTGGGCCGGGACACGTGGTTCACGTTCACTGCGTTCTGGTTCTTCGCGGCGGGCTGGGCTGCGACCAAGGCGTCGTGCGGGAGGCAACGCGCGGCGGTGACCGCTGCGCTCCTGGTCGGCATTCACGGTTATTTCGGCAACACCCATCGCGAGGCGCTCGTGATGGCCGGCCTGACGCTGCTCATCTGGTTGCCGGCCGTCCGCTGCCCGACCGCCCTCGCGGCGGGCGCGGGAGTCATCGCCGAGTCCTCGCTCTATACGTATCTGACGCACTTTCAGGTGTATCCATTGTTCGGCGGCGTCCCGCTGATCGGGGTCGCCGCGTCGATCGCAGTCGGGGCGCTGCTCACCTGGCTCGTGCGGGCATCGCGCAACCGCGCCGCCGGGTGGGCCGTCGCCTCGATCTTCACCACCAGGCCATCGCGAATCGTGAGCACGATGACGGCGAACAGTACGCGGCCGGTAAAGCCGAGCAGTACCGGCTCGCCCGCCGGACTGCTGACCAGGGTCGTGCCCGGCCCGAGATAGCGGAGCAGCGGGCGCGATGCCGTCCGGACCGTGGTTGACCTGGAGGTCGAGACCTGCAGCAGGCGTGCCATTCGGGTGATCGCGGTGTTCGCGCACTCTGCGGCCATCAGCTCGAACCGGTCTACTTCGGTTGGCTGGCGGCAAAGTACGCCGAGGCTGAAGTGTGAATAGGTGGTGACTCGACCCGGCGACCCTACCCATGTTCGACCAGCTGCGCGATCCACGCCGAATCGACTACATCCGTTTTACGGCCGGGCACATTCTTGAGGTGCTGGGCGTTGAGCAGCCACACCTGCTCGATGCGGTCCTCCAACAGGTAGAAGTGAAGTCGGCCCGAGGCGCGGTTCCGGTCTTTCGACCGGCCCGTTTCCTCGGACCGCTTCCCGCACCCGCCGTGTGACTTTCACCGCAACGGGCGCTCCACAAGTCCCGCTGGAATCATGGTGTGTCGACTCATCCCGTGGCGGGCCAGGGAGTCGGAATCGCTGTGCCCCGGTACCGGTACCGCGTGGTGCGTACCTTCGCCGGGTTGAACAGCGTTCTTTCCTCCGTGCCCGGCCACCAGCCACCACCGCAGAAGCGGCGGCGCAGATCCTTCACGGTGATCCGGCGGTGTTTTCGGCGCAACCATCTGATGACCCGCGCCCACGCATAGGCGCTGACATATTTGAAGGTCGCACTCGACACCCCCGGCCGGAAGTAGGCGCACCAGCCCCGCAGCATCCAATTGAGTCGGATGAGAAGGGCATCGAGCGGCTGGCCCGTGTCCATTCGTCGGCACAACGTCTTCACCTTGCCGATCACCGCCTTGACAGACTTTCGTGCCGGGTAGGTGTAGACGTAGTGCCGATCGGTGCCTCGTTTGCGGTGACGCTGGATGCGCCACCCCAAAAAGTCGAGACCGTCGTCGATGTGGGTGATCAGGGTCTTCTCCGGCGACAGCCGCAATCCCATCGTGGACAGGACGGCCGCCGCCTCCTCCCGCAGCCTCTCGGCGTCGGCCCGGGTGCCCGAAATCATCAGGCACCAATCGTCTGCATAACGGATCAATCTGTAGTTAGGCTGACCTCCAGACCGTCGCCGCGTCCGTTGATAAGACGTGGTAGCGGGGCCTCCCGACCCACGGGCGATGTGCTCGTCCAGGACGGAGAGAGCCACGTTACTGAGCAGCGGCGAGAGGATCGACCCCTGTGGGGTGCCGGCGTTGTTCTCCCGTAAGACGCGGTCCTCACCGAGGATGCCCGCCTTGAGGAACGCCTTGACCAGGCCCAGGACCCCCTTGTCCCCGATACGATCCCGCACCCGATCCAGAAGGGCGGAATGTGAGATCTCATCGAAGCAGGCTTTGATGTCGCCCTCGACGATCCACTCATAGGAGTGGGACGCCAGGAAACGCACCTCGGCCACCGCGTCATGAGCCCGCCGGTTCGGACGGAACCCGTAGGAACACGGCAGGAAATCCGCCTCGAAAATCGGCTCCAACACCAGTTTCAACGATGCTTGCACTACCCGGTCGGTGATCGTGGCGATTCCCAGACGACGCAACTTGCCGCTCGCCTTGGGAATCATCCGCTCCCGCACCGGAAGTGGACGGAAGCTGCGGTCCTTCAGCGAACCCCGCAGCTCGTCGAGAAACTTCTCGACACCCGTGGACTGTGCGATGGACGACGTAGTACGACCGTCGATCCCCGCTGTCCGAGCACCCTTGTTACCCCGTACCCGATCCCACGCAATGAGAAGGAACGCGGGATCGACAACAAGGACTGAACAGATCATCGAACCTGCGATGAGGATCATCACCGGCCCAACGGTGCAGTTTGGTCTGGATCTGCAGTACCCGGCGCTCCGCCTCGAACAAGGCGTACTCCAGCTCGTCGGTATTCACCGGCGAAACCTCCTGATATTCCAGTTCTTCCACTGCCGACTTGCTCGCCCCCTTCGCCATGCACGTGCCTCTCGCACGCTCGGACTACTACGAGGCCTCCGCCCCATCCCGCGGCCGTCGGTCGGCAACGGACCTGCCCACCGTCGGGCTGGATGTCCGACGGGAGGGCGACCACGGATGGTTCCCACGTTCACCAGAGATCGATCGATGAGGGAGGCGCCCGCCTTTACTCCGACAGCATCGCCACGACTACGCCGCAGGCTTTCGCCGTGACCTCCCCACCGGACCGATGCAACCGGCTTCGGAGTAGGCCGCCCCGCCGAAACGAGACAGCCCCGCACTGCACACCGGCCCATATCCGTCAGGTTTGAGCCAGCACTGGACTTACGGAGCGTCAGACAGCGGTTCCTCACGTACGCCTTCTCATCACTGCTTGCCGGACCCGGGCTATCTGACAGTGCCAACCCGTCCCGTACTTTGTCGGAGGCTGCTCCCGCCTTCCCCGGCGTTCCCCGGATCAGACTGCCTCCCAGCTTCACCGGCCAGCTGCGACTGACCAGCAGCGCGGGTCTTTCACCCCCACTCGATCTCGAGCGCCTCGTGGCGCACCACCGGCTTCCAATACACCCCAGTTGATTCCAGCCCCACGCGGATAACCTCATGCGCAATGAGCCGGTCGTCCACGGCGATGAGTTCGCCGGTATCGGTGCCGAACGTCCTTGTCTCACTGCCACGTTGACTTCCCCGCGGAAACCGCACGGTCGCAACGACTGTGTCGCGATGCACGTCCAGACCCGCGCAATACTGCACCACCTCATCCACTACCAACCTCCCACTCGCACCCACCCAGGACAGGGTGACTGCCGGAAGAAGGTCGTCGATCTAAGGAGTCTGAAGTTCGCGCTCACCGGCAGCACAACCGGGTGCCCACAACCCTCCGCGCCATACTTTTTTCCGGGCTCACGGGCACCAAGCGACGTCGGCGTCAGCCCGGCAGTCACCGCCACCTGCATCAACCCGCGCGACACACCGCCGCAACACCACCGAACGCAACCGGGCGCGGATTCTCATCTCATCGGGTGGGCCCGCCTGGGCGGGCGCATGAGTACTTTTTTCAGGAACGCGATGTCCTTCTCCTGCTCGGCGACCCGGCAACGGCGCCTGCCAGGATCCATAGCGCGGGGCTCGAGCCTTCGGGTTGTTGCTCGGTGTGGGTGTCGTCGTACGAGTGTGTCGGCGGCGTCGGGATATCAGTGCTTTCAGCGGCCGGGGTCGACGTCGACCCCACGGGCGGCGGTTCTGTGGCGACCTACGCCGCCGCGGGTGAGGTAAGCCCGACAACGGCGGCGGCAACGCGGCGTTGCCTCCGTCACCGTACGAAGTAGATCGTTGCAAAGAGTGCGATCCAAACGATGTCCACGAAGTGCCAGTAGTAGGAGACGACGATGGCGGCCGTCGCCTGGGCGGGGGTGAACTTGCTCATGCGCGTGCGCATGAGCAGCAGGATGAAGGCGACTAGGCCGCCAATGACGTGCAATCCGTGAAAGCCCGTGGTCAGGTAGAAGACCGATCCGTATGCGCTGCTGGAGATGGTGGTTCCCTCATGCACCAGGTTGATGTACTCGTAGCCCTGGCCGAGCACGAAGAGAAACCCCATGACGAAGGTGACGACGTACCACCGGCGCAGGCCGAACACGTCGCCGCGTTCGGCGGCGAAGACACCCATCTGGCAGGTGAATGACGACGCGATGAGTACCAATGTCACTGGCACTGCGAGCGCGAGGTTCAGCTCGGTGGGGGGCGGCGGCCACTCGTCGGCCTGGGCGCGAGCGGTGAAGTACATCGCGAACAGGCCGGCGAAGAACATCAGCTCACTGGACAGCCACACGATCGTCCCGACGGAGACCATGTTTGGTCGATTGAGTGAGTGAACCCGGGCCGTGATGGCGGTTCCGCTTGTCATGTCGTCCCTCGAAGGCAAGTCCGCAGGTGATCTACTGAGTCGCTGCCTACTATTGCACATAGTATTTGGCTGTTTGTCTCGACGTCAGTCCTGTTGGCCGGGCCAGTGTGCCTTCGACTCCGTGATGCGTTGCGCTAGTTTGTACTTGCATTGCTTCGAGCGGGATCTCGCACTTGCGGACGGCGATGCACCGTCGCAGACGAGCCCCGCGCGTGGACATTGCGCGCCAATTCTCGTAACCTTTCCGTGATCTACGTAGCTAGACCATAGATGTCCCTGCGGTGTGAGGATCTGTGTCTTGAGAGTCGGCCGTCTCCAGGGCCATCTGCCACTTCGGCCGGTGATGCTCGCTGTCGGGGATCGCGCACCGTTCACGGGCGACAGCGACCGCTGCGGGGTCCTCGGCGCCGTCCTCGTCCCAGCTTGGGGGCACATACAGTCGCCAATCCAGCGGTGCGGAGGCCGCATCCGAGGCGGCGTGCACGCTGACCGCGACCTGACAGTTGCCGACCTTGCCCAGCGTGCCCGTGTATTGACGGGCCACGCACGCCGAGGAGGCTCCGTCCTTGACGAGCCCGGTGTCATCGATCATCCACGCGTGCGGCTGAATCAAGGCGCATGCCTTGCGGACCGGCTCCACCTCCCACGGCGAACTGGTCACGAACTGCTGCAGCCGCTGGTGATCCACCCTCAGCCGCGCCGCCATCGGCTGCATCGACTTGCGCTGACCGTCGAGCATCAACCCATCGCACATACAGCCCCGCCGTCGCCCGTCGATCCTTGCGCACCAAGGACGAGAACACCTCGCCGACAAAGGAATCCAACTGCCCATCGACGCGTACGAGTTCAGCTGCATCCACCCCCCGATTCTCCCAGAGACGACAACGAAAACCGTTGCGACACACCGACCTAACAAACTACTACTAGCGGGCTCGATGCGATGAGGATTGCACAAACGGTGGTCGCGGGCGTTGCGGCGGCGGTGGTACTGAGCGTGTCGATCGCCGGCTGCGGCAGCGATTCGACGTCATCGACGTCAAAGTCGGGATCTGCCACCCCAGCCACGAGTACCCGCAGCTCAGCACCGACGTCGTTGGCACCGGCACAGTCGAGCGACTACACCCGGCTGTTGATCCAGGCGAGCGATGTCGATGCACCGATACCCTTCACGGCCACCCCACCAACGAACAACCCGAATGGCCAGCAGGGCGTCGCGACGACGTTCAGAGACGAAGACGGCAGCCACGTCATCAAAGACACCATCCAGGTCTTCGCAGATCCCGCCGCCGCTACGAACGCGTTGAACGCGGCCAAAGGTCAACAGGGTGACGCCATCAAAGACCCGACAACGCAACCGGCCAACGTCGGCACGGGCGGAACGACGTTGTTGGGGAACTCGCCGGACCGTAGCAAGGGCGTGACGATACTGCTGTTCACCGAAGGCAGGGCGTTCGTCACGCTGGAATTTGACGGCCCAACAGACGCGGCGGCACCACAGGACTTCGTCAACGATGTCGGCCAAAAGCAGGATGCGGCCATCAAGAAGGGGCTCGGCGGCTGATCTGGCGGGCATACCACGGCCCTGGCCCCGCACTGCCGGACCAGCGCGCCGATGATCGGGACTGATGTCACTGCACCCCGCCACCCGCCAGCCGAGGAGTTCTATGACCATCGTCAACGGGATGCCCGCTCATGCCCTACTGCTGCACTTCGTGGTGGTGTGGTGGCGCTGACTGCCCCGCTGGTGATCGTCTGTGGGTTGTGGCCGGCCGCCCGGCGGGCCAGCTGTTGTGGCTCACGCTGATATTGGCCACGGCCACAATGGTATTGACGCCCATCATGCTAAATGCCGGAGACTGGCTGTACGACCTGAGAACCAAACCGACCCCCATCTTGCAGGAACATGCCGCCCGGGGCAGCGTAATGATTTACTACTCCATCGCGCTGCTGGTGGTTGCGATCGTGCTCGTGGTGTTGCGCGTGATCGAACGTCGATCGGACAAACACCGCGTCGTCACCAACATCCTCGTCGCGATAGTGGTGCTCGCCGTCGGAATCTCGTCAATGGTCCAGATTTGCCGTGTGGGTGATGCCGGCGCCCAATCAGTTTGGGGTGGCGAGATAGCACGCCTGAAAAAGTCGCACGGAGGTTATATCCGCAGTGCTACCAGTGGGTGCAACGGGCCATGAAACAACTGGTGGCCGACTGTCCCGACTTCGTGTTCACCACCACCCGCCCGCGCAGCATCGCGCCCGGCGACGAAATGCCGGCCAGCCACCTGGGGATCTGGGAAGCCTTCCGTCAGAACAACATTCCTGTACTCGGTATGCGGGATGCGCCGTGGCTGGTACGCGATGGCCGGCCTTACGCGCCCGCCGACTGTCTGGCCGACGGCGGGGACGCCATCTCGTGCGGCGTCGACCGCTCCGCTGTCCGCACACTAAGAATCAACTGACCGGTTCGAGCTGATGGCCGCAGAGTGCGCGAACACCGCGATCACCCGAATGGCACGCCTGCTGCAGGTCTCGACCTCCGGCTACTACAAGCGTGCGAAGCGTTCGGTCACAACAGCATTGACTGACAATGAGCAACGAAAGGCCGACCTGACCGTGAAGATCATCGACCATCATCGCGACTCCGGCGGAACCTACGGATCGCCCCGGATCGCCGCCGACCTGCGTGCCGCCGATGAGCAGGTCTCGGAGAAAACAGTCGCCAAGTTCATGGCCGAGATCGGGCTCGCCGGGATCAGCCCGCGCACCTTCAAAGTACGCACCACCATCGTCGATCCCACCGCGTCGTTTCGGCCTGATCTGGTCGAACGCCGCTTCGATCAGGGTCCTGCGACGAAGTGCTACTTCTGCAACGCTTGCTCGACTGCTGTTGACAAGTCCGAGTAGCTCCTGAACTTCAACCGCTTGCCATCTAAGAAGATGGTCGGGGTGCCCTCGACGCCAAGTGCTTTACCATCCGCAACATCCAGATTGATGCGTGCGACGGTGGCGGGATCGTTGTAGACAGCATCGAACTTCGCCATGTCGAGGCCGACTTCGGTAGCAAATCCACGGAAGATCGCGTCAGCCGGCGTCTTCTGCTCACCCCACTCGCTCTGTGTCTGGTACATCTTCTTATACATCGGTTCGAACTTGCCTTGCTGGGCCGCCGATTCGACCGCACGGGCCGCCCGTTCGGCGTTGAAGTGGGACTGGATGGGGAAGTAGCGGACGACGAAATTGACACGGTCCCCGTACTGCGACCGCAGCTGCTCGACGAGCGGGAACGCCGCCCGGCATGCTTCGCATTCGAAATCGAGGAATTCGACGAAGGTGACGTCACTGCCCGGCACTGTATTGAGGCGGTGACTGTCTTCGCGGATCAACTGGCCGGCATCTTCTGTCTGTGCCTGCGCCACCGCGGGCGTCTCCCGGTCGCGAACCGAAAGATAGACACCGACCCCCATGATCACGGTGATGACTGTAAAGACGGTCAGCAGAATTCGTGTGATAGGAGCCATGAGGGAGTTTGTCTTTCACATGTGTAGCCGAGAGGCACGCCCGGGACGGCGATTGTGGTCGAGAGATGCTGGATTGGGGATCGTGCTCGCGAGTATATACGTACTAAGACCGTAGATGGTTCACTGCAGCCCACGACCGGGCTGAGGCAGGTGGATGCGGAGGTGGCCAGCGAAGCGAGGCGTTTAGCCAGAAGGCGGTGTTCTCGCCTCGTCCCCGGGGGTTGCCGAGTCGGCAGATCCTGCCTCGCTGAGCGGCGCGCGTGCTCGGCGGCGCCGCCACGATTGCCATAGTGCGATCACCCCGCCGAGGACCAGGCCGGCGACGGCTGCGATGAGGATGGATGTTTTGGTGTCCGATCCTGCGGGGGACGGTGATTGCGGTGCAGACGCCGCGGTGGGGGCAGCCTCGGAAACGGTGGCTGCAGGTTGGGTCCCGCCGGGAACACCAGCGATCGTGAATTTGTAGGAGCCGGATACGGGGTGGCCATCCGCTGATACCACGCGGTAGCCGACGGTGTAGACGCCGCTTGCGGGACGATCTGGCCCCATGGTGGCGGTGACTTGTGGTCCCTCGACCCGGGGAGGGCCGGTTATCCAATTGCGACCGTCGGCACTGTTGACGACGATGGTCGCGAATGCTGGATTGATGTCTTCGCTGAACGTCAATGTGACGACTCCCGGAGGGATCGTCACGGTGGCGTCCGTGGTCGGGTCGGAACTCACGAGCCCTGTGTGAGCCGCAGCGATCCCGGCAGCCAACCACCAGAGCGTCAGGGCTACCAGGGTCGTCGCGAAGGTGCGCATGGATTCCTCCCCGTTCTGTTGTTGTTCGCGTCCGTCCTGGCGCTGGGCGGCGCGCTCCCGAGTGTATGTTTCGGACTGCTAGGTGTGGCGATGTTGGCGTATGCAGCCAAAGGGTAATTGGGCTGCCGACTTCGAAGGTCGTTGACAAGGCTTGGGGGAGAGGGTCGTTCACCTCGGGTTCGTCGAGCTCAGACTAGAGACCTCGTCGACACCATTTCTTCGAGTCGGCGTCGACACGGAGGAAACAGGTCATGGCCCCGGCTTTCGCACTTGCTGTGTACTACAGCGCGGCGTTACCGGCGCTCCATTGATCCCAGGGAATATTCCAGTCGCCGAGCCCGTCGGTCCCTGACAACGCGGGCCCCACGGTATTGATGACCTCGACGATGTCGCCGCGTTTGGTCGTGTCATAGAACCACTTCGCGTTGTCCGGGCTGACGTTGAGACAGCCGTGGCTGACGTTGTTGCGTCCCTGGCTACCGACGGACCAAGGTGCGGAATGAACGTAGATTCCGCTATAGGACATCTGAGTGGCCCAGTTCACTTCTGTCCGATACCCGTCCGGTGAGTTCACCGGTACGCCATACGTCGAAGAGTCCATGACGAGGAAGGAGTACCGGTCTCCGATGATGTAGGTGCCGTTGTCGGTAGGAGTCTTGTTCTTGCCCATCGAAATGGGCATTGTCTTGACCACGGAACCGTTCACGCGCACGGTCATCGTCTTGGTGGCGTCGTCGGCGGTCGCGATGACCTCGTCGCCGATCGTGAAACGAGTCGTGGCGTCGTCCTGGCCAAACAATCCTCCGCCGAAATCGACGCCGTAAGCCTTGACCTGGACGTTGACCGTGGTTCCTGGTTTCCAGTATTGCGCTGGGCGCCAGCGTAATTCGCGGTCGCTGAACCAGTAGAAGGCTCCGCCGACTGGCGGGTTTGTCGTGATGGTTATCGCTCGCTGGGCGGCGAGTCGATTGGAAATGTTCTCGTCGAACCGCACTGCAACGGGTTGGCCGACTCCGACGACGTCACCATCGTTTGGCAGCAGGTAGGGCATAGTGAGGTTCTGCGGTGAGTGCGTTTGGAAGGTGGCGGTCCTGCGCGCCACGCCGCTGAGGCCAAGTGCCTCAGCGCTCAACGTGTATGTCCGGTTGTAACCCAAGGGTTCTGCGGACCGCCAGGCCACTCCATCGGGGCTCACTTCGCCACTGACGACGCGGCCCCGCTCGTTGATCAGAGCAACCGGCCCCAGGACGCCGCTCGTTGCGCTGACCGTCACGGGAGCATCTACCGACACCCCGACGGCGCCCTCGGTGACCGACATCCGCAAGCTCGGAGTGAGCAGGTCGCTGTATGGGGTGCCTTTGTCAACGATCGCACCGGATTGTGGTGGCGCTGAGGTTGATGAACCACGTGCGCTCACCCCGACGATTGCGCTGGCGCCTACTGCTAGCGCTAGCAGCGCTGCCCACCAGATACCTCTGCGCCGCCTGTTAATTGCGGCGCCGATTCGCCTCATAAAATCTTTCCCGCCGATCGCCGTGAGTTGTTGCACCACCATCTTACGTATTCACTACGTAGATGAGCGGTGCAGACTGCTCGACAGCCGAGGGGAACGGTCGGATATCGCAGCTACCTGCTGGCGATGAGGTGGCGGTTACGGCGGTTCGAAGCTGCTTTCATCCGATTTCGCGCTCGTCACGGCGTCGCGCCTGGCCTGTCGAAAAGGGTGTAGCGAATTATGCGAAGCAGATCAAGGCTCCATAAAGCGACAGTGCAACGATGGCAGTCGGTATAGCCACCATTGCCGTAAGTGCGCTACTTAACGTAAGGCGTGCGCGGAGCTGAGCGAACCCGATCTGTGGAGCACTGAGACGCTGGGCGCGCACCAGCACGGCGACACTTGCTGCCGCCAGACCGTGGATGGGTGCAGACGCACCCGCCAACTTCAGTAACCCGGCAAGCAGTGGTTGCCGGCCATGGCGTTGCGCCGCAGCGTCATCGGCACACATCTCTAGCAGGAATGAGATTTGAGTAGTGGCGCTGGTGAGGAGCCTAACTCTGGGTAGGGCCGCGGCCAGGCCGCGCACTGCAGCGACAACATGCGCATGGCGCCCCCTGAGGTGAGCACGCTCGTGGGCCACGACGGCCGCCAGCTGCGTTTCATCGAGGGCCGCGAGAGCGGCGGTAGTGACGACGATAGCCGGTGGCCGCCCTGCCACGCAGTACGCCGCGGGCTCGGCTGCCTCGATGATGACTATGTCGCCGCCGTCCGATTTGCCCACCAGACGCACGGCGTCGGCGTGGGCAAACGTGTGGGCGCGCATACGCACCAGGGCGCGAACGAGTCGGACGCAGACGGCGACCAAGCACCCGCTGACGATGCTGACTGCGGCGGTCGCGACCAACCTTGGGGTCCAGCCGCCATGGCCGAGAAGGATCGCTTGTAGCCGCTCAAGGCACGACACGATCAATGCGTCAGGGCTGTCCCAGTGTCCGGCGACTTCGATCAGCAGCAATACCGTTGCAGCGATAGAACATCCGAGCATGGTAACGATTGCTGTCAACCATGCGGCGATCCCCAACCGGGGAGCACCGCCGTTGGCGGTCATCGAAATCAGCAACCTCGGGCCTGCGGCCAAAATGATTGTCACATAGAGCAACAGCGCGGCCGCGACGGTCATCGCCTCGACTTTCGTGCGAGGCGTCGCAGCGCGGCACGTAAGTCGGCGGACTCTTCTGCGTCAATCTGTGCGACGAAATGGCTCAGTACGGCCTCTGAACGTCCACCACCGTTGAGAGCTTCGAGCATCAAGCGGGCGCTGTGCTCTTCCCGGGTCAGGGTGGGCCGGTAGCGGTATGCCTTTCCATCACGTTTTCGTGACAACCAGCCCTTCCCATGCAGGTTGTCCATCGTCGACATTACTGTTGTGTACGCGATCTTGCGTTCGGCGCTCAACTCGTCAAAAATCTCCCTGACAGCTGTATCGGTCTCGGGGTCACGGTTCCAAAGGCGATCCATGATCGCTGCCTCGAGTTCTCCAAAGCCACGTACGTGGGCGATGATCCAACCTCCTGAATTAGTCAGTAGGTAGCTTACGGCGTCGAGCAGCCAGCGGTGCGACGCACGATTCACCGAAATCGGGCTGGGGTGCACGGGGCTAGGACACCGCGGCCCTCAATGGCCTGCGGCGGACCTACCCGCTGGTCACACCACGTTCGTTCAGCCACCACATGGGGTCGGTCTTGTCTGAACCGTTGACAAGGACTTCGAAGTGCAGGTGCGGGCCTGTCGAGTTGCCGCGATTACCCATTGTGGCGATTTGATCGCCGGCGAAAACACGCTCCCCAACCTGCACGGTGGCGGTGTCGATGTGGCCGTAGAGCGTGATGGTGCCCTGCGCATCCCGGATCTTGACCCACATACCGAAGCCTGGCGTCGGCCCAGCAGCGATCACTTCTCCATCGAACGACGCGTAGATCGGCGTACCGATCGCATTGGCGATATCCAGTCCGCCATGCAAAGTGCCCCACCGTGTCCCAAATCCGGATGTCACGATGCCACGAGTCGGGAAGACGAAAGGTGGGCGTCGCAATCGCGCTTCACGCGCGGCTCGCTCCTGAGCGTAGGGGACTGTGGATCTAACGGTGTTTCCGGCACTGACACGCTGAGTGATGCTCGGCGAGAAAGGTGCCGTGATGACGACACTGGACGATGTGGCGAAGAAGAAGGCGGCTGAGCAGTCCGAAGGCCAGAAGGCTGCGGTCGAACTGGTCCGATTGGCCCAGGAGCAGGGCTTGTCGCTGACCGGGCCCGACGGGCTGCTCAAGCAGTTGACCAAGACGGTCCTCGAGACCGCGCTCAATGAGGAGATGACCGAGCACCTCGGCTATGAGAAACACGACCCGCCCGAGACGGGGTCGGGCAACATCCGCAACGGCACCCGCACCAAGACGGTGCTGACCGACACCACCGGCCCGGTCGAACTTGACGTGCCGCGCGATCGGGCATCGACCTTCGAGCCTCAGATCGTCAAGAAACGCCAACGTCGCCTGAACGGCGTGGACGAGGTCGTGCTGTCGCTGTACGCGAAGGGCTTGACCACCGGTGAGATCTCGGCGCACTTCGCCGAGATCTACGGGGCGTCGGTATCCAAAGAGACGATCAGCCGCATCACCGACAAGGTGCTTGAGGAGATGAACGACTGGTCGGTGCGACCGCTGGATGAAACCTACGCCGCGATCTTCATCGACGCGATCGTGGTCAAGGTCCGCGACGGCCAAGTCGCCAACCGGCCGTTCTACGCTGCCATCGGGGTCACCCTGGCCGGGGAACGCGACATCCTCGGCTTGTGGGCCGGCACCGGCGGGGAGGGCGCCAAGTTCTGGATGAGCGTGCTCACCGACCTACGCAACCGCGGCATCAAGGACACCTTCTTCGTCGTCTGCGACGGGCTCAAGGGACTGCCCGAGGTGGTGGGCAATGTGTGGCCGCAGGCGATCGTGCAGACGTGCATCATTCATCTGCTGCGCAACACTTTTCGGCTCACGTCCCGCAAGTACTGGGACGAGATCAAGGGCGACGTCAAGCCGATCTACACTGCGGTCAACGCGACCGCGGCTCGGGCGGCGTTCGACGAGCTGGCCGAGAAATGGGGGCAGCGCTACCCGGCAGTGATCCGGCTCTGGGACAACGCCTGGGCGGAGTTCATTCCGTTCCTGGACTACGACGTGGAGATCCGGCGAGTGATCTGCTCGACGAACGCGATCGAGTCGCTCAACGCCCGCTACCGCCGCGCGATCAAGGCCCGCGGACACTTCCCCTCCGAGCAGGCGGCGCTCAAGTGCCTGTATCTGGTGACCCGATCACTGGACCCGACCGGTGTCGGCAGGGCACGATGGACGATGCGGTGGAAACCTGCCCTCAATGCGTTCGCGATCACCTTCGCCGACCGATTCCCGGCAGCCGAAACCTACTGATGAAAAACGCCGGAAACACCGTTAGCGAGATAGACCCGAGCGTAGGTCGTCCCCCGGGCGAGTTCTTCTCGATGAATCGTCGAGTCGACGTTGTTGGCGATGGAGACGATTTGAGCGCCCCAACCTTCGTTTGACTGGGGGTGCTGCGATTCAGCGGCGTCGGCCGTGCTGGCAGCGGAGGCCTGGGCGCCCGTTGCGTTGAGCGCAATATTCGTCCCAGCGGCGATTGCTCCAGCTGCCATGGCGGCGACGACTAACTTGCCGTGTATGACTGCGGTGGGTTCCGATGCCCTGCGATGTGTCGCCAACGGTTTGCGGTGTCTACCGTCAGAAGTTGGGTGCCGACGATCCGGTCCTTTCGTGTCATCGGCGCGTGGCGAAGCGCTGATGGGGTTCGGTATACGCGATCGGGTTGCATTGGTGGCGCGAAGCGATGGAAGTAGGAGGCGCGGCCACTCATAGGGTAAGTCGTTTGAGTCGTCGAGTTCGGGCGCTGCTAGTACGTCGAGGTCGGTGGCGAATGGGCTGAGATACGTTCTTGGACGCAGTGTTGGGTCGTGCCTGTCGATGGGAATGACTTCAGTGACTTCGGTGTCCCACCGGTGACCCGTAACCCGAGTCGGTCGCGCAGCGCGCAGGTGCGATACCAATTCGAGAGGTCCTTACCGTCACCAGCCTGTTGTTGGTTGACGAGACGCTAACGGAACACACACTTTTGGGCAAGCGGTCGAGACTCGACTATCGGGTTGTGCGGGCTGATGAATCACGCAAGACCATCGTTGGTAGGTCTGTGAGCAGCGTGGTTGCCGTTAGGCCTGAAAACGATTCCGGTTCCACGGACGTACGTAGTACATCAGTATTTAGGGGCCAAACCTAGCGACATTCGCGCGGCGGCGATGGTCACCGGTTGGGGCTGGGGCGGGTGCGAATGCTCTGCACCCGCCCCAGCGGGACACCCGTCGTGATGGGGTGATGCGGCCCTACTGGATACGTAACTACGTCACATAGTACGGAGATACTACGTAGGTTATCCTACGGATCTGTACCGTAGAACGCTCGCAGTGGTCGACGTTCGTGGCAGGAGGAATCTGTGGTAACCGAAGCGCCGCCGACCGATGAACTCATCGCGCGCCGCGCGTTCCCGGCCCGAATGGGCCCCACAGGCACTTTGATTTACCGACTGGTGACGACGACCGATCACAAGCTGATCGGCATCATGTATGTGGTCACGTGCTTCGTGTTCTTTTTCCTCGGTGGCTTGATGGCGCTGTTCATGCGTGCCGAGCTGGCGGTGCCGGGTCTGCAGTTCCTGTCCAATGAGCAGTACAACCAGCTGTTCACGATGCACGGCACGGTGATGCTGCTGTTCTATGCGACGCCGATCGTGTTCGGGTTCGCCAACCTGGTGCTGCCGCTGCAGATTGGGGCGCCGGATGTCGCCTTCCCGCGGCTGAACGCGCTGTCGTTCTGGCTGTTTGTCTTCGGCGCGATGATCGCGATGGCCGGCTTCATCACCCCCGGCGGTGCGGCAGATTTCGGCTGGACGGCCTATACACCGTTGTCGAATGCCGTCAGTACCCCGGGGGCTGGTGCCGATCTGTGGATCCTCGGTCTGATCGTCGGTGGTCTGGGCACCATCTTGGGTGCGGTCAACATGATCACCACCGTGGTCTGTATGCGCGCCCCCGGCATGACCATGTTCCGGATGCCGATCTTCACCTGGAACATCTTCGTGACGTCGATCCTGGTGCTGGTGGCCTTCCCGCTGCTGACCGCAGCGCTGTTCGGTCTGGCCGCTGACCGTCACTTGGGCGCCCATATTTTCGACCCCGCCAACGGTGGGGCGATTTTGTGGCAGCACTTGTTCTGGTTCTTCGGGCACCCCGAGGTGTACATCATCGCGCTGCCGTTCTTCGGCATCGTCTCGGAGATCTTCCCGGTGTTCTCCCGCAAGCCGATCTTCGGCTACACCACGTTGATCTACGCCACGATCAGCATCGCGGCGCTGTCGGTGGCGGTGTGGGCGCACCACATGTACGTCACGGGCGCGGTGCTGCTGCCGTTCTTCAGCTTCATGACGTTCCTGATCGCGGTGCCCACCGGCATCAAGTTCTTCAACTGGATCGGCACGATGTGGAAGGGCCGGCTGACGTTCGAGACGCCGATGCTGTTCTCGATCGGCTTCCTGGTGACGTTCCTGCTGGGTGGTCTGTCCGGTGTGCTGCTGGCCAGCCCGCCGATCGCCTTCCAGGTCAGCGACAGCTACTTCGTGATCGCGCACTTCCATTACGTGCTGTTCGGCACCATCGTGTTCGCGACCTATGCCGGGATCTACTTCTGGTTCCCGAAGATGACCGGGCGCCTGCTCGACGAGCGGCTGGGCAAGCTGCATTTCTGGCTGACCTTCATCGGCTTCCACACCACGTTCCTGGTGCAGCACTGGCTGGGTAATGAGGGGATGCCGCGCCGCTACGCCGACTACCTGCCGTCGGATGGCTTCGAGACGCTGAACATCGTGTCGACGATCGGCGCGTTCATCCTTGGTGTGTCGGTGCTGCCGTTCGTCTGGAACGTCTTCAAGAGCTGGCGCTACGGCGAGGTCGTCACCGTCGACGATCCGTGGGGCTACGGCAACTCGCTGGAGTGGGCCACCTCGTGCCCGCCGCCGCGGCACAACTTCACCGAGCTGCCCCGGATCCGTTCGGAGCGGCCCGCTTTCGAGCTGCACTACCCGCACATGATCGAGCGGATGCGCGCCGAAGCCCACGTCGGTCGTACCCACGGTCCGGACGACGGCGACGTGACGCGACTCGATGACAAGCAGGTGCGGACTTGATTCGCCACGGTGCTCATCTCGATGTCGATTGCGTTGGCTCAATGCACACGTGAGGCGCTTGCTCATTGGCTCGAGGAGTTGACCAAAGACATGCACATATGCGTATTATTGCATCTATGATTGGTGGAGACTGCGGTCCTGCAGGGCACGACACCGACGACGAGCCGGCCAACCAAGCATTGGCACTCGAGCTTGTCGACCTGCTACCGGGGAGTGACGATCGCTGCGCTGAGCGCCTGACACACGACCTGGCCGCCGCCTCAGTCATCGACAAGGCCCATGTCATCGGCGGCGGCACGCTGAAGCCGCGCCTATGTGTCCACTACGACGCCAATGCCGTGACGGCAACCGAAGTGCAACGGCGGGCGTGGCATGCGGCGCAGACCATCAACAACCGGTACGGACACCTGCGTTGGTTAATGGCCGAGACGGATCATGGGGCGGCGGCACGAACAGCAGCACTCGTCGAGAGGCTGTCCTCCATGCCCGGCGTCGTCTCCGCGGCAGCTAGGGCTGACGCCGTCGAGGTGGAATTCGAACGGACGACAGTGACTGCCCAAGAACTTGTCGACGTCATCGCCGCCGGATCCGCGCCGACACCACCCCTGCCATCCGGCACCCTTGGCGATGGCCATGATGGGCAGTCCGCGCAGGACTCCGCGCATCAGCACGATCACGGCGGAATCTTCGGGGAGCGAAGCGAATTGATCTTCGCCGGACTCGCTGGAACATTGCTATTCGTCGGATGGCTGATGGCGACGTTCGCGGATACACCGCGGCCCGCTGAGCTGGTGATCTATTCCCTGGCGTTCTTCTTCGGCGCGTTCTTCACCGTCCAGGAAGCGTTCGCCAGCGTCCGGCAGGGACGCTTCGAGATCGACTTCTTGATGCTGGTATCGGCGGCCGGTGCGGCGGCACTCGGTGAAGTTCCGGAAGGCGCGTTGCTGCTCTTCTTGTTCAGCGTCGGGCACGCGCTCGAGGGTTACGCGATGGGGCGTGCCCGCCGGGCGATTGAGGCGCTCGCAGAAATTGCTCCGAAGACGGCACTTGTGCGACGCGGCGGCACGGGCGAGACCATCGAGGTACCCGTTGCAGACCTCCGCATCGGGGACATCGTCGTCGTACGCCCCAACACGCGACTCGCCGCGGACGGCTTCGTCGTCGCAGGGACCGGCAGCGTCGACCAGGCTCCTGTGACGGGCGAGAGCGTTCCTGTCGACAAGAGTCCTGTGCCCGACGTCGCGGCGGCGGCAGCGTCGCCCGACCTCGTCGACTCGGCAGCCCGTGTGTTCGCCGGGACGATCAACGGCGCGGGTGCTCTCGAGATCCAGGTGACCCGCCTCGCCGAAGACTCCACGCTGGCCCGGGTGGTCCGCTTGGTCGCCGAGGCGCAGACCAAGACCACGTCGACGCAGCGCTTCACCGACCGGTTCCAGCGCATCTTTGTGCCCGCCGTACTCGTGGGCGTCTTCCTCCTGCTATTCGCCGGAATCGTCGTGAACGAGCCTTTCACTGCCACGGTGTACCGGGCGCTTGCCGTTCTGGTTGCTGCCAGCCCATGTGCATTGGCTATCGCAACACCTAGCGCTGTGCTTTCGGCCGTCGCACGCGCCGCGAGGGCCGGCATCTTGATGAAGGGCGGCGCGGCCCTTGAGGACCTGGGCCGTGTTGAGGTGTTGGCCTTTGACAAGACTGGCACACTGACCGAGGGCAGACCGCGGATCGCCACCGTGATTGCCGCCGCAGGTGTTGACGAAACCGAATTGCTCAAGATTGCGGTAGCAGTTGAGGAACAGAGCGATCATCCTCTGGCCACCGCGATCGTCCGCGACGGCCGTGAGCGCTTGGCTGGGGCAGCGGTACCGCGGGCGACGGACGTACGTACCCTCATCGGTCGCGGCGTCGTCGCATCCGTGGATGGGGTGCAGATCCGCATCGGCAAGATTGAAGCTCTTTCCGACGCCCCGCCGGCGGCGCTGGCAGCGGACATCGACAGACTCAAACTCGCGGGCCGTACCACGATGCTCGTACGCGCAGGCGACCGCTGGCTGGGAGCGATCGGGCTGATGGATGTGCCGCGGCCGGAAGCGCCGGCGGTCATCAGACGACTCGGCGAACTAGGGATCCGCAACACCGTCATGCTGTCAGGTGACAACCAGCAGGTGGCCGACGCTGTCGCAGCCGAAGTCGGCGTTGCCAACGCCCGTGGCGACCTTATGCCAGAGGACAAGGTCGCTGAGATCGCCGCGCTGGCAGAGCGCTACGGCCGAGTGGGCATGGTCGGTGACGGTGTTAACGACGCGCCGGCGATGGCGCGGGCCAGCGTGGGAATAGCGATGGGCGCAGCCGGGTCCGATGTGGCGTTGGAGACCGCCGACGTTGCGCTGATGGCCGACGATCTCAAGGCTCTCCCATTTGCCGTCCACCTGAGCCGGCGCTCTGCCCGAGTCATCAAGCAAAATCTGTGGGCCAGCCTCGGGATCGTTGCGGTCCTAATACCAGCGACGGTCTTCGGCTTGGGAATCGGCCCTGCCGTCCTCATTCACGAAGGATCGACGCTTATTGTCGTCGCTAATGCACTCCGGTTGCTCGGGCTTCCGATGCTGTCGGTGACGCCCGCAGCGCCCCGCGTTATGGATTCAACCAGCTCGCGCTAGCTTTCAGTGCCAGCGTTGCAAGCATCTGGCATCAACCGTCACAGTCGCAGACCGCAGTACCTCGGTCGCCGGCCTAGCTGCGACAACCCACCACCCCAGGCCGCGATCTGAGTCGCAAGCGGGCTAGTTGGTGGACAGGCCGAACATCGAGGGCGATGATCAAACGATGGCAGTCGATCTGGGAGAAGATCGGAGTAAACATTGGATACAGTCGCCGGAATGACATACACCGGCGCAGCACTCGTTGTGGCTGCCGTCGTCTGGTTCATCGTCGGTTTTGTCGTCTCTCCCTATGCAGCAGCCCAATCGCTCCAGTACATGTCCGGGTTGTTTGCTCTTGCGATCGCGGCCTTGGCGATGAGCGGTGCAGTCATCGCAGTATGTACTGGCAAGATCGGGGATGTCGACGACTAGCCAAGCGCGGCAACGGGTTTGACTTGTCGGTTAAGGATTAACTTTCGGCCCCGGGGTAGCCATCAGCGTGAACCGCCCCGCATGTCCGGAGACTCCAGACCCAACGGGACGGTTAACCCGGTGAATTGAGCCCCGGCAGGATCCCGCGTCAGCCGGAATGTGGTGAGGGCAGCCAGAGGCAGGCATACGGGTGAGCCGGGCGATCTGAGGGTCGTGGGTACAGCGCGGCTGTTCGTCATGGCGTTTCGGAGGCGCAGCTGTCTATGCCGTATGTCGGGCAGACGGCCACGGCTTCACCGGTGGCCTCCAGCACGGTCTGGGCGGAGGCGAGTACGTCGATCAGTGCGGGTTGGGTGAGCCGAAACAGCGAGGCCCGCCCGACCGGCTCGGAGTCCACCAGACCGCACTCCCGCAGGCAGGCAAGGTGTTTGGACACGGTCGACTGTGCCAACCCGACTGCCTGCACCAGCTCTACAACGCGGGCGGGGCCAGCGGCGAGCCGACGCACAATCGCTAGCCGGGTGGGGTCCCCGAGGGACCGAAACAATGCTGCCGCCGGGGCCAGCTCAACGCGCTGTATCTCTGCCGAGGTGCTCGCCATCTCCATTCAGCGATGTTATGGCACTTTGGTGGAGGAAAGGACCATCGGCCCTATTCCCTAGCGCAGCCTCCCGCGCATGCTGACCTCATAAATGAGCAGGACAGTGATAGTGCTGGTGCTTGGGAGGCAAAGATGTGTGGATACGAGTGGGGTAACGGCTGGCACGGCGGTTGGGGCGGCGGCGGCATCGTGATGGGTGTGCTGATGGTGCTGCTAGTGGTTGCGGTGATTGTGGCGATCATCTTCGCCGTCCGCTATCTGTCGGGTGGCGGCAGCTCCCACCACCGGGGCGGCCCGGGCCCGGACGGGATGCGCGCTGAAGATCGGTTGGCCGACCGCTTCGCCCGAGGTGAGATCGACGAAGACGAGTTCCGGCGGCGTATGACACTGCTGCGGGAACACCGCTGACCGCGATGGGCACCCACCGGAGATCACGCGACTTGGCAATCGCACTCGGCGCGGTGGTGGTCGCCATCGCATGCGCCGTGGCATTGAGCATCGGAATGGCGATGCGCCATAACCGCACCGCCGCTAACCCGCCGTACCCCACCGGCCCAGGAGTGGGTCCGGGAATGATGGGCTCCGGGCAGTGGGGTCCGGGGATGATGGGGCCTGGAATGATGGGGCCTGGGCGGTCTCCGGCTGTCACATCCTGTGCGGCACCGGCATTGTCGGGCACCGTTGTTGACGTCACCCTCACCGATATGCACGCCATGATGGGCCCTGGCGGCATGATGGGCCCGGGGGGCATGTTAGGGCCGGGTTGGAACGGCCAGTCTGGCTCCGGGCCGAACGGCTACCAAGGCCCTGGGATGGGAATGATGGGGATGATGCGCATCCTCATCAATCCGGCCACTGTCCCGCCGGGTCAGGTGTCGTTCCGAGTGACCAATGCCGGTGCGATCAACCATGAATTGGTCGTGCTGCCCCTGGCAAAAGGCCAATACCTCGGGCAGCGTGCCATCGGTCCCGACGGCAAGGTCGATGAGGCCGGCAGCCTTGGCGAAGCCTCACGCACCTGCGGCGCTGACCGTGGTGACGACAACCCGAGCAACACCGGCATCGCGCCCGGGGCCAGCGGCTGGACCACCGTCACCCTGACACCGGGCCGCTACGAATTGATCTGCAACATCACCGGTCACTACTGGACCGGAATGTACGCCGAACTAGATGTCAGCCCACCCAAGTAGCACTCCGTGAAGCTGGCAACCACAGACCAGAAGAGGTGACAAAGCATGTTCACCGCCAAACAGTTGACGACCGCCAGTCTGGCGGTCCTCGCCCTCGGCAGCTCAGCGGTACTGATCGAATTCAGCGGCAGTACCGCCGCCAATGCTCAACCCGCAGCGCCGATCTCGGCGTCTCCCTATGTGGCGGATATCCCAAATCCGTTGGACCCGCCGGGTTGTTGGGGAGCGGACGGCATTTGGTATCCCGACTGCTGGGGACCCGGGCAATGGGGACCCGGAATGATGGGTCCCGGACAGTGGGGACCTGGGATGGGGCCGGGCATGATGGGGCCACCCGGGCAATGGAACCCCGCACAATGGGGACCCGGAATGATGGGACCCGGGCAATGGGGTCCGGGCATGATGGGCCCCGACCCTTGGGACTATTAACCGGCGATGGCCTCTCAGTTCCATACCGGGAATCGGGCGACGCGGCGCACCTCCATTTTCCTCACGCGTTCATGTGCCGCAAGCCTTTTGTCGCACATGTGAACCCATGCAGCGACGGCTACGCTGACCTCGGGCCTCGACCTTGTCGATGGATTTCAGTTAGTGTCCGGCGATCTGAGGTCTCGGCTGCGTCAGTGCGTTAGGGCGTGGCCCCTACCGTGTGGCGGCCGGAGCAGCGCCGGACACCACGGTCGTTCGACTCGGGTCGGTAATGGCAACAGGTGGGGTGCGTCCGGCGCGGACACCGTTGGCGATGACGACGATTTCGGCGAGTTCGTTCACGGCAACGACTGCGGCCAATCCCAATACTCCGGTGAGGGCAAGCGGGATGAGCACGGTGATCAATCCCAGGGACAGGCCTACGTTTTGGAGCATGATGCGTCGTGCGCGCCGGGCATGGGCGAGGGCTAGGGTGAGGTTGCGCAGGTCGTCCCCCATCAGCGCGATGTCGGCGGTTTCGATGGCCACGTCGGTGCCCATCGCGCCCATCGCAATACCCAGGTCGGCGGCGGCCAGAGCGGGGGCGTCGTTGACGCCGTCACCGACCATCGCGGTCGTCTGCTGTCGACGTAGTTGCTCAATCAGTGCGGCTTTGTCTTCGGGGCGTAGATCGGCGTGCACTATGTCGATCCCCACATGCTTGGCTAACGCATAGGCGGTGGCAGCGTTGTCGCCGGTGAGCATCGCCACCTGATAGCCGCTACGGCGCAACTGCTCGACGACCTGGCGGGCTTCGGGGCGTAGCCCTAACGAGGCTCGACCACCCTGCCGCAGCACAGCGGTGGACGTTGGTGTAGCCCAACCCGCGGGGTGGGGAAGGTGGCCCGCGGCCCGCCGAAGTCGGAACGCATCTTCACCTTCCTGCGCACTGAACCGACCACAACCGACCAGCACGAATGAACCAGGCTGAAACGGCTACCGCGGGGGCGTGGTTGGCACGGCCGGAGTTGTGGTCGGCGATAGCTGCTGACCGGGGCCCATCATCCCGGGTCCCCACGATCCAGGCACCATCATCCCGCCCGGTTCCCACGATCCGGGGCCCCACGATCCAGGGCCCATCATCCCGCCGGGCCCCATCATCCCGCCGGGGTAACACATTCCGCGCCCGTCGCGGTAACCGCCGCCGTACTGCCGTCCGACAAAGAACCCGGAGAAAAAGATCACCGCGACGATAAATACGACACCAGCAACTATGCCCACCCATGCCGCGCTCTGAGCGAGCCTATTGGGACGATCCGATCCCCGCGGCAGCTCCCCGCGCCACTGCTCGGTGGCCACGGCTGACGGTTCGGTTCGGGACTCGGGCGTTTCGGTCATAACTCGATCATGCCGACGCCACCCAAGCGATGAACCGAACCGCCGCGTTCTTCATCGAATCTTCACTGAACCACGAGCTCACCAAACCGATCAACGAGCCATGGATCGATCTGGAGATTGTGGCGGTCGCTACGAACGCTACGAACGGAGCGAACGGAGCGTTCACCGTGTACGCCCCTCTGGTGGCGCCTGACTTCTGTCGACCGCACATTGGACAACAGGTCTGTCACGCGCGGACCCAAGTGAGACCCCGTCGACTCAGCCAGGTCGCGAACCTTGGCGACGCTGACCGCCTCCGGGTCGTAGTGCCTGGCGCGCCGGTCAGTGTGTCGATGAGCCGGCCGACGCACAAATCACGCCGGTCCAGAGCGTCGGGCAGCACTATCGGCAGGTCGAGCTCAACCTCGGCAGTCACGTCCACCCATCCACTCACCACATCGCGATGTTCACCAGGTGCAATGTTGGCGAGCCCGAAGCTTCCGCGCCAGTGCCGAATCGCCGTCACACGCACTACATCTAGGGACGAACGATCACGACCGGGCACGGGGCATGCTGGGCGCATTGGGAGCTCACCGAGCCCAGCAGCAGCCCGGCGAAACCGCCGCGGCCACGGGAGCCGACCACGAGGAGATCGGCGTCACGGGCGGCCTGGGTCAGCGCCTGGGCGGGGGAATCCTCGGTGACGACGCATTCGATGGCATCCGCATCGGCTCCCAGAGCCTGGCGGACCGCGTTCTGGGCCGACTGTTCGGCCTCCTGCTGCAACGCGTCATGGGCGGCTTCGGCGGCGAGGTGGGCGATCTCGCCGTCGCGGAACGGGAACGACCAGGCGTAGACGGCCCGCACCGTCGCGCCGCGCAGCCGCGCCTCCTCCACTGCCCAGCGCAACGCCTTCACCGACGCGGGGGAGCCGTCGATTCCAACGACAATGGTGGCCATGGCGCCTCAATTCGATTGACGGTGGACGATGCAGGCGATGCGTGTTGCCACATTCGTGATACCAGCTGGCGGGCGCTCGCGTCGTTCCCACCGCGGAGACGCGAACACCAGCTGCCGGGAAGGCGGACGAACACGATCGTGTACCCGGCGTTGCTGACTCGCCGACAGCCTTGCGCACCGTGCACGCATTGATCGTGACCAAGCTGCTACGGCCATATATGTCCCTCCCGGCATCGACAACACTGCCTGATCAGCGGCGCTATTCTGCCGACCGGTGAACGGGTCCGTGCGATTCGACGCAGTGCTCGTCGTGACCCTGCCCCCCGTGGTTGTCGCCAGTGGGTCGGCGGCCGCGGATCCGATCTGGCAGGACGTGATCAACATCCCGGCACGCAACCGGGTGACGGTGCGGGTGGCCTTCGACGACTTCCCCGGCCGCACCGTCTACCACTGCCACATCCTCGACCACGAGGACGCCGGCATGATGGGCGTCGTCGAAGCACGCTGACAACCTCTCAGCAGAGAGTCGCGAATTCTTTGATAACATCGACTTATGACGATGCTGATGGCTGAAACGGGTTGTGCGGCCTGTCCTGGGGTAACCCCGCCAGCGTTGGCTCCGGCGGCGGCGTTGTTCCACGGCCTGTCCGATCCGACTCGGCTGGCGATCTTGCAGCACCTGAGTAGCGGGGAGCATCGGGTGCGGGACCTGACCGAGCAGCTGGGTCTGGCTCAGTCGACGGTGAGTGCGCATTTGGGGTGCCTGCGGGAGTGCGGCCTGGTGGCCTCGCGCCCGCACGGGCGGGCGTCGCTGTTTGCGCTGCGCGTGGCCCCGGAGCTGGTTGATCTGCTGGTCGCGGCGGAGCAGCTGCTCGCCGCCACCGGCAACGCGGTTGAGCTGTGCCCGAATTACGGCACCGGCACTGACCTTGATCCCGGTCCGGCTGACCTGACGACCCGCCACATCGAGGTGGACAACCAGTGAGCAATCTCGATCCCTCCAAAGCAAGATCCGGCGACGAGGAGCTCGCCGAGGACCTCAACGCCGTCCCCGATGACGACGAGGCCGACGACGAGGACGTCGAGCACCTGTGGCAGGTCGGCGAGATCCAGCTGGGGGTGCTGTCGGGCGTGCTGCTGCTGGCGGCTTTCGTGCTGGGCCGCGCCGATTTGGGGGGCTGGGAGCTCGGCCTGAGCAGCGCCGCCCTGATCGCCGGCGGCCTCACGTTCGTGCCCAAGACCCTCAAGAAGCTATTCAGGGGCCAGATCGGCATCGACACCCTGATGACGATCGGCGCGCTGGGCGCTACGGCCCTCGGCCAGGTTGAGGAGGCCGCGACCCTGGCTTTCCTGTACTCGCTGAGCGAGGGCCTCGAGGAATACTCGGTGGCAAAAACCCGCAGGGGCCTGCGCGCCCTGCTCGACCTGGTGCCACGGCAGGCCACCGTGCGCCGCGGAGGCATCGAGCAGGTGCTCGACCCGGCCGAGTTGGTGGTCGGCGACACCATGATCGTTCGGCCCGGGGAGCGGCTGGCCACCGACGGCATCCTGCGTGCCGGGCGTACCACGCTGGACCTGTCGGCGATCACCGGTGAGTCGATGCCGGTGGAAGCCGACCCCGGCGACGAGGTATTCGCCGGGGCCATCAACGGCACCGGCGCCGTCGAGGTCGAGGTGACCGCAACCGCCCAGGACAACTCCCTGGCCCGCATCGTGCACATCGTCGAGGCCGAACACTCCCGCAAGGGCGCCACCCAGCGCTTGGCCGACACGATCGCCAAGCCGCTGGTGCCCGGCATCCTTGTCGCTGGGCTCCTCACCGCGGTTCTAGGCGCGGTGTTCGGCGACGCGACTCTGTGGCTCGAGCGCGCCCTGGTGGTGGTGGTGGCCGCGTCCCCGTGCGCCCTGGCGATCTCGGTGCCGGTCACCGTGGTCGCCGCGGTCGGGGCCGCCAGCAAGCGCGGGGTCCTGATCAAAGGCGGCGCCGCGCTGGAAACCCTCGGCAAGGTGCGCACCATCGCCCTGGACAAGACCGGCACCCTGACCCGCAACGCCCCAGTCGTCGTCGAGACCGTCACCGCCGCCGGTCACTCCCGCGAGGAAGTCCTGGCCCTGGCCGCGGCGCTGGAGTCACGCAGCGAGCACCCGCTCGGCCGGGCTATCCTCGCCGCCACGCAGACCGTCCCCGCCGCCGCCGATGTCGAGGCGGTCACCGGTGCCGGCGTGATCGGCACCCACGACGGGAAGGCGCTGCGGCTGGGCCGCCCCGGCTGGGTCGACCCCGGCGCCCTGGCCGCCGACATCACCCGGATGCAGCAGGCCGGCGCCACCGCGGTCCTCTTAGAGGTGGACGGTTTGGTGATCGGCGCGATCGCCGTGCGCGACGAGCTGCGCCCCGAGGCCGCCGAAGTCGTCGCCGAGTTGCACCGGCAGGGCTACACCGTGGCGATGCTCACCGGCGACAACTCGGCCACCGCCCACGCCCTGGCCGCCGAGGCCGGGATCAGCGAAGTGCACGCCGACCTGCGCCCCGAGGACAAGTCCCTGATCGTGGGGCAGTTCCGGGATGCCGGGCGGGTCACCGCGATGGTCGGTGACGGCGTCAACGATGCCCCCGCCCTAGCCACCGCCGACCTGGGCGTCGCGATGGGCGCGATGGGCGCCGACGTGGCCATCGAGACCGCCGACGTCGCCCTGATGGGTGAGGACCTGCGTCTGCTGCCCGGGGCGTTCGCGCACGCACGCCGCACCCGGCGGATCATCCTGCAAAACGTCGCGGTCTCACTGGCACTGATCGCGGTGCTGATCCCGCTGGCCTTCCTCGGGGTTCTTGGGCTGGCCGCCGTCGTCCTGGCGCACGAACTGTCCGAAGTGCTGATCATCCTCAACGGGGTACGCGCCGGCCGATCCACCCCCCTGCGCACCGTCGGCCCCGCCGCGGTACCGGTCACTGCCCACCACTGACACCACACACGGCGCAGTGTGCGTGTTCACTGACCGATCAGCGGGTGTTTCGTTGCTGTGCCGGCGCGTGATCCAAACTGAAATTGCCTAGCAGGCGAGCAGCGACGCTGCTTAGCTTGGCTGTCGGCGTCTGTTCTCCTCCACGGGCACGGCGCGCACCTCTCGTCGCTACACGGCCCCACTGCGCGCCGCCCGAGCGTCGACCAAAGGGAGGCTGACATGACCGAGTTCGATCTCATACTGCTGGCGCGCGCCGCTTTGGCCGCGGCCCTTGGGTTTGTGATCGGTTGGGAGCGGGAAACCTGCGGATCGCCCGCCGGGGACCGGACCAACGCCCTGGTCGGGCTGGGGGCAGCCGTCTTCACCGCGTTGGCCCTGGATCTGTTCCCGCAGGAGACCGGCAGGGTGATCGCCGGTGTCGCCACCAGGGTCAGGTTCCTCGGGGCCGGGGTGATCCTGCGCCAATCCACCGGTGAAGTCCGCGGGCTCACCACGGCTGCTGGCATCTGGTCGGTCGCCGCCCTCGGTGTCGTGGTCGGCGCCGGGCGGTATTGGACCGGTCTCATCCTCGCCGCACTGATCCTGCTCATCCTGGTGTGGGAGGAGATACCCGGACTCGCCCGGATCGGATACAACAAGCGGCGAGCGGCCCAACGACGCACAGAATCGGGCCAAGATCCACCATGACGATCGCGGACCCTGACGAATACGTGGCCTTGCGGCAAACTCACCTCCACACTGGAGTTAATACCCGTCGGGGTATAGTAGGGCGCCGATTTTTCGCTTTGGCCATAGAGACGGCGGACCAGATGGCCGGTGTCGAGGAAGGCGTCGACCCAAAGCCACAGATCAACAACGGGTTTGGTCACCAGACCACGATGCGCGCCAACCGTCGCCGACGCGGCACCTGTGATTCATCTGATGAAAACAGTGTACTTTCACTGGATAATGTAGATTTTCCATGAAAGAGACCGGACGACGCTGGTAGACACCATCATTGGACAAATCCAAGCATCGCAGGGCCAACCGACCGCAGTCCGCGTCTACACCGACGCCGAGGCCGATGAAGCCACCCGCTACGCGGGAGAGGCCGGGGGAGTGGTCGTCCCGCTACCCCTTTCGCCGCCGCCGCACCCTTGTCAGTCGTGAGAAGTCTTCCGAGCGCGTTGTGCCCATCTCTCGTGGACGGCCTGGGCCGACATCCCTGCTGCTGCACCCATTTTCGCCCATGACATCTGCCATGCACGCGCGTGTAGGACGGCTCGATCTAGTTGTTGTTCGCCGGAACGAATGGCTGCGGGTGCGGCTCCGATCACGGCTTGGGCGTCGATGTCGCTAATGCGCTCGCTCCACCACACGTCGTGGCCAGCCGTCACAACATCGCCACTGGGGTGGATGTAGCTTAGGGTCGAAAAGTCCTGCGCGATAGGAATTTTGCGGACTGTCTCCCGCTCTCATCGGACGGCGAGACTCGGGCCTGCGATGACTCAGCGGTCCTGGGCAAGGCGTTCGAGCGGGCTGCCGGGAAGGGCTGCCGGGGTCAGCGTGTATGTGATGGCCCACTCGACTGCGTCCTCTATAGCGTTGCGGGGGTACGGGGGCGGTGCGTGTTTATCGAACTCCCCGTGCTCCCAGGTCTCAGGAGCCGCGGCGATGGTGACGGTGACTGGGACCGATAGCTGCAGGCCGGCCAATCGTGTCTCGATTGCGTCGGTGAGCTGCGCGGCGTATTCGGCGTATTCGCGTTTCCGCTGCTGATCGAGTGCGTCGACCAGGGCGGAGATCGACTCCATCGCCTGCTCGTACGCGATCTCTCCGGAGGTGGGTTCGCGATAGGACCTGGCCTCCTCCCACAGCTCAGCCAGCAGGGCAACGTCGCCATCATCCCCAGACCAGCCAGCTAGGCCGGTGACCAGGTAGCCGTTGTTGTCGACCTCGATCCAGGGCTCGTCAGCGATGCGTGGGTCGTCGGGGGAGAAGGGGCCCGGTGGTAGATCAGTCGGCTGTGGGATGGCGGCGGCGCGGCCGTCGAGCTCGACCTGCGCGTCGGCGTACTCGTCGTCAGTGGGGTCGCCGAGGGTGCTCAGAATGCTGTCTACCCACAGGTCGACGATGACGGGTTCGGTGCGGTGGCGGATAAGGTCTTTGTCGTCGAACACCGTGGATTGCAGTGTCTGGCGGACTCTTTCGGCTTCCCATGAGCCGGGGCGGCCGGCCAGAATGGCTTCGATGCCGCCGGCGTTGGCGGCGGCGCCGGCCAGGGCGAGGGTCACAAACTCGGCCCAGTCGATTGGTAGTGCTGCGCGCGGATCCGGGTTCGGCTCCCATCCACCCGAACCATCCTGGCGCATAGGCTGATTCGTCAGGTGTGTGGCCTCGGTAAGCACCGCGATGGCGTCGCGGAGGACCTCGCCATAGGGCCGTGGCTGCTCGGTTTGCTCGGCGGTCAGGTACCCGGTGTCAAAGAGCGCCGCGGAGAGCACTTCGCGGTATGGACGGCCGATAACGCCCGCTGCGGCAACGAGATTGGCTCGATCCGGCAGTCTGCGGACCCCTTTGGTTCGCCACTTACGAAGGTTCTCCCGGGTGACGCCGATCCGCCGGGCAACCTCAGCCTCGCTGACCCCGTGAGCGCTGCGATAATGGTCGATCAACTCGACGAGGCGTGAGGTTGCCATGCCGCCAAGTATCGTGCGACTATCAAGGGTAGTCAAGTGTCAGTATGCATATATGCCAACTGAGAGTTGACATAATCTCGGTTATCGGCTAAATACAGGTCTGGTACAGACCTATATTTGGGTCTACACTGTTCATCATGAGGATACTCCCGATATCGCAGCTGAAAAGCAAGATCAACGAGTATGTCGACGCCGTATGTGAGACGCGGGATCAGATCACCATCACCAAGAATGGTTTACCGGCCGCGGTACTGATCGGCGTCGATGAATGGGAGTCGATCCAAGAGACGCTGTACTGGCTGTCGCAGCCCGGCATCGCCGAATCCGTCGCAGAGTCTGAATCCGACGTTACCCTCGGCCGCACCTACGGTGAGGACGAGATTCGCGCCGCCTACCAGATTCCGCGGCGATCGCGCTGAAGTGAATCCCGCAGACGGCTACACGACACGATTCACAGCCACCGCGCGCCGCGACCTCGACAAGCTCCCACCGCGGATCCTCGCCGCAGTCATCGAGTTCGCCTTCGGAGACCTGGCCCGCGGACCCCGGCGCGTTGGCAAACCGCTTGGGGGTGAACTGGCCGGCCAATACAGCGCACGACGGGGCCCCTACCGACTCCTCTACCACATCGACGACCATGTGGCGACCATCTGGGTGCACCGCATCGACCACCGCGCCGATGTCTATCGACGTACCTGACCGCCGCGTTGCGTCACTGTGACGCAATGGGATGTTCATGCTCACCTGAGCGCCCGAACATCTTGATGGTTGGAAGTCCGGGTGAGCAGGCGGCCGCGCGTGCACCAATACCCGTTGCCGCCGTTTACCAGGCGCCATACCGGGAAATCCTAAGCAGTCCGGAGGGCTCGATGCTGACTTCTTGACCTGGTGCCGCCGCACGGCTGGCTTGTGAATCTGGTGTCGGCGGGGCGCTCGGACGCGGGTGAGGCGATGGTGAATATCGAGTGTCTATTCCTGTGGGCGCCGCAGGGTCGCACAGAACCTGCGGTCGATGCCTGGTGTCTGGCCAACTTGGATACGTACCACCGCCCGGTTGGTTTCTATGGAGGCATGCCGGCACCGGGGTTGCGTCCAGCAGAGTGGTGTACGAGTCGGACCTGATTAGCGGTACCGGCGTGTCGTAGCCGAGTGATTGAAGGTCATCGCGTGATTCTTCGAGGGACCGTCCAAAGTCACTCGAGCAAAGAAGGAACACACGCGATGACCACTGTCCACGATATCGACCTGCAGCAGGTCCTGACCGAGCGACTCACCGCCGCTCATCCCGACGTGCTGCGCGAGCTGCTGTCGATGTTCATCCACACCCTGATGGGTGCCGAGGCCGACGCACTGTGCGGCGCCGGCTACGGCGAGCGCAGCGGGGAGCGAACCAACCACCGCAACGGCTACCGCCACCGTGACTTCGACACGCGGGCAGGCACATTGGACATCGCCATCCCGAAACTGCGGCAGGGCTCCTACTTCCCCGATTGGCTGCTGGAACGACGCAAACGCGCCGAGCGGGCCCTGACCACGGTGGTGGCCACCTGCTACCTGCTGGGCGTCTCGACGCGGCGGATGGACAAACTGGTCGGCACGCTGGGCATCTCCGGGCTGTCGAAATCGCAGGTCTCGGTGATGGCCAAGGAACTCGACACCGCCGTGGAGGCGTTCCGCACGCGGCCACTCGATGCCGGGCCGTACACGTTCGTCGCGGCCGATGCCCTGGTCCTCAAGGTCCGCGAGGGCGGTCGCGTGGTCAACGTGCATGCGCTGATCGCGACCGGTGTGAACGCCGAGGGTTACCGCGAGATCCTCGGCATCGACGTCACCACGGCCGAGGACGGGGCGGGCTGGTTGGCGTTCTGGCGATCGCTGACCGCCCGCGGCCTATCCGGGGTCAAACTGGTCACCTCCGACGCGCACGCGGGGCTGGTGGCCGCGATCGGCGCCACCGTGCCTGGCGCGGCCTGGCAGCGCTGCCGTACGCACTACGCCACCAACCTGATGGCCATCACCCCGAAGTCGTCGTGGCCGTGGGTGCGCACGCTACTGCATTCGGTGTATGACCAGCCGGACGCTGATTCCGTTGCTGCGCAATATGATCGGATCATCGACGCGCTCGCCGACAAGCTCCCCAAGGTCGCCGAGCACTTGGAGAATGCTCGCGCGGACCTGCTGGCGTTCACCGCGTTCCCCAAGCAGATCTGGCGCCAAATCTGGTCCAACAACCCCCAGGAACGGCTGAACAAGGAGATCCGCCGTCGCACCGACGTCGTCGGCATCTTCCCCGACCGGGGCGCCCTGATCCGCCTCGTCGGTGCCGTCCTGGCCGAACAGCACGACGAATGGGCCGAATCCCGGCGCTACCTCGGCCTGGACGTCCTCAGCAAATCACAAGCCGTCCAGAACTCACCGACAGAACAGGAGGCCACCACAGAGGCGCTCACCGCCTGAACCATCAACTCGAAGAATCACCCGACGACGTCGTACACCACGTCCCTGGACTTGACCGGCACCGGGCAGCCCCGCCGACTGCCAGCTCTGCCGCCGCCCGCCAGGGAGTGCGTGAGACTAGTGGATGCGGTCATCGGCGTCGACGCTCACAAGCGCAGTCACACTCTGGTAGCGGTGAATCCGCTGGGCCGCAAGCTCGCTCAACTAACCGTCGCGACGACCACCGAGGGTCACAGCGAAGCACTTCGGTGGGCGCGAGCTCGATTCGGCCGCGACCTGGTGTGGGGAGTGGAAGACTGCAGGACGTTGACCGCGCGTCTCGAACGAGACCTGCTAGCCGCAGGACAACAGGTGATCCGGGTCCCCCCTCATTTGATGAGCCGCTCGCGCGCCTCCTCACGCGAGCTAGGCAAGTCCGACCCCATCGACGCTCTCGCGGCGGCGCGGGCGGTGCTACGCGAACCCGACCTTCCGGTGGCCTGCCACGACGCGCACTCGATGGAACTTCGGCTGCTCGTCGACCGCCGCGAGGACCTCGTGCAGCACCGCGTCGCCCTCATCAGCCGCATGCTCGAGCGCATCCACCAGCTCGACCCGGCCTGGGCAGAGCCTCGCAACTGGGAATACAGAAAGCCCCGCGAGGAACTGCGGACTTGGCTGGCCACCCAGCACGGGCTGCTCGCCGAACTCGCCCGCGACGAATTCGATGAAATCGTCGCGCTCATCGACACCGCGCAGGCACTGGAGCGCCGCATCGATGGGCGGGTTCACGAGGCGGCGCCCGCGCTGCTGGGCATCCATGGCTGCGGGAATCTGACGGCCGCCAAGATCGTGGCCGAGGTCGCCGGGATCGACCGATTCAAGAGCGAGGCCGCCTTCGCCCGACACGTTGGGGTGGCGCCCATCCCGCACTGGTCAGGGGAGACCACCCGCCCGCTGCGGCCCATCCGGCACGGCAACCGCCAACTCAACGTTGCGCTGCACCGCATCGCCATGGTCCAGATCACCCACCCCGGCCCGGGACGGGATTATTTCCAGCGGCGGATCGACGAGGGCGACAGCCGCCAACGCGCGCTGCGCTCACTCAAGCGCCGCCTCGCGCGGGTGGTCTATGCACGGATGAAGGCCGACAGCCGCAACGGCGGCCGCAACGGACGGGGACTCGACCCGGGCCGAGCCGATTACCATTCGCGCAGACTGGCGGCGGGCGCACTAAGGCAAATGACCCAACTCAGGAGCAGGCCACCGCAGAGACTTGCCTTACCCCCACGCGATGGGAAACGAACCCGCCCCGGCAGGAAAAGATATCTCTGACCAGCTCGAATACGTTATCGATGCGGCCGCGGCCACGTTCGTGTATTCGGGGATGGACCTTGAGGAATCCAATCCCTTCTCTTGAGTTCGTGGCGGCCAGATTGTGGCGGTTTCGTCCCGGTCAAGACCGGACCGTTCACATACCGGACCGATCGGGTTGCAGAGGTTCGAAAACTGCAAAACGATAATTGAGTATCACGGTGGACGGGTAGAGCTGTTATTTGATTGCTGTCGCAACGTCGTTCGACATCGCGGCCAGCTGAGCGGCCCAGTTGCCCCAGTCGTGGTTGCCACCGGCAGGGAAGTCGAAGTGGCCGTTGCGTCCGCCCAGGGAGCGGTAGTGCGAGTAGAAGGTGCGGTTGCTGCCCTGAGCCTGATCGCAATAGCCGATCATGGCCGGCACGTCGCTGCAGGTCAGCGTCTGGGGGCTGAAGACCCACAGCCGGGTGTTGTTGTCGACCAGCAGCTGGGCGTGCACGTCAGGGTCGTGCCACTTCCACCGGCCGAGCTGCGCTGCACCCCACATGGCCTGGGTGTTCACCCCGCCGAACTCGTTCATGCCGGCCGTGATCGCACCGTTGAGGAAGGTGTTGGACGGGGTCAGGAAGCCCGACATCGACCCGGCGTAGCGGTATCGGTCCGGGTGGAACGTGGCCTCCATCAGAGCACCGGTACCACCCTGGGCGGCGCCGACGATCGCGTGCCCGCCGGGAGCCAGACCCTTGTTGGCCGCCAGCCAGTTGGGCAGCTCGTCGGACAGGAAGGTTTCCCACTGCCGGGTGCCGTCGGCTTCCCAGTTGGTGTAGAGGGTGAACGCTCCGCTGGCCGGCGCGACCACCGAGACGCCCTTGCCTGCCAGCGTGTTCATCGCGTTGCCCGCGGTCACCCAGTTGCTGACCGGATCGCCTGCGTTGAATGCGTCCAAGAGCACCACGGCATGCGGGCCGCCGGCCAGAAAGGCCACCGGGATATCGCGGCCCATGGCCGGTGACGGGACCATCAGATATTCGACATCAGCGGCCCAGCTGGGCGCGGCGGCTCCAAGGCACACGCCGAGGGCAAAGACCACACTCGCACAGCAATTCATTGCGCGGCTAGTCATCCGTATCCGCCAAAGTTTTGGATCATCCATCCAATTAATCCTTCGATTGTTGCCGCAAATACATCGCCGAAGTCCGATGCAAGCTTGATTCGAAGATCAGCTCACGGCTACCGAGGTTATGGGCAAAATTCGCACAGCCCGGTGAGCCACGCAATCACCACCTACACGGGCGGATACGCCGGCGGCGGATAAACCCCACGCAGTGCCCACGGAAGCCAACTGAAAAAGTACTCGACCTCATCGCTGGCATCGTAGTCAGGGGTAGGATCCATATGCAATCTCCGATCGCGTGGGGTCCGGCGGCGCTCACGCTAGTCTTGCCTCCGGCATCGCGCAGCGACGTCGGAAACACAATTTCTTGTCTCCAAGTTGTCGTGATACCGCCGCGGCACACAGGTGGTATCTGGGGCAATGTAGCCGAGATGACGAATACAAATGCCGGTACCTATGGCGCAGCTGGATCGGTATCGTGCGCCGATCTGGAGGCTGCCGCGGCCAACCCGTGACTGGGGATAGCGTTGTCGGGTAACGGGCCAGCCGGCCTAACGGGGCCTCGAGTCCGAACGTCGTCGTCGCCCCGTCAGGCCGGCTGGCCGTATACCGCCACCAAAACCGAGCGGTCCAGGCTGTTCACCGACCAGACGCCGATCGCGGTGTTGGCGCAGTCCGACATGATCGCGAAATCAGCGGGGTCGTGATACCACTGATTGATGACGTCGAGATTGTTGATGGCCAGGGCAGGATTGATGGCCACCGTCTGGGCGACCTTTCCCTTGAAACCAGCTGTGGCAGCACGGCTCTGGGGCGTGGAGCCGTCGGATCCGAGATCCCCGTCCAGCGCGCGGTCATTGAGGACGTCGTTGGCGTGCCACTCCGCGGCTTGGGTCAACGCGGGGTTCCTCTTAATGTCCGTGGCGCATCCAGCCTGATGCTGGACGGTATAGACATTGGCGACCACGCCGTTGTTGAGGCGAGTGTTGTCGGCCTGCGCGGCGGGCGCACCGGCAAGAGCAAGCACCGTCGCCGCGCCGACGGCCGCTACTGCGTGAATAACTCTGATTACCAACGTCTTTCCTTACTACGTGGACGGGACGTAGCCTGCTGCGGACTGGCGCAGTTGCCAGATCGCGGCGGGGCACAGCTCCTGAGCGGACTGGCTGATCAGATAGGACGCCTGGAACTCGTCGCTGGTGGCGAAGTCGGACTTGATGGTGTTGACCAGCTGGCCGTAGCTGACCCCGGAGTTGATCTGATCGCACACGCCGTGGCCGTACGCCAGCGCGGCGTCGGCGTCGGCGTCGGCGAACTTGTATCCCGGCCGGACGGTGACATTGACGAGGTAACCGATGTTGTCGGCGTGTGCGGGCTGTGCGGTGCTCAGCACGCCCACGGCGCCCAATGCGGCGAAAGTGCCGGCGATCAGCAGGCGAGTTGCCGCGGTACGCATTGCCATATTGTGTCCCATAGGTGATCGGCGCAGGTCGGGGGAGTGCTGGGGATCCGCGAAATATACATCGGCACACCCGCCGTGATCTAGTAATCGGCCATGATCGAGCCGACCCGTGTGGTGTCGATGATGCTGTTCGCGTTGGCTCTCTACTCGGCACGCGACCAATATCGCGTAGCGACGATCTACACCTGATCTGGTCCGTGATGGCGCGCATTCATTATCAGGCCGCACCCGCTCGCGGCACGGCGACGCTCGACGCGATGATTCGTTGCCTAGGTGCCGAGATGTCGCCGCCAACACCGGGCCCCCGGGACGGGGTATTTCGTCACTGTGATGTATTGGGGGCCAAGCGGGCCGGACCTAGTGCGGCTGGGGATACCGGCGCGCTGGTTGTCCGATTCGTCTGCCGGAAAGGTGCACGTCTGTTCAGAGCGAGTCAAACTGACGTGTGGTGTTCGCGACGCCTCAGACGTAACCCTCGAACCCGGCTCTCGTGACCGGTAATTCTAGATGCTGCCAGGAGCCGGTGGCCAATTGCCAACGCGGTCACTTACTCATCCTGCCTACCCACGACCACGCCTTCACTGCGATACGCACGCCTATCTCATGCATAACAGTCAATATGCATGAAATACTTCTTGGGTGGCATCCGTACCCCTCAGCGTCGACCGCCCCCGCCCGGAGTGGTTCGCGACGTTTCTGGCCGATCGGGGAAGCCGCAAACCGTCGGCCCACACGCTGGCGGCCTACTGCCGCGACTTCGACGGCATCGCCGAGTTCATCGTCGGCGGCGCGGAGGTGGCGTCCCTGCGACTGGCCGACATCACCCTGGACTCACTGCGGACAGCGTTTGCCGTCTTCGCGGAAAGCCACGCGCCGGCCTCCATCCGCCGCTGCTGGTCGACGTGGAACACGGTGTGCACGTTCCTCTATACCGCCGAGCTGATCGCAGCCAATCCGATGCCTATGATCGGCAGACCCAGAACGGGCAAGACACTGGCAAAATCGCTGCCGCCCAACGCGATCGAAGCCCTCATCGGGGCCCTGGCAGCCGAGGAGCCCTCCACACGGCGCAGCGACTGGATCGAACGCGACCGTGTCATCATCCTGACCGCGCTGCTGGCCGGCCTGCGCCGCGAGGAATTAGTGGGCGCCAACATTGGCGACATCCGCCCCACCGACACCGGCGCGATCATCCAGGTTCGCGGCAAGGGCAACAAGGACCGCCGCGTGCCGATCGAGGCCCCCCTGATCGAGGCGCTGCAGCAGTACCTGTCCAGCCGCGCCATTCGGCTCCCCCGACCCGCGGGCCGGCGAAGCGCCCCCGGCGCGCAGTTCGCGAGCTGGCCGGCCACCGCGCCGCTGTTCGTCGGAGCCGACGGCGAACGTATCACCCGCGGCACCCTGCAATACCGCGTGCTGCGGGCTTTCCGGCGGGCGGGCATCGATGCCGAGCGCGCCCGCGGCGCCCTGGTGCACGGGTTGCGCCACACCTTCGCCACCGAACTGGCCAACGCCGAGGTTAGCGTCTACATGCTCATGCGACTGCTCGGGCATGAATCGATGGCCACCTCCCAGCGCTACATTACAGCCGCGGGCACCGAGACCCGCGAGGCTGCCGCCCGAAACCCGCTCTACCAGATCGTGAAACCCCCCGTTGACGTCGAATATTGAACTCCCGCGCCACCATAAGAAGCATGAATCTGAATACCGTTGTACAGCAACTCAGTTCGCTCGTAAGTGAGGCCATCGAGTCCTCCTCACGCCGCCAAGGCGGTCGGCGCTTAAATCTGCCGCCAATCCTACACCGCTGCAACAGGTTCCGCGCTTTCCAAGGATGGTCGTCATCATTTATGCACTGAGTGTGTGACTGCTCTCCAATCGATTCGGCCTCCGACCGAACGAGACGCGCCAGACTCGAGCGAATCTTCATCCCCGCGTAGCACGAAGCCGGTTGTTCGAGGTTGCGTCCAGCAGAGTGGTGTACGAGTCGGACCTGATTAGCGGTACCGGCGTGTCGTAGCCGAGTGATTGAAGGTCATCGCGTGATTCTTCGAGGGACCGTCCAAAGTCACTCGAGCAAAGAAGGAACACACGCGATGACCACTGTCCACGATATCGACCTGCAGCAGGTCCTGACCGAGCGACTCACCGCCGCTCATCCCGACGTGCTGCGCGAGCTGCTGTCGATGTTCATCCACACCCTGATGGGTGCCGAGGCCGACGCACTGTGCGGCGCCGGCTACGGCGAGCGCAGCGGGGAGCGAACCAACCACCGCAACGGCTACCGCCACCGTGACTTCGACACGCGGGCAGGCACATTGGACATCGCCATCCCGAAACTGCGGCAGGGCTCCTACTTCCCCGATTGGCTGCTGGAACGACGCAAACGCGCCGAGCGGGCCCTGACCACGGTGGTGGCCACCTGCTACCTGCTGGGCGTCTCGACGCGGCGGATGGACAAACTGGTCGGCACGCTGGGCATCTCCGGGCTGTCGAAATCGCAGGTCTCGGTGATGGCCAAGGAACTCGACACCGCCGTGGAGGCGTTCCGCACGCGGCCACTCGATGCCGGGCCGTACACGTTCGTCGCGGCCGATGCCCTGGTCCTCAAGGTCCGCGAGGGCGGTCGCGTGGTCAACGTGCATGCGCTGATCGCGACCGGTGTGAACGCCGAGGGTTACCGCGAGATCCTCGGCATCGACGTCACCACGGCCGAGGACGGGGCGGGCTGGTTGGCGTTCTGGCGATCGCTGACCGCCCGCGGCCTATCCGGGGTCAAACTGGTCACCTCCGACGCGCACGCGGGGCTGGTGGCCGCGATCGGCGCCACCGTGCCTGGCGCGGCCTGGCAGCGCTGCCGTACGCACTACGCCACCAACCTGATGGCCATCACCCCGAAGTCGTCGTGGCCGTGGGTGCGCACGCTACTGCATTCGGTGTATGACCAGCCGGACGCTGATTCCGTTGCTGCGCAATATGATCGGATCATCGACGCGCTCGCCGACAAGCTCCCCAAGGTCGCCGAGCACTTGGAGAATGCTCGCGCGGACCTGCTGGCGTTCACCGCGTTCCCCAAGCAGATCTGGCGCCAAATCTGGTCCAACAACCCCCAGGAACGGCTGAACAAGGAGATCCGCCGTCGCACCGACGTCGTCGGCATCTTCCCCGACCGGGGCGCCCTGATCCGCCTCGTCGGTGCCGTCCTGGCCGAACAGCACGACGAATGGGCCGAATCCCGGCGCTACCTCGGCCTGGACGTCCTCAGCAAATCACAAGCCGTCCAGAACTCACCGACAGAACAGGAGGCCACCACAGAGGCGCTCACCGCCTGAACCATCAACTCGAAGAATCACCCGACGACGTCGTACACCACGTCCCTGGACTTGACCTTGTTCGACTCTTTCCACAACTATCGCTTACCGGGTTTGCCACCACCCCGCAGACTGTCAGTCGAAACGAAAACGACGCCAACTACTTTGGAGCGACGCGCATCGATCGTCGGGAACGACCTCGGCACCTGTCAAAAGGCCAAAGCCAGTTCTGAGCAATCTTCGTCGAGGAGTTGCACCGCCTTGCACGCAGCCTTGGGCACCTGCTGGCTGCCGAATGGCGAATCCTTACCGTGTAGCGCGTCCTCGCGATCTTGCTCGAGGACCTCGGGATGGCGGCGCACGCTCGCGAGCAGCCCCACCTGGGCCAACGCGACACCGCGGACGTCGTCGATCGCCTCGTAGATCTTCGCGGCGGCGCCGAGCTGATCCTTTGCCAGGCCGAAATCCCCAGCGTGGCGGGCACAAACGCCGATCTTGCGCGTCAGCACCGCGGCTGCCCACGATCTGTCACGCATCGACATCTGCTCCTGAAGTTCGAGCAGCTTCGCGAGAAGTTCCTTGGCCGCGACGGGGTCCGGGTGCCTTTCGTGGCATTCAGCCTTCGCCACCTCCAGCGACGCATACGACAGTGCCCGCCAATGCCCGTTGTCGACGGAAGCGAAATGCTCACCGGCAGCTGCAAACAACTCCTGTGACCGCGCGGAATCATCGTCCAACTCGGCGGCCCAGAACGAGCTCTCGGCGATGACTCGCAAATAGCCATGAGAGCGTACCAACGCCAACGCGTCCTGCGCTGCTGCGGAGACGCTGCCCCACTCGGCGTTCGAGCAACACGCCCGCGTCACCAATGTCAGCGCCGCGGCTCGCCCATAGGCGAACTTTGCATCGGTGGAGAGCTCAACGGCCTCATACCCGCGCTTGATCGCCCTGGCCACATCCCTTCCGTCCTCGATTAGGCCACGGGTGTATGCGCACCATCCGAGACGAATCAGTGCTGCGGGGCTACTCCCACTTCTCGCCCACTCCTCGGCGCGCCGTAAATCCTCGAGACACGCCTCACGGTGCTGAGGGAACGCGAACAGTCTCGCGCGAGCCCGATCATAGGCGGCGCGCGCACGCAACAAGTCGTCGCCCGAACGCTCGGCGATGGCCTCGGCGGTCTCCGCCAAATCCATCGCGTCCTCCCCCACCGTAACCATGCCGGACGAACGGGTCAACACGCCTGCCGACCCAAGCGCTGACACGCGCAGCTGGAAATCCAGGTGGACACTGCTGCCTGTGCTCAACAGATCCGGCAGAAACTTTGCCGCGGTACGCGGGTTGCTGTGGGTCAGCGCGTCCACGAACTCGATCATCTGAGCCGTGTCCGCCAAACCACGGGTGGCCAGCACCGGCTCGTCATCGTACTCGGATTCCGGCTGCTCATCGATGTCCGGCCCATCAACCACCCGTCGTTAACACGGTGCGCTCTACGGTGCCTAGGTGCCCATGAGGTGAGCCCGTCGTAGTGGTCCAGTCGTTGTGGGACTCTGTTGCCCGAGTGTTTGGGCAGGAAGAATCAACAACGACATGGCATCGAACAAGCGCCGGCGGCACACGCCGGATCAGATCATCCGCAAGCTCGCCGAGGGCAACAAGCTCCTCGCTTCGGGGCAGGAACTCAACGAGGTGTGCCGACACCTGCAGATCGCCGAATCGACGTGGCATCGCTGGATTGCCCAGTACGGCGGCATGAAGGCCAACGAGGCGAAACGGCTCAAAGAGCTCGAGGCCGAGAACGCCCGGCTCAAGAAGCTGGTCGCCAACCAGGCCCTCGACATCGACATGCTCAAGGAGATCTCGGCGGGAAACTTCTGACCCCGAACCGCAAGCGCAGCGCCGTCACGGCGCTGCGCGACCGGTTCGGGGTGTCTGAACGCCGCGCCTGCACCGTCGTGGGCATCCACCGTTCCACGATGCGCCTGACGCCACCGCCGATCACCGATGAGGAGGCCGAGTTGCGGGCCTGGCTGCGGCCGGTTCTCCACGGAGCGGCCGCGCTGGGGGTGGCGACGGGCAGCCAAGATGGCCCGTCGAGCGGGCTGGCAGGTCAACAACAAGCGCATTCGCCGACTGTGGCGCGACGAGGGCCTGCGGGTTCCGCAGCGCCGCAAGAAGAAGCGTTTGACCGGTATCGGTGTCGCCGTGGGCGCGATGTCACCGATTCGTCCGAACGTGATCTGGGCGATGGACTTTCAATTCGATACGACCGCCGAGGGCCGCACCTTGAAGATGTTGAACGTGATCGACGAGTTCACCCGTGAAGCACTGGCGATCGAGGTTGACCGGGCCTTCGATGCCGACGGTGTGGTCGATGTGCTGGATCGCCTGGCCCTCGCTCACGGCGCGCCGCACTACGTGCGCTTCGACAACGGGCCTGAGTTCGTAGCGCACGCCGTGCACGATTGGTGCCGATTCAACGGCACCGGTTCACTTTTCATCGATCCTGGCTCGCCGTGGCAGAACGCTTGGATCGAGTCGTTTAACGGCCGGCTGCGTGATGAACTGCTCAACTCGTGGCGCTTCGACTCCCTGCTGGAAGCCCGTGTGATCATCGAAGACTGGCGCTGTGACTACAACGCCAACAGGCCCCACTCCGCCCACGGCGAACTCACCCCAGCCGAGTTCGCTCTACAGTGGACCACGACCCACCAACCCCAAGTCGCATAGCGACTGGACCATCAAACGGGTCCCCCTCACCCACTTGTTGGGCGCGAATCGGAGTCCCCACAGCGTTTACAGGATAGACGCGGAATGTCTTCTGGGTCCAAGGTTGGCGACGATGTTACTTACGCTGGAGTTCGCTGGAAGACGCCGATACTCGGTCTGCCTGAACTTCAACTGGCGAATTATCACCTAGGAGTTGCTAACAACATGACCGTCACGACAAAGGTCGGACAGGATGCCAGGGCTTGGGCTACCGACAATCTCCGAGGCTTCTATATGTGTCCCGTCACGCCCCTCACCGACGAGTTCGAGCTGGACGAAGAAGGCCTGCGGCAGAATATCGACGCGTTTGTGGAGATGGGCTGTACCGGCCTCGTTGTCGGCGGGTTCTTCGCCGAGGGATGGAACATGACATTGGCCGAATGGCGCCGCTACCATGAGGTAGTCGCCAATGCGACTGCCGGAAGGCTGCCGCTGTTTACGATCATTTTGGACTCGTCGGCTTTCCAGGCGATTGAAAAAATGCGCTTCGCGGAATCGCTCGGCTTCACCGGTGCCGAGATCATGAACCCATCGGTGCAACTCAAGACCGACGACGACGTTGTTGCGTACTTCGACTTCGTGGCGCCCGCCACTGGGCTGGCGCTGGTCCTCTACCGCACGCCGGTATCCAGTTTCGTATACAGTCACGACGCTGTCGCTCGGATCGCCGAGCACTCCAACGTTGTCGGGATCAAGAATGGCACCTTGAGCTGGACCGATAGCATCGCCCTACGCCGCAAAGTCGGGGACCGTCTTGTGATCAGCGAGCCGAACGAGCGTTATTGGGCTCATGACGCTGCGCTCTTCGGGGGCCGAGTCCTTTACGGGGAGCTCTCCCTGATCCTTTACGGAAAGTGGCGGCAGCAACTGCACCACTACACTGACCTTGCGTTTGCTGGTCACCTGGCGGGAGCGCTGCCTGTGTCGGCGAAGCTGGACGCGATCCGTCAGGTGTACGACGAGGTGCTCATCGGCCGCATCGCGGCTACAGGTTCCTACGTCGCGGCCATGCCCTATCTGAAGGCGTGGTTCGAGCTGCTGGGGCTGCGCGCGGGCCCGGTGCGGCCGCCCGTCAAAGCCCGACTGTCTGGTCTGGAGCGGGATGTTCTGCAGGAGCAACTGACGGCCGCAGGGGCAATTTGATGCGCATGTTGATCCTGGGTGCTGGCGGGCTCGGTTCGATCCTGGGTGGCTATTTGGCGAACATTGGGGTGGAAGTCACTCTGGTCGGCAGACCGGCGCACACCGAGGCCATCACGCGCGACGGCCTGCGGATCACTGGCCGCCGGGGCGACCTGGTCATCAAGGACAACTTGAGGGCAGTCGACCAGACGGCCAAAGCCACTGGTCACTTCGATTACCTGGTCTTGGCGGTGAAAGGCAAAGACACCGCGCAGGCCCTAGCCGACGCCGCCGGGTTACGCGATGTCGTGAGCAGTGCGTTGTCAGTGCAGAACACCGTCGAGAAGGACGCAACGCTCGCCGGGTGGCTTGGGCCGGACCGGGTGATCGGAGCTTCCACCATCGAGGGCGGTACCTTGCTCGAACCGGGCCTTGTACGGAATCACCTGACGGCCGAGGTGACCGCTTACTTCGGCGAACTTGACGGATCATCCAGTGCGCGCGTCGACGACTTGACGACTGCATTCACCGCCGCTGGCCTTCCTGCAGTGGCGGTGGGCAACATCGAGCAGGTGGAGTGGGAAAAGCTGGCCCAGATCGCGCTGGCGGCCGCGTGGTCGGTCACAGCGCTGGGCGCGATCCCCGGCACCTCGGTCTTCGAGGGCATGGAGGTGCCCGAGGGAGCGAAGTACTTCGTCGCGCTGGCGAAAGACCTTATGGCGGTCTACCGGGCGATGGGGTACGAGCCGATGAACTTCTACGCGCCTTTGTCGCGGTTGAAGGAACTCGACGCCCTCCCGACCGCAGAGGCGATCAAGTTCGTCATTCGGCAGGGCAAAACAATGCGCGAACAAGGAAACTCGGGCCATCCCTCGATGTACGAAGATGTTCTGCGACGACGTAAGACCGAGGTCGACTTCATGCTGAAGCCTTACCTCGCCGCCGCTGAAGAACTAGCCCTTGATGTGCCGACACTGCGAGTCGCGTACCAGATCATCAAAACCATCGACCGATTCCTGGCCTAGCCGCCGATGCGATTCGATGATCTTTCGATAGGTGTCTCGGCGAGGTCGCGATAGCGCACATCGACGAGGTCTGTGGCATGCCGTAGGAGACCCCTCGGTCGGCTTGCGTGGCTGGCGATCCAGAGCCCTTCACGGTGCGAGATGCGGCGGACCTGGCAGGTCGGATGATCGCCAGGTTAGCCTCTTTCCCTTTGGTTGAGTCGGCCCGTGGCGCGGTGCCCGGTGTTGCCATCAGTCCGTTTCCCCAGGCCGCTCTCCGAACCCGGCGTGCGTGTTTCCACGCAGCGGGCTCTCCACGGCATCTAGGCGGGTCTGCCACCGTCCAGGGTGGTGCCGCGGTAGCGGTACCGCGTGATGGGTACCGAGGCCAGGTTGAACAGTTCGATCCTGTCCGCCGAAGGTCTGGTCCACCGGCCATGCAGACCGGTGAGATGTCGGCGGATGTCTCGTCCATTCCAGCGGTGCAGTATCCGGAACCAGCGAATCACTCTGTGTCACAAGATGTTCCGGGGAGCTCATGGTGTGTTTGGCTACCGATGCCGGGAGTAGACCAGCCGCGCATGATCTGGTTGAGCCGGATCAGCACAGCCCTGGGTGGTTGCTGCGATAATCTGCTCGTCAGGGCCACGAACCCTGTCCTTCAGGGACCGGATCGGCCGGCCGGCGATTAAGGTGTAGACGTACCACTTGTTCGTGCCCTTCTTACGTTTTCACAGGATGCGGAAGTCGAGGAAGTTGAACCTGTCGCGCATCTGCATGATCTGGGTCTTGGCCTCGGAAAGCCGCAACCCCAGTGGAGGCAGCGCATCGGTAATGTCTTCGCCGAAGGCTTCGACGTCCGCCTGGTTGCCATGTACGAGAATGAGGAAATCGTCGGCGTCGCGGACGATTCGCCATCTCGGCAGGCCATGGACGCGGAGCCGACTGCGCAGATAGGCCCGTGGACATCGCCCCGCCCGGCTCCCAAGGCTTGTGCAGGTAGGTGCTCGTCGAGAACCGACAAGCCGATGTTGGCCAACAGCGGGAACAAGATGCCGCCCTGCGCGTCTGGGTGTGGGTGTCCTCGCCGTCGCCGGGTCTGGGGATGATACGTTCCCGTACCGGTAGCGGGCGGAACGAACCAGACATCAGCTGGGCTCGTAGGTCGATCAGGAACCTGGCCGCACCGACGGTGTCCTCCATCGTCACGACGGCCATGCCGTCCACGCCAGGAGTCTGCGCACCGGTGTTTGAGTTGACGATCAGCTACCCGCACTTGACTGAGGTGAGCCCGTCGTAGTGGTCCAGTCGTTGTGGGACTCTGTTGCCCGAGTGTTTGGGCAGGAAGAATCAACAACGACATGGCATCGAACAAGCGCCGGCGGCACACGCCGGATCAGATCATCCGCAAGCTCGCCGAGGGCAACAAGCTCCTCGCTTCGGGGCAGGAACTCAACGAGGTGTGCCGACACCTGCAGATCGCCGAATCGACGTGGCATCGCTGGATTGCCCAGTACGGCGGCATGAAGGCCAACGAGGCGAAACGGCTCAAAGAGCTCGAGGCCGAGAACGCCCGGCTCAAGAAGCTGGTCGCCAACCAGGCCCTCGACATCGACATGCTCAAGGAGATCTCGGCGGGAAACTTCTGACCCCGAACCGCAAGCGCAGCGCCGTCACGGCGCTGCGCGACCGGTTCGGGGTGTCTGAACGCCGCGCCTGCACCGTCGTGGGCATCCACCGTTCCACGATGCGCCTGACGCCACCGCCGATCACCGATGAGGAGGCCGAGTTGCGGGCCTGGCTGCGGCCGGTTCTCCACGGAGCGGCCGCGCTGGGGGTGGCGACGGGCAGCCAAGATGGCCCGTCGAGCGGGCTGGCAGGTCAACAACAAGCGCATTCGCCGACTGTGGCGCGACGAGGGCCTGCGGGTTCCGCAGCGCCGCAAGAAGAAGCGTTTGACCGGTATCGGTGTCGCCGTGGGCGCGATGTCACCGATTCGTCCGAACGTGATCTGGGCGATGGACTTTCAATTCGATACGACCGCCGAGGGCCGCACCTTGAAGATGTTGAACGTGATCGACGAGTTCACCCGTGAAGCACTGGCGATCGAGGTTGACCGGGCCTTCGATGCCGACGGTGTGGTCGATGTGCTGGATCGCCTGGCCCTCGCTCACGGCGCGCCGCACTACGTGCGCTTCGACAACGGGCCTGAGTTCGTAGCGCACGCCGTGCACGATTGGTGCCGATTCAACGGCACCGGTTCACTTTTCATCGATCCTGGCTCGCCGTGGCAGAACGCTTGGATCGAGTCGTTTAACGGCCGGCTGCGTGATGAACTGCTCAACTCGTGGCGCTTCGACTCCCTGCTGGAAGCCCGTGTGATCATCGAAGACTGGCGCTGTGACTACAACGCCAACAGGCCCCACTCCGCCCACGGCGAACTCACCCCAGCCGAGTTCGCTCTACAGTGGACCACGACCCACCAACCCCAAGTCGCATAGCGACTGGACCATCAAACGGGTCCCCCTCATGACCCCAAACCCGTTCAGCGCGTCGGCGGCGACCTGTGATGCAGCCAGCCCGAAGCTGTCAGCCTGCTTCTGCGGCCGGATCCGAGTTTCGATGAGCACTCCGTCACGCGGCGAAAGGCAGTCCGAAATGTCCACAAGAAACGTTCTCTGCTGGACAGAAATTCCATGGATTAGTATGGTTAGGTGCGCGCTGCGCTGTGACGTGGCACACTGCGTCCTCAGCCAGACCTTCGTCCGTGTCCGAGGGAGCGACAAGCCGTCTGGAAGGCGGAACTAGTTTTTTGCGCAGCAGGAAAGCAACGAGGTGGTGACTTAACAATGCCGACAGAGTTAGAGGTCACGGAATCATACTTCAGTCGACAGAAGACAGTATGTACCCAACAGTTGAGCGCGGCCGAGCACCTCGCTTCGCAGATCTTCACGCCGCACCATCTCCGATTCTCCCGGCGCGGCCAGCGGTTGAACGCCCGGCTCGTTGCCGCACGAATCGGTGCCGTGACAGTCGGTTATCTTCGGTATGGCGCAGATGTCGAACTCGTCAATTCGACTGCGCTGGATGACTACCACATCAACGTTCCCCTCACCAGCCACGCCGAGTCGTGGTGCGGCGCAGCCACCGCTCAAGCGACACCCACGCAGGCGGCTGTGTTCCTGCCGGGCCGCCCTGCTGGCATCGAGTGGGCCGCCGACTGTGCCCAGCTATGCGTGAAGTTCAGCCGGGCAGATTTGGAACTCGAACTCGAGGGCCTGCTTGGACGACCCGCAGTGAGGCCGCTGAACATCACGCATAGCATGAACCTCACCGCAGAGAGCAGTCGCACCTGGCTTGCGCTGCTATCGCTCTTGTATCGGGAGTTCTCTCGCCCACAGAGCATCGTGCAACATCCGATGACCGGGCGACACTTCGAACACTTGCTAATGCATGGATTTCTACTCGCCCAACCTCACTACCAGGCCATGGCGCTAGATGCCGAGCAACAAGCGGCACCGCCGCCGAAAGTGGTCAGGACAGCACTCGACTTGATTGAGGAGCATCCCGAATGGAGTTGGACGACAACCGATCTTGCTCGCGAGGTTGGTATCGGGGTCCGTGCTCTCCAAGAGGGCTTCAAGAGGCACGTGGGGCTTCCCCCGCTGACGTATCTGCGCGAAGTCCGGCTAAATCGTGCACACGCAGAACTGGCGGCATCGTCTGCGGGCGACGTCACTGTCGCCCACATAGCGATGAAGTGGGGCTTTGGTCATCTAGGCCGCTTCGGTACAGCCTATCGGCGCAAGTTCGGCGTCACTCCGCAACACACCCTACGCGCGACCTGAACATTGCCTCCAAACAGCTCTGCCCGCGGTTTGTTCGGACGGCCGAGGTGGGTCTCGCGACGATAGCGACTCCCGTTACCGAGACTCAGCACGGGGAACACGCAAACCACACCTGCGCGAAATCGCCCGGCTCTACGGCCGGCTCATCAGTGCAGGCGACATAGGCCACCTGGCCCAGGTCGGCACGAACGCCAACGAATCCCTGGCGCAGGACACTCGGTCATCGCAGCGAAGCATAGCCCTGGATGGGCCGTAACCACCGCCGCTGACCTTATCCAGGTCCGTTCTCAGCTCGGATTCCTGTCGAGCAGACCGTTCTCTAGACCGTTGTGGCGCTTTTTCCTTCATAGCGAGGGCGGGCTGCGGGTCAGGCCGCGTAGCAGCACGTCGTCCACTAGCGCGCGGACAGTCTCGGCAGTGGGCGGGCGGCGCGAGAACAGGTATCGGAACAGAAGGTATCCGGGCAATAGGTCGCAGACTTCGTCGACGATCACGCGAGAGTCCACATCTCCTCTGTCGGCAGCGTCAACGAGTGCGTCAGCTACCAGCAACTTGGGCCGATGGACGAACGCGTCCTCCAGAGCTGCACCCAACGCGGGATTGCGCGAAACTTCAGTCAACGCTGCCCGCACCGTGCTGGCGTGCTGACCTGACTGATCACAGAACCAATCGCCGATCTGCAGCAGGTCACTGCGCAGTGAACCGCTGTGCGGCGGTGCCTCTCTCGCCCGAGTGCCTTCAACGAATGCCGCTAGCACTAGCTCAGCTTTAGACGGCCAACGGCGATATATGGTGGCTTTGCTGGACTTAGCGTCTGCCGCCACTGCTTCCACAGTCAACCCGTCGTATCCATGCTGCTGCAGCAAACGTAGTGTTACCGCTAAAAACTCTGCCTCACGCGCGGTCCAGCGCGACATCGACGTCCTCACCGGAGACTGCGGGGCGACTCAGTGAGCACGTCCCGATATTACCGACACCAATCCCCGAAGCGCCGAATTCGCACGGCCTATGCGGGGAACAGAATGGACGGCTTGCCGTCCGACGGCGCCGAGATTGCTGGCGACACCAAGATCTGAACCCCACCGTCCGGGACTTGACCCCGTGTGTTGGACACGCTCAATCCCAGGAATGTGCTGGGGGAAGCGAGATGATCCAACCCGATGGCAAGGAAAAATTACCCCGATGAGTTCAAGCGTGACGCGGTCGCGCTCTACCGGGACACCGAGGGCGCGACGATCGCCCAGATCGCTGCCGAGCTCGGTGTCAGCGAGGCCACGCTCTCGGCGTGGTGCAAGTCGGCCGGGGTGCCGATTCGGCACCGCCGCGGTGTCGTAGTGGCCGAGCCTGTGCTAGGGGCCGAGAGCCCTGAGCAGGAGCTGGCCCGCCTCCGCAGTGAGGTCAAGGCGTTACGCGCCACCGAGGCGCGGTTGTCCACCGAGCGTGACATCTTGCGGTCGGCGGCCAAATATTTCGCCGGGGAGACGAACTGGTGAGCCGCTTTCAGTTTGTCGCCGACCACCTGCACGCCTTCGAGGTGAAGTGGCTCTGCGCAGTCGTCGAGGTTGCGCGTTCGTCGTTCTACGCGTGGTTGGCCGGTGCTGACGGACGAGCGGCCCGTCGGGCTGCTGACGAGGCGCTGGCCGAGCGTATCCGCGCCGTCCACGACGAGGACAACACCTACGGGGCGCCGCGGATCACCGCCGAGCTCAACGACGGTGCGCCCGAGGGGCAGCGGGTCAACCACAAGCGGGTGGCTCGGGTGATGCGCGGCGCCGGGATCGCCGGTTATCGACGCCGACGTCGGGTCAAGACGACCGTGGCGGACCCGGCGAACCAGAAGGTCCCCGACCTGCTCAAACGCGATTTCACCGCCGCGCAGGTCAACACCCGTTACGTCGGCGACATCACCTACTTGCCATTGGCGACCGGCGCCAACCTGTACCTGGCCACCGTGATCGACTGCTGTTCACGGCGGGTCGCCGGGTGGGCGATCGCCGATCACATGCGCACCGAACTGGTCATCGATGCGCTCAAAGCCGCTGCTGCACTGCGGGGTTCACTGGCTGGTGCAATATTCCATGCAGATCATGGAAGTCAGTACACCTCACGGGATTTCGCGAATCTCTGCCGCGATCTGGGGGTCGTCCAGTCGATGGGTGCGGTGGGGTCAAGTGCCGATAACGCGTTGGCCGAATCGTTCAACGCCGCCCTCAAGCGCGAGATTCTGCAAGACCGTGCCTGCTGGCCGGACGCGGCGATCTGCCGCCGTGAGGTCTTTCGGTGGCTGGCCCGCTACAACACCACACGACGGCACTCCTACTGCCGTCATTCCAGCCCCGCGACCTACGAAAGGAACCTGACACCGGCTACGCTGCCCGAAGCCGCATAACCACAAATCCCGTGTCCACTACATGGGGGCAAGGCCCTCCCGCCTACTGCGCCGCCTGCGCGCTCGGCGGGGCTGATGGAGCTCAGAACTATCCACTCGCGTGTGCCGGTGGCCAAGCGGGCTCGAGGCGCCCCGATTGGTGTATCGATCTCGAGGTTGGCATAAGCCGACGGCAACTCCTGTGAACTGTGAACAGTCATCGACGCTGACGGCGTCGGTCGGGTTGCGCTTGACGGTGAGGAGCGGTCGTAGGCAGGCTCTGCCGCGAGCCCGCCAGCCCGCCAGCCCGGGCTGTTGTCCTGTGTCATTGCTGGAGTCCGGCAGCGCGGATGGCGATCGCCCCCGACGGGCATTGGTGCGCAGCTGCGCGGGCCGCGACCTCTAGACCAGCCGGAATGTCGCCCATCACTGATTCCGCCTTCCCGGCCGAGTTTATCGCAAATACACCTGGCGCGACGTCCACGCACAACTGGTAGCCGCAGCACCGACGTGGATCGACTTCCGCATGGATCACTTGTCCACTCCTCACTTAAGTGCACCCCTCCACCGCGATGGATCGAGCGGAGGACCAAGGCACGCCGCCGCGCAGCACCTGCAGTTGTCATCACAGACGTCCTTTCACGATTGGGGAAAGGGCGTCAAGTAGGAAACGATCCCCTGCTCACTGACGTGCGCGAGGTCAATGGCCAGGACCGTACGGGTCCTCGAGAAACCGCGAAAGGCTTTCCTTGGTCTGCCATGACAAACTCTCAAGTTCCAACGGGTCGAGCTGAATTCGGAAGCCGAGGCGGGGGCTGGCAATCTCCAACCGCTCTCCATTGCGGGTAAAGATTTTGTCGACGGTGACGACGGCGAACTCGTTCGCGATGGTCGTCGCCGCACCGTGGTCGCCGGTCACGACTGTACCTTTCTAGGTTTTAAGTAATGCAAGCTCAACGTCGCCCCGTTAGAAGAAGTTAGCCAGATTGTGGGTGCCGACAACGGCATGATCAAGCACTACCCGTCGGCTCGCTAACCGCAGGCCCATCTCACTGCGGCGGATGACATCGTGGCGCTCCGCAGAGATGAGGTCGTGCTGCGGACTGTCCCCCCTGTTGCGGAACACGAGAAGGTTGGAGCGGACATCGTATTCGTCCGTCCCTGCGCCGGGGCGTACCCGCACATTCGACACGTGGTGTCGGATCCGTGAGGGCGGATCTTCTGCCCATGCGTATTCGGTGTCCAGACGTAGCACCCGCAGCTGCAAGCCTGCGTAGTCGTCATCCCAGTGGGTCATGGTCGTCGAATTTCCGTCGCCGTTGGCGCGTTCTCTGCTCACGCGCACCGGGATGATGTAGTGGATATCTTCGGCGCACAGTTCTAGCCAGTCGTGAAACCGGCCGTCGTTCAGCAGCTCCGCCTCTTCGAACAGAAAGTTCTCCATCTCGCAGCGGAGCAGAAGCTGTTGCTCGACCGTCGCTACCATGGCACACCATCCTTTATGACTTGGTTGATTGTGGTTGTGAGACAAGCAGGTGCCTGATGCCTCATCAGGCGACCTCGTCTGCATTGGTCCGAGATTGCGCGAGTAGTTGGGGTTTGGGCTCGGTTTCGCTGGCGTCATCGCCTGAGTCGGTGAGTAACTCCAACAGGCGACCCCAGAATTCGCGTTGGTTACGCTCCGCGTACCCGCTGGACAGGGGACGACCGGGCCCCTTCCACGTGTCGTCGCTGGTCAGCACACCCATGCCCATCTCGAAGTTGAGTGTCTGGCTGCCTGCGAGAATGCCTTGCGTTCCCGCAGTGATGGAGCGCCAAGTCTCGGCGTCGTCCTGTTCGAACACACCGGAGATGCCGAACGTTCGTACGTAGGTCTCATACGACTGCTGTTTGAACTCTTCGTCGGCATCCTTCTCGACGAGAAACCACGACCAGACTTCCATCGTGTCGTGTGACAGTGGACGCCACAGCCGGAATGTCAACATCGGCACTGGCATTGACTTGTTGTCCTTACCGATGAGGACGTTGAGGAACGACAGGTTGGGAAAGACCGTGCCGTGAATGAAGGCCGAACGCTGAAGCATGTCTGCGCGGTCCTGATCGCCGTAAGCCGCTGCGAGTCCATCGACGATCTCGGGTGGATAGTTCATAAAGGGCGGCATCGGTTGCCCGGGCGGCGCCCCGAGGACGCCGAGGCCGTGACCGTTGGAGAGACTGATATGCGCCGGCTCCGACGCGAATTTCGGATCGGGCGGAGCCAGACCGAGCTCGACCGCCGATCGGTGCGTCATCAACGTGTGGTAGGCGTCCCCGACAAAGTTGTCCGCGCCGAGCTTCCAGTTGGAGTCGATGATCCAACGCTGGGGCTCACCCCGCACCTCCAGTCCACCCTTGGACTTCTGGGTGATCAGGTCCAGATACCACGCCATATCGCCCAAATAATCAACGAGAGGTTCTGCCTTCTCGTCCAGGCAACCGAATATCATTCCGCGGTAGTTCTCGAGGCGCGGAACCTGGGTAAGACTCCACTCGTTCTTGTCCATCTCGACCCCATAGACCTCTTTTTGTGCGGGTACACCCGCCAGAGTTCCGGTATTGCGGTAGGTCCAGCCGTGATAGGGGCAGCGGAAGTGCGAAGTGTTGCCCATCTCCGTGCGGCACAGCATTGTTCCGCGGTGCCGACACGAGTTCGCCATGGCGCGCACTTCGCCGTCTTCGCCGCGGACAACGATGATCGAACCGCCACCCAGATATCGGACCACGTAATCCCCTGCCTGGGGGATCTCCGTCTCGTGGGCCAGGAATTGCCAGCACCGGCCGAAGACTCGCTGAGCTTCGAGCTTGTGGAGTTCTGCGTTGGCGACCAGCCCGGCGGGCAGACGGCCCTTAGCAAGGCCTTCTTGGCCCGCCGCTACCAGTTGCTGAATGTCGTTCTTACCGACAATAGACATGTACTTCTCCTACGTTTCTTGGATTGGGCTGCGTAATGTTCTCTTGGACAGATGTTTTCGTGATTGCGGCGTTCATGTTGTTGCGGCTTCGAGTGCGCCTGGTGGTGTTTGGGCGACCATCTGGTGGCCCCACACACTGGGTCGGTCGTACTGAGCGACTGTCCAGGTTTCCTCGTCGACGGTGACCGCATCCCAGCCGTACTCGAGGTCAAACCCGCTCGGTGTGCGCACGTAAAACGACACCATCCGATCGTTGACATGGCGCCCCAACGTCATGCTCAGCGGAATGTTGCGCGACATGCACAGGTCATAAGCCATGCCCACGTCATCAAAACTTTGCACCTCCACCATCACGTGGTGCAGTCCCCGCACACCCGGCATCGGAGTCAACGCGATGCTGTGATGGCGCGGGTTGCAGTGGTAGAACCACAGATCCATGAAGGTGTAAATCTCATCGCTCTTCTTAAACCCCAACACCCCCCGCAAAAACCGGTCGGCCTGCGCAAGGTCCGGCGTCGCCAGCACCACATGACCCAACCCCTGCGCACCGGTGACGAACCCCGACATCGCACGACCGGGCCGGAAGGAACCCGGCACCACCTTCTGACCGTAAAACAACTCATGACGCAACCCCGAAGGATCCGACAGCGTCAAAAAGCCCAACACCCCGCGGGCTGCGCAGTCCTCCTCGGTTCCCACCTCAAACCCAATGCCCCGCTTGTGCAGCAACTCCCCGGCAGCCTCAAGCGCATCCTCGCTGCCCACATCCCAGCCCGCATACAGCATCCGGTTGCGCTCTCCGTGATGCACAGCCAAACGATGATCGGCGTCGTCGATCCGCAACAGGACCGATCCACTGGACGCCTCAACCGCCTCCATCCCCAAAACCTCCGGACCGAACGCCAACCACTCCTTCGCATCCGGAGACTCCACACCCACATAACCCAACGCTTTCACCAACATGTGTAAAACCTCCTATGTTGACCCGACGTCGATGCGCATCGCGCCGGTGGCAAGTTCCAGCCCTCCGGACGGCTGGTTGAGGCCCCGCACGCCCAAGCCGCCGTCGCTGTTGATGACGACGCCGGTCACCGCTCGCGAGTTGTCTGCAGACGCGAGTAGCAGATACAGGCCGGCGTGATCGGCGGGCTGCTGCGCGTACTGCAATGGGTTTGTAGTACTCATAATGTCGGCGATGCCGGGCACCGATGACAACACGTCCTGACCCTGGCCGAGGTCCTCGATTCCACGCAGGCCCGTTACCGTGCCGCCTGGAGCGACGCCATTCACCCTGATCTTCGGCGCCAACTCGTAGGCCAGTTCACGCACTACGCCAACGACTGCGTGCTTGGAAGCGGTGTACAGCGGGCCGCCACCGGAGGCATAGAAGCCAGAGTTGGAGACGGTGAAGATCATGCTCGGGCCATCGCTTTTGAGGAGTTCAGGAACGGCGGCCCTGGCACCAAGGAGGTAGCCCTTTACATTGACCGCGAAGATCTCATCGAAGGCGCTGCTGAGGTCGGCTCCGTCGAAACCCACCAAAGGGGCAAAGTAATCGAAGATCCCAGCGTTGCCGACGAAGACGTCGAGCTTTCCGAACGCATCGACCGTTTCGCGCACCGCCATGACGTTGTCTGCATACGACGTCACGTCACCTGTTACCGCGATGAGCCTGCCGTCGGCGTTGCCGATGGTAGCCAGGTCGCCTTCCGAGCGATCCAGGACGCCCACGCATGCGCCCTCGGCCAAGAAACGCTCGACCACGGCCAAACCGATTCCGGCTGCCCCGCCGGTCACCAGGGCGACTTGCCCGGTCAACCAACTCAAAACTATCGTCCCTCCGGTGATGCGCAATGCTCTTGTTGCTCTGCATCTGCCCACCAGCGTCCTCGCCGCTGAATGGGGGGTCTATCCGCGCAGCGCTGTCGAAGCTCCGATTCACGCGGGTCTCGATGCTCGGGCGAGGAGAGTGCGGGGGATGTCTACGCCAATGGTCCGATGGGATCGGAAGCCGCGTCCCAGACCACCCGCGGCAATGGACATAAGCGCGTGCCCGGATGTGCCTATGAGGACCTTTTCTCCGATGGGTGACACGACAAACCATGGGTTTCGAGGCGCCCCAACTCGTGACGCCACGCGATGGTCTCGTTGAAAGCGTTACCGAGATCAGGCAGCTCTGCTGCATCAGCGTCAGGCAAATCAGCCAGAGTGCCACCCGCAGAAGCGATCTGGAGCGACAAACGCGAGATCGTGTCGACGCTGATGGCCTGTAGTACGGCCCGCTCGACGGTTTCCGCAGCACTGGTGAGGCCGTGGGCCCGAAGAACGACCACCGGCCGGTCTGCCATAGCAGCAACCATTTCCTGGGCTAGTTGCCGATTGCGCACCAATACGCCTCGCCGATAGACCGGCACGCCAGCCGCGGCGAGCCGAAAACCGGGTATGTCAAACGCTCCGACAATCGGTCGGACAGCCAGACCGGCGAGATCGGCGGCGACTACCGCCTCGGGGTGCGCATGAACCACAGCATTGACATCGCGGCGGGTGCGGAGCACTTCGGTGTGCAGTGGCAATTCGTTCGGCGGCTGGTACCCATCGTCGAGTTCTCCTTTGCCGCCCGCTGTACCGTCCAACGTGACCATCCGGATGTCCTCTGCGCTGGTGAACGCGAGCCCTCGCTCGCGCGGACCACGACATCGGATCAGCAGTCGATCTCGGTCGACGCGCAGGCTGATGTGGCCGAGGATGCCTGGCGCCAAGTCGCGCGCCGCCAGGACGCGACAGGCCAGCGCGATGGCGTGTCGTTCGGTGTCTAGCCCTGCGCCCGAAGGGGTGGAGCTCATCGCCAGCTCGGGGTTTCGGTGTCGACGCCGTCCTTGACGACGACAGCGAAGTCTGCGGATGCCTTACCCAAACTGCGATGGGCGGTGCTGGCAGCGTAAATGGCCATCCGGTTCGCCTCCTTGTCCGTTCTTATGGAGCTTGGGCTGTTGAGGCCCCGAAGCAGAAGGGTATCGTTAACCACGAGCCATCACTTCCACGCAGTTAGGCGCTGTACCTAATAGCCTTACTGTATAACAGAGATCTACTCTGTAAAACAGAGACTCTGGTTTCGGTGTGGGCCTATTGTCGCCGACAGTCCGCGCAGGCGGCGCAACAACGACATTGAGACACATACCCTTTCGCGAGCGGCGTCTCGGCGGCCCACGGTTCTGCCGGTTGACTGGGCCAGAGGGTGGGCAGACATGCCCTCGTCCCAGGGTCACGGCCGACGACATCTTCCTTCGACCGTGGGGGTTCTCAGTGCAAACGTCGAGTAGGTCTGCGGATAACCCACACACCCGCCGAATCAAATTTCGCGTGCCTCACGTTCGACGCGCTAAACAGTGACTTCGCAGTTCGTCCAGGCGACGGCCATTCCCATCAGGGCGCGGGGAATGGGCTCATAGACGCTGGCCCATGGCGTGTTGCCGCCGACTGCGCCGACAGCACATATCCACGATCTCAGCTCGATGTTGCCAGAGTTGAGCAGGTCTTCGCTGGTCAGTTTGCTCAGCTCGTAGCCGTTTCCGGTAGCAAGGCACTTCAGGGTGCGGCGATCGAATTCGTCGTCGATTGAACCGTGAACGCGCGGCCCATCGTAGGCAGCCCATGGATAGCCGGCAGTGAAGTGTGAGAGCCCACCGGACGCGTAGAGACCTATCCGCTCGCCTGCGGGGCGGCGTGACCGCACGGCGTCGGCAATCGCGCGGCCGAGCGCGAAGCACCGTTTAGGCGACAACGACGGCACGTGAACGGCATTGAGGAATACCAACACCACCGGGATTTGGTGGTCTCCAAGGATATTGGCCACAATCTCGCCATGGGCGTGTGAGTGCAAGGTGGTCTCACGGAAATCGACAACGGTGGCGACGTCGAACCCCGCCTCGACGGTGTGCTCACTCAAGTCCTTACTGAGGTCGGGCGAACTTTTCCAAAACCGCGCGTCTGGCAAGAAGCGGTCAGACACTGTGAACCCCTCTCCGGTGTGGATGGCTATCTGGGGCAGTGCCGAACCGTCGAAGTTCTCGTTCTGGTCATCACCGATGATGATCAGGCAATCCAGTCGGTCTTGTCTGATGCTGTCCCGCAGCCGTTGAAGCGCGTTCTCGATGTGCGCGTAACGCGCCGCAGCGTCGTCGAATGGTTCTTCGTCTTTCCTCAGGCGAGGTGGGGTCTTACCGCGTCGCAGTGTGTAGCTCTGCCGGTTCTTTATGCGGAAGCCTTCCCACCTGGGAGGCGGGATGAAAGTGAAGGCATGCGACGACGCGTAACCGGCTACAATCTCACCCACGATTTCTCCTCATCTGAAGTCACAGCGATACCTGTTGGGAGAGAACGACTTCGCGATCTTCGTAGGCCGACTGCAGGATGGCGAAACATACTTCTAGCGTCGCGCGCCCCCAGCGACCGTCGTGCTGAACAGGGCGGTCCTCAGTGATCGCCCGATGTAGTTCAGCCAACTCTGCGGCCCTGCCCCGCATGGTGCGCGCGACCGGTATTTCCTGTAATCCGTTCTGCCCGTACACCACCAGCCCGTCGGGCGACTGCCTGATCGCGCCGCGTTCGCAGGAAACCACGGTCAGGCCGAAGTAGGGGTGGTGGATGATCTCTCCGGGGGCGGAGTAACCCCACAGCTCCTGTGACTCTTCGGTCGTCGTCGCAGCACCGTAGCGGCCCTGCTCCTTCTGAGCTTCCAGTGCGACTTCAAGGTGGTCAGGGTTCTGACTGAGCGCAGCGAAGTTGCTGGCTACACGCTGGTTGGCTTGGGGACTGCGGCGGCCGCCGTCCTCTGCCACCCACGAGTGCAACTCCGCGACGTCGAAGAAAGCTCGCGCGTCATAGACGAGCGTCGCGGAAACTCCTGATTCGAATCCGAGATGACAGGTGTATCCCCCGACGCATTTCCGGACGTCGTCCCATATTGTCGACGCACGCACTGTTCTGGCCACACCGCCGACTATCTGCCGCACGATATCGACCTGGTGAGGCCCCTGGTTGAGAACTGGCCCGCTGGTCGAGCGCAATTCCGAAGTCGGCCACGGTCGCCGATTGAAGTCATTGAAGTTCCAGGTGTTCACCATGAGCAACTCGCCGAGATCGCCACTGCGTACCAGTTCGGCCATCGCTCGCACCGGCGCGTCGAAGCTGTGTGTGTGGCCGGCCATCAGCTGCACGCCCGCTGCCTGGGCCGCCTCGACCATTGCAGTGCAATCGTCGATCGACATGGCCAACGGCTTTTCGACGATCATGTGTTTTCTGTAATGTGCGGCCATCAGGGCATGCTCCCGATGCAGCTCGGGAGGGGTGGCGATGTAGACGACGTCCACGCTTGGATCGGCACACAGTTGCTCTGCGTCGGTATAGGTGCGGCCTGCGAACTCGGTGGCGAAGCGGGCGAGCGAGTGTGATCGGGTATCCGCAGCCGCCACAACCCGATACGGCAGCGTCGACATGTCCGGGTACTGCTGGAAGATTCTGGCGACTGCCTGACCGATTCCGAGAAATCCCAGGCCTAGTTCGCGTGAAGCGACATCTGTCATGTGTGCGACCTAACTGAGGGCTATTGGACGACTGGGCATTAGAAGAAGATCGAAATCGCTCGTGGCAGAACGCTATGAGCCAGGGTGATGACCCGGGCGGCCAGCAGCAGGCCCGAGTGCTTGTCTCGGCGTAGAACGTCTTGTCGTTTGCCGATAAAGAAGCTCTCGTGGCGTTCATGGCGCACGAGAAACACCATGACGCTGGATCGGACGCAGAGCTCTTGATCGGACACATCGGTGACCAGGATGTCGCTGACAATGCGCTGAGTGATCGTGCGTGGAGTTTCCCCGGGAGCGAGCCCAGTAGCCAGCCGGGCAATTCTCAGCTTCAGCGATTCGTAGTCGTCGTTGAACAACAGAAACGGCGGTAGGCCGTCATCATCGTCGACCGGATGCGTGCTGGACTCTGGGAATGGCATCGTGTATCTGACATCCGGCGCCAATAAGCCCAGCCACTCGTCCAGCCGCCCATCATCGAGAAGCATGGTCTCCCGCGCATAGAATTCGTTTATTCGCAGCCGCAGTTCCACGTCCAACTGGCTGGTCTCCATGGCTAGGCCGGCTCCGTCATAGTTCGGTGCCAGTGCCGATAGAACTCGCGCTGGTAGGCTTCGCTGATCTGCGGCCTGACATTGCCGGGTAACTCCGCAACCAGCGACTCCATTGGTTCGACGTCCTCGCCGAGTGAGTAGTTGAACGGCACATCCCGGGCGACTCCGGTGTCAAGGGCGTCAGACAATCGTTCGAAGTTTTCGTGATCATCGGGCGTCACGAGACCGGCCGCCGATTGCCGCTGACTCAAGACGAAGACCATACGTTCCTTGACAGCACGGGGCGCGGAGCTTTCCACCAAACACCACTCCCAAACCTCGGTCAACCGCGGTCCCCGAGGCTGCCACATGATGAATCCCCGACCGTAAAAAGCCGTGCCCATGCCAATCATGCTGAAGTTTGGGAAGATATTGGCTACGTGAAAGCTGTAGGGCTGCACGGGGGATGTCGCCAACCGCTCGTCTTGCAGGCGCTGCCGCTCGGTTAGCCAGTCGACTGCTTCGGTACCCAGCGTTTCGGCTTGGGCGAGATCGTCCTGATAGAAATTCTTACCGACTGCCAGTTGCAGCAACCCATGGGGCGCGCAGCCGTCGAGAACCACGCTGTAGTGCTGCCCCTCGTCTATCGAAAAGTTGATGCGGGCAGTCTGCCCAGCTTTCGACAGTGCGGAAACCGATCCGTGAGTGGCAGCGAAGTGATACTGGTCGCCGCCGAAGTTCTCGGCCAACAACTTCCAGTTGACGGGCATGAGGTAGCGGTGCAGGCCGGGAACGACCTGCAGGCCGTTGGGGTCACAGTCGAGTAGAAAGTTGTCGAGGTACCACAGCAGGCCCTCCCCCAGATATTCTTCCAGCGGCGGCGCCGACTGATCCCAGCAAGCAAAGATAAGTCCTTTGTAGGTAGCTACCCGGGGGGAGACGAGGCCCATGCTGGCCTTATCAAACTGCGGCCCGTAGGCGCTCTCGGCTAGCGGAACACTGCGCAGCCGTCCGGCAGTGTCGTAACTCCAGCCGTGATAGCTGCAGTGAAAGATGTTCGCGTTGCCCATGTCGAACTGACAGACTTTATTGCCCCGGTGCCGACATTTGTTCAGCAGCACACGAACACGAGATTCCTTGTCCCGGCATACGATCACGGCGTCGTCGGCCATATAGGTTGTGCGGAAGTCACCGGGCTTGGGGATCATGGACTCGTGGCCGACGAATAGCCACGACCGCTTGAAGATGGAGTCGAGTTCCCGCTGGTACACCGCCTCGTCGTAGAAGGCCGAGGAGTCTATCGGCAGCGCCGGGCCGGTTTTGGAACCGATTGTCTCCATCAACGTTGCCCTCGGGACTCGCGATCACCTTGAAGATAGTTGGTGAGGATTTGGTTGAACTCTTCCGGCCGTTCCCACTGCGGCCAGTGGCCACAATCCTCCATCAATGCGAATTCAGCGCCGGGAATTAGCTCGGCTGCCCGCCGTCCGAATTCCACCGTCGCCGAGGGATTGTGACTCGTCCACAGCACGAGCGTGGGCCTGGTCAAGCTGGTCAATCGCTCAGCCGTGAGATTGTCCTCAGCAGTCGCCGCTGAGGGCGGCGCCGTCGCGTTCGTCAGTGCCGACCGCGATTCTTCGCTCTGGTAAAGCGCCCACCGCAGCGCCACCAGTTCATCGGTCAGGTCGCGGTCAGGGTGGTGGAAAAGCCACGCCATCCTCTCCCGCACATTCGCCGGACTCGGGTCAGCCAGGAATTGCCGGGTGACCCGGGCAAGCTCTGCGCGCCCGGCAGCGGTGCGAGCCTCGGCATCGGCGCCGACCTCTAGCGTCAACCGCGCGCCGCACACGTAGATCAACCGGTCGACACGGTCGGGATGTTCCAACGCAGTCCACGCCGCGATCCAACCTCCTAACGACTCGCCGACCAGGTGGGCTCGGTCGATGCCTTCCTGGTCCATGTATCCGAGTAGGTGACTGACATAGTCCTTACGGTTCGGGGCGACCTCACAACCACTGGTGAGACCGTGACCCAACAGGTCCAGCGCATGCACTCGGAAATGACGCGACAGCGCCGTCACATTGCGGGCGAAGGCTTCGGCGTGACCGCCTCCCCCGTGCAGGAGAATGAGGTCCGGACCTTCCCCTGCCTGAATCGTCCTGGTACGTATACCGGCTACATCCACGAAGCGTGTTTCCGCTCCAAGCAAGCTCACACAAATTGAAGCGTCTTTATGCAACCTTCGACATCCCCTCGGCCAGTGCAGTACCCAGTTTTTATCATACTTCACGAATATCTGCAAGGTAGAAATTTAGGCTCCTGTGTAAATGGACTCTCGAAGGGGAGACGATGCCCACGTCAAGCGGGCGCAGCGGTGCGGCTGGCGACGCAAACTGTCGACCATCACATCGACACAGTTCTTCGCTGCGGTCGTGCAGCGTCGTATCAATAATTCTTTCTGTGCCGCAATGTCATTCGCACCTCGCGACAAACCCTGAACGCCACGCGGACTGCCACGTTTCACCAAGGTCGGACGCAACCTAGCCGACGAGCGAACGTTCTTCTCGGGAGTACTCACTACCTGAGTGCACCCGATAGACCCCTCAGTTGGAGCCGTGGATGCCAAGCGAGGACCGGTGAGTGGACGTCAGCACCGTAGCGGCGTCGACCGTCCTATACCCGGGGACCGATCAGGAGGTGCGCTGGCCACTCGGGTAGTTCTCCAAACAATCTATTAGTTCGTTCAGTCGTGCAAGCAGCTGCTGCCTGTGTCGCGGGTTGATACCGGCAAAGAGTCTCTGCAGAAAGTCGTAATGACCGGGCAGAAACTCGGTCATGAACTGATCGCCCTTCTTCGATATCGCGACCACAACCGAGCGCCGATCGCGGGGATTCACCTTGCGTGTGACAAAACCTGCCTTGGTCAGCGTGTCCACCACGCTCGTCAGGCTGGCTTGGCGTACAGAAATAGAATCGGCCAGTGCGCCCATCGTCATCGGCCCGTCGGCGCGCTTCAGGACGGTCAGAACGTTGAACTGGCTCATCGAGAGGTCTACCGGCGTCAACTCATCGACGGCGACCCGACCGAAGGCGGTCACAGCACGGTAGAGCGCAAGCGGGAGCGCCAACGAAGAGGGGTCGTGATCGGGTCCGGCTTCGCGGGTCTTGGCCGCGACCTGTTCGGCCATCGTCAACTTCTCGGTACTCATGAAGTCCCTTGCAACGTTGATCAGCGGTTCGGCAGACATCTCCACCCGGGTGCCGATCATACCGGCAAATGGCTGGTGGTCTTTCTTTCTGCTCACCGATATTCGACCCGTTAACAATTCAGTTAGCTATACAGCGTGACGGGGGTCGCACTCAAGACGTAGGGGTTCACTTCGGAGGCATCGACCGGATTCGCTGAAGAAGTTCTGTGCTTTCGGGGTAGGCACGGTCGCGAAACTCCGAGGCCGCAACACTTTGGAAGAAGTCCACGACGGGCTCAAGCGTCCTGCTGCGGATACCGGCGTTCGTCGCCATACTTTCCGCCAGCGCGGAGTCTTTCGTAATGGTGCTAGCGGGGGCGCGGTTCCTAACTGACTCGGTGTCGTGGCGGAAGTACGCCGCCGCCGTAGTGAGACCCGAGTCCCCCCCGCTGCACTCCGCGATCGCGTCGGCTACCTCGCCGGCATTCAATCCCATCGCCTCAGCGATTAAGAGGGCTTCCGCCGAAGCGAGATACCAGCTGTACTTGACGTGCTGGTTGAGAAGCTTGGTGGCATATCCCGCACCTCGATGGCCGCAGTACACCAAGGTGCGCGAGACGGCGGCGAGGACATCGGCATCAGGGCCGAGCACCCCGCTTGGCCCTCCGACCAGAACGGTCATGTTCGGCGCCTTTCGGCTGACGGGGCAATCGACAAAACGCCTCCCAGCCGCGTCGTAGGCCTGACCGATGATCGCTGCAACCTCGGGATTACAGGTCGACATATCCAGCAGGGCGGCCCCGTCGGCAAGGCCGGCCAGGACACCTCGCTCCGACCCGAGCGCCACCTCCAGTACCTGACTCGGCCCCGGGAGGAACGTCAAAACGACATCACATGCGCCGGCCAACTCACGCGCGTCCGCAGCAGCCTCGGCGCCTAGCTCGACAACTGGGCGTAACACGTCGGGCCGAATGTCGAAACAAACCACCGAATGGTCCGTCGCGAGAAGCGACTCTGCCAGCGCGGAACCCATGGCGCCCAAGCCGATCACGCCGACCCGCCTCATGACAGCAGCCGGCCCAACGCCACCTTCTGCGCCGGCTGTCAACACTTTTGGCATACCACGGCGCCGTGTGCGTGCTGAGAAATCAAAATGACGGCTATTGCAATGCCGGATCGGCGAATTCGACCCTGTTTCGCTTCGCGGCCTCGATGAGGGCTCTCACGTCGCCGGGGCCGTTGGACGCGGCATCCACATCGGAGAAGAAATCCAGCGCGCCGCCCGGACAAGACGAAGTCGTGATCCACCGGGCGCCGTCAGAGAGAACGCGATAGGCGTGCACGACGCCAGCCGGCACTCGAATCGCCTCACCCACCTGCAGGGTCGCTTCTTCGCCGCCGCGGCTCACCCACAGCACGCCCTCCAGCACGACATAGCTTTCATCCCAGGGATGCTGGTGCGGAGGCGGTCCAGATGATTCAGGTGCGCGCACCTCGAACATCTGGTAGCCGTCGCCGATCAGAAGCGGGCGCATTTCCTCTGTCATCACTTTCAGGGCGGTCACATCGTCGGCACATCGCTGTGGTTCGAGGAACGTAGACATTCCAGAGGCCCCCTTCTTGGTCGTCCGGCGCGAAAGGATATTTAGGGAACGCTATATTCTTAACCCCTGATGGTCAAGGGTCAAAGATTGGGAGGCATTTTCACAGGATGATCGAGAGGTTCTTGGCAAGCAGCACCGCCTGGTCCAGGAGTAGCCGGCGACGACACAGTTGCCAATCGCCAGCCACACTGCGCCGCAACCGGTCCCTGCGGCGGCCGACCAGAAAATCCGTTTCATCGGTGACCCGATTCCGGTACACCAGGAAGCGGCAGCTCACCTCGACTTCCGCGTCTTCTACCGCCTCGATACGCACGTTGGTGACTAGGTGTGACACTCGCGAGACGGGTTCTTCCGCCCAGTGCAGTCCCGTCATCAACTGCTCCACCCGCGAAGTGACCGTCTCCTTCCCCTCGTCGAACCAGCAGATGTCGCTACCTTGCTGAGTCTGTTCCAGCTGCGCGAGGTCGTCGTACGCCACGTTCGTCCGCAGTGGAACGGAATACTCGTAGTCCTCGGTGAGCAGACCGAGCCATTCGGAGTAACGTCGTTCGTCGAGCAGGTCGGCTTCCCGATAAAGAAAGTCGGCAATATCGGCCTGAAGCAGCAACTTTTCTACCGCGTCCTGCCTCGTGGAAATTTCACCGCCCGTTGCACTCACGACCGTGCGGCTCTCTCGTCGGATTTGGCAAGTTCGATGAGTTGAGGCCACGAGAGGTTGTCCACGAACTCGGCCCATCGCCGGTAAAAGGCGCGAGCATTCACCTCGCCAGCGATGGGCTGGTGAGAATGCACCGCCTGGTCGAGCGCACTGGGAGTTTCCATATCGAGACCCTGCTGATAGTTGTACGGATACCGCCGGGCTATCACGCCCTGGCTAGCCTGCGTCGCGTAATTCCAGTTCTCCATATCGTCTTGCTCCGTCATCCCTCCAGGACCCGAGTAGCGCATGTAATAGCGGCGCAGCCAGTCACGTACATCATCGGGTGCGTTCTTGTCGATGAGGTACCACCGCCACACTTCGGTTTCGGTGGGGCTGATCGGGTGTGACACCAGGATCGTCCGCGGAAAACCGGCGGAGAACGACATATTGGGGAACATCGTCGCTGGGCCACGTCCGCCGAGCAGTCTGCCCTGCGCCTCTAACCGCTCTTTACGGAGTGCCCAGGCCTGGGAGAAGTACTCACTCAAGGCCGGTTCTTCGGCGAACTCAGGATAGGGAATCTCATACGCCAGATTGTCCGACGCGCCATGGCCCGTCCGAAACGACGTCTTCACACGGCCCTTCGAAAAACCACCCTGATCCTGTCGTTCACCGTGACGCCGGGAGTTTCTGCCGCCCGGGCCGATACCCACCTGTTCAACTGAGGCGTGAGTCGTCGCCCCGTGATAGGTATCGCCCAGAAAGTTTTCTGAAACGAACTTCCAATTTGATTTGATGCGCCACTTCTGCACCCCACGGAACACCTCGGTACCACCTTCCGTGCCATCGAAAGCATCAGCCAGGTTGTCCAGCCAATAGTGAAAGTCACCGACATACTCGTCGAAATCCGGGGCGGCGGGATCCCAGCACGCGAAGATCAAGCCCTTGAAGTTGTGCACCTTGGCAGCCCTGACAAGTCCCCAGGCCGCTTTGTCAAGGCCGTTGCCGTAGGCCATGCCCTGCTGCGGCACACCGTGCAAATCCCCTGGAGTGGACACCAGCGAACCGTCCATCGAGTACGACCAGCCATGATAGGGACAGGTGAACTGCAGCGCGCGACCCTCGTCGTAGCGACACACCGCCATACCCCGATGTCGGCACGAATTGAGCAAGACATTCACACCACCCTGAGCGTCACGGGTCAACAACACCGGATCCGAGCCCATCCTCGACGAGAAGAACTGACCCGGCGCAGACACCTGCGTGGCATGACCCACAAACAACCAGCTCCGCGGAAACAAATACTCCAACTCACGGTTGAAAATCGAAGCATCGGTGAAGATTTCGCGACTGATCTCCCCGCGATCGACATCGACGAGACTACGAGCGGTCGTGTCCGAACCGCCTGAAGTACTCATTTTTAACGTCATCGGTACCTTTCCCTTGCTGTAATGCCCGAATCACCCCGAGACAGCCGTAACTCAAATCACCACAAACCGTCACCGCGTCTGCCGGGCACCGATCTCACGCGTCGAAGTGGAAGTGGAGCCAGATCCTGATTGAGGATGCAATACACGAGAACTCATGTCGGTTGAGACTCAAGGACATTCGACGATCCGACTCGTCTCCACCATGCATCCGACCCCCTGATACTTGCGCCGTTCACGGCCGTCTCACTCAGGCCGTTTCGAGGCGTAGAGCCGAGACGGGGCAACTGCGAATCGCAGTGACAATCCGCGCCTCATCGCTCTCGGCTACCGTGTCATCAAGAATGACAACAGTTCCCGTATCACCGATGTCAAAGACGTCGGCCGCTGCAACGACACAGTTCGCGTAGCCCTGGCAGACCTCCACGTCCGCCTTGATAACACTCATCGGAACCCTCCTTCTCCTACAGAACTCTGATCAGCATTGCTTTTTGCCGTTGAGATGAATGGCGGCAACCCCTTGCGCCGCTTGCCGATCCCCGGCGAAGACACCGAATTCGAGATCTACGACGTCTGCGCCAGCCTGCGCATGCTTGCCAGTCACCGTCCATCGCGCCTGCACCACGTCGCCCGGGTGAACCGAGGCACTCATCTTAAACGGACCCAGCTGCACCAACCTGCCGCGAAGGCCCATCCATCGACGAAGCCCGGTCTCGAAAAGGGCTTCCAGGCCACGAGTATTGAAGATGATGTCGGCAAGCCCCGCGGCATGCGCGGCCGCGGCGCTGTGGTGTATCCCGGAAAACATGCGATCCGCGGCAATGTTCATCACCATGCGCTGGTAAGTCAGGGCCAAGGCCGGCCCGCGCACTTGCGCACCGACCGTAACGTCGTCGAACTCGAGTGGCGTGTTCCAATCGACACCGGTATCGGCATCGTCGACGGGGCGTGGGCTCCGACCTCGGTCGCCCTGCTGGGCGCGGGCCGAAGTGCCGGGCTCAGGCCTGGAGGCGTCGTCTGGGTCGTAGTTGAAGACGGTATTTCGGTTGCGCGCGACCAGTTCTCCCGAAACCTTCACGTACTCCGACTCGTATTGCAGGAAGACTCCGGTACCCACCCGGGTGCGCTTCTGCTCTACCGAGATGATCGTCGTAGTCCCCTGCAACCTGTCCCCCAAGTACAGCGGTGCGTGGTACTGCCACTCGCTGCTGACGTTGACCGATCGGCTGAACGGCAGAGCCAGCGTGTCGGTGATGTTGCCCGTCATCTCCTGCCCGTCGACCAGATAGGGACTGGGCTGTCCGGGTGCCCAATACGGCGGCAGCCCCCACAGCGGGGTCATCGTCACCGGGGCCACAACGCCGAGGTACCCGTGCGCCTTCGCTGCCGCCTCGTCGTCATGCAGCGGACAGGAAAAGGTGAAAACCTCCAGTTTGCGGCGGATGTCGTTCTGCGTCACCGAGTCGGCTCCTCGAAAGTGGATCTTCTCACCGACACGATCGCGCAACTCGTCAGCGGCGGCCATCGCCCCGCACTTCCGCAGCGGGCAGCCGAAATGCCGGCAGCACAACATCATCGGCGACGTGCACATAGACAACCTCGACGGCCGCATCCGCCAACATCGCTGTCCCGTCGGCAACTACGCCCACCATCCGTGCCACCATCCGCACACCCTCATCCATTTCGACGACGGCGCACACGAACGGGACGGCCTCGTCGAACCCGGGATGCAGCGCGCGGTGAATAACCGTGTGGCTGAATACCACTCCCCTGCCCGACGACCTCTGCCAAGACCAAGCGTCACTGCCGCAGCGCGCGCACGCCAGGCGAGGAACGTGACGCCAGCGATCGCACCCTGAACAACGCTGAAACGACAGCTCTTCACGTCGGCAATGCTCATAGAACTGGGCCGTGAGACCCTCCAGGGATGGCAACGGCGGTGCTGCGACATCCGGTCCCGTTCGTGTCACATCGGTCCCCTTGTGAACCGGCCAGTCACAACGCTGTCACCGACGCAATATCGCGAGAGCACCTGAACCCCATCCGCCGCCCATACCGGTCACTACCGCCAACTCCGCATTGTGGACCTGCCGCTGCGGTAAACCACCGCGCAGCTGCCGCACCGCCTCGACCAGATTGTTCATGCCTTGCACGTGGGCTTCGGATAACAAACCGCCGTTGAGATTCGTGGGCAACGAACCGTCCGCGGCGATACATCCGTCGAGAACGAAATCCGCTGCTTCGCCTGGCTTACAGAACCCGGCCGATTCGATCTGCCGCAACACGTTGACAGTGAAACTGTCGTAAACCTCGAGCAGATCGATGTCAGACGGGGTGACACCAGCGTCGGCAAATGCGCGCGGCGCCGCCTCGGCAAGCCCAATCTCCAATGGGTCGGCCCTGTTGGCGAACTCATCGACGGGAAATGGGCGACCTTCGGCCACACTCATCACAAACACCGGCCGGTGCGGGCTGTCAGCCGCACGATCGGCCGCTGATACCACCACCGCCGCTGCGCCGTCGGTCTCCAGACTGCAATCGAACAAACGAAACGGCGTACTGATCGGTGGAGCGTCGAGATACTCCTGCATCGTCAGCTCACGGCCGCACATCACCGCATTCGAGTTGAGCTGCGCGTTAGCACGAAACGCGACTGCCACCGCCCCCATCGCTTCAGGCGGCACGTCATACTTGCGGACGTAGCGGTCGGCCACGAGCGCATACTGGTGCACGGCCGACACCGCGCCCTGTGGCGCGTAATAATCCCGGACAACCTTGCCTATCGCCATGTCCGCGCTCGATGCCATCCCGCGGGCACGCGGACCTGAGTACCCACACCAGCCCGCGGGAATGAGGACATGCCGCGCGACGCCCGACCAAACCGCCATCGCCGCAGTTGCCAGACCCGCCACACTTGCCGCGCCTCCGGTATGGGAAGTCACCGCGTAACGAACATTCGTCAGGCCAAGATTCGCGATAAAATCTTCGGCCGTGCCACCGTTGATCGGGCAGATGAGCCCATCGATCTCGCCAGCCGACAACCCGGCATCCACGATCGCGGCATGGGCCGCTTCGAGTTGCAGGCCAAGGTCCGTTGCCGACTCAGTGCCATCACGACGGTAGGCCGTATGACCAACGCCGACGATGCAAGCCTTGTCGCGCAGCGAACTCAATGCCCGGGAACCTCTCCGTCAACGTCGACCGCCCCGACGACACCACTCGACACCAGCGCCTCGTACTCCGAGTCGGCCAAGCCGAGCCACTCAGTCAGCACCCCTTTGCCGTGGATCCCGAGACCGGGCCCAGTGCTGCGCACGGATCCGGGAAAGTTCGTCAACCTCGGCACCACCCCGGTGACGCGGACCGGACCCAATTCCTGGTCAGCGACCTCGACCAGGCTCTCGCGAGCCGCGAACGTGGGACTGGAGAACATCTCTGCCGGCGTGAAGATCCGCGCAGCCACGACACCGGAGCTCGCGCAGGCCTTTTCGACGATATCGGAGTTGTTTTCGGCGAACCACTGGCGAACCATCTCGCCGAGCTCCTCGCGGTGCAACATCTGCAGTTCCTGAGTCGCGTACTTCGGATCGTTACGCAGAGTCGTGCCGCCCAGCAGTTCGAGCAGGCTCTGCACTGACCGAACGGTGCCGGTCGCCACGGTGTACCACACCCCATCGCCACTGAGATAAGTATCTGACACCGGTGACGGGCTGACCTGAAACTGATTGCCCTGACGCTCGGCAACAAAGTTCAACTGGTCATAAAGGATGACCTGCCAGTCGATACCACGAAACAGTGACTCGTAGAGAGCCAGGTCGATACATTCCCCATCGAAGCGATCCCCGATCGCTTCACGTTTGAACAGTGCTCCGGCAACAGCGAACGCACCCATGATTCCTGTCGTGACATCGCCCAGGGAGAAACCGAAATGCGTCGGTGGCCGGTCAGGATGCCCGGTGATGTGTACCGCTCCGCTCATGGCCTCGCCGACCCGTCCGTATCCCGGCTTTGCGCTCTCCGGGCCGATCTGGCCGTACCCAGAAATCCGCAACATGATCAGCCGCGGGTTCGATGCGTGCAGTTCCTCCCATCCCAGTCCCCAGCGCTCAAGCGTTCCCGGGCGGAAGTTTTCGATCACCACGTCTGCGCGTTCGACCATTTTGCGCACGAGCGCTTGCCCCTCGGGGAGACGCAGATCGATAGCGACGCTTGACTTGTTCCGGGCCGCGGACTTCCACCAGAGGGGCACTCCGTCTTTCCTCGGACCGGACCTACGCAACATGTCGCCTGAGCCGGGGTCTTCGATCTTGATGACCTGTGCTCCGAAGTCGCCGATCAGCGAGGCAGCGAAAGGCGCCGCGATCACGTGCCCCAGCTCGAGGACTGTCAGACCGTCGAACAGACTCTCCATATTCGCGGACACTTAACTCCTTTGGTGGGGCGGCGTGACAATCGACGGCGCGATACCGGTCGTGCTATGCCGATGGGTCGATCAGAATCTTTACGTGTGCATCGCGGTTGACGCGCAGTTCCTCGAGACCCTGACTGACCACGGCATCCAACGGGATTTCGTCGGTGATCAGTTCACCGAGGCTGATCGCCCCCGTAGCTAGTAAGTCAAGAATCGCCGGAACCTGGCGTTGGGCTTCGTAACAGAATGAAAAGCCGATATTGGCTTCGCGCATGACGCTTCGATTGATGTCGATACCGGCCGGGGCCTCCCAAATCGCCACGACCATCAATCGACCGCGGGGGCGCAGAACGCCCAACGCCGCATCAAGCGCGGGTTGTACGCCCGCAGCGTCGAAGGAGATGTCGACGCCGTTTCCGTTCGTCAACGTCCGAACCACCTCAACTGCATCCTCCGCCAGAGGATCGATTACGCGCGTAGCCCCGACCCGGTGGGCGGCAACGCGGCGCGTCGCCGAAACCTCACTGACGATGACCTGAGTCGCACCTTGGGCAAGGCAGAACTGCACCAGGGCGAGGCCGATCGGGCCAGCGCCGGCGATGAAGACGGTCCCACCCGCTGCCAACCCGCTACGGCGGACAGCGTGGTACGCCGACGCGATCGGTTCAACGACGGCAGCCTCGGCGAGACTGATCTCATCCGGGATGCGAAATAACGCCTTCGTCGGCAACGACGCGTAGTGGGCAAGTGCTCCGTTGACAGCGAAGCCGATGAAACCGACTGTTCCGCAGAGTGCTTCAGCGCCCTGTTTGCAGAAGCCGCATTCACCGCAGCCGAAAACGCCGACGCCGCAGACTCGGTCACCTTCGGTGAACTCGCGCACGCCGGACCCGACGCCGACCACCGTCCCGGAATATTCGTGTCCAATGACGACCCCTGGCGCAGCATGCATCGGACCGGCGATGTACTCATGCAGGTCTGTGCCGCAGATCCCCGCTCGGGCCACCTCGATGACCACTTCGCCCGCACGTGGACTCGGGTCGGGAAGCTCTTCAATCCGCACGTCTTCGCGACCGTGATAAATAGCTGCGCGCACCTACCGGCCTACCTTAAGGACAGACCCAAATTCGCTCGGCCACAACGTTCGTGGGCCGGAGTTTCGGCGGAGGCGCCGCCGTAATGATGTCAAGCTCACCGGCACCTTAGATCCAGAATGACAGGTTGTGCGTGGGCAACGTGGTGTGATCCAGCAGGATCTCGCGCTGGACCAGTTTCAAACCCGTCTCGTCGCGACGAATAATGTCTCGGCGCTCGGCAGCGACTGTCTCCACCTTAGGCTCGTCTGCGCGCGTGCGCACCAGCAACGCATTCGACGTCACACGGTACTCATCGCCGTCCTCACCAGACCTGACCCTGACATTGGTGATGTAGTGCCGGATCCGCGACGGAGGATCCTCAGCCCAATCCGACGACGTTCGGTGCCGCTGAATACGCATCTTCAGACTCGTGTAGTTATCACTCAGGTGCATAGAGCGCTCAGAGAACCCCGGGCCACCTGCTCTGCGAAGCGTCTGACGGACGCGCGCGAAATAGTGCACATCCGGTGCCAGCAATTCCAGCCACTCTTCGAACTCATCGCGATCCAACAGATCGGCCTCGTCGAAAAGGAAGTCTTCGATTTCCTCGCGCACGTCGCGCGAAACCCTCGCAGCCTGAGGTGGATCCTGCGGCACCGTTGTCGTCATACGTTCTCATCCCTTCTCGGTGTGGCCAGATAGTCGAAGTACTGCTTCCAGTACTCGCGCTGATTCTGTTCGGCGTAGCCACTGGCCAACGGTCGTCCCGGGCCCAGCCACGTTGGATCAGGAGCCAGATTGTCCAGTCCCATCTCCAGGTTCAGCTCCACACCACCAGCCAACTCGCCGCGTGTTCCCTTGGTAATAGCCTGGAATATCTCGGCGTCATCCTGCTCGAAGACACCCCCGACCCCGAACGTCCGAACATAAGTCTCAAACGACTGCTGCTTGAACTCTTCGGGCGCGTTGCGCTCCACGAAGAACCACGACCACACCTCCATACGAGCTGCGTCCAAGGGACGCCATTGCCGCAAGGTCAGAATGGGCAACGGCATAGACTGCCCGTCCTTGGCGATGAAGGCGTTCAAGAAGGACAAGTTCGGGAACACATTGCCATGAATGAACATCGTCCGTTTCAGCATCTCGCCATGGACGTCATCGCCGTAACCCTCGCTGAGACCGGAGACGATTTCCTCGGGATAGCCCATGTACGGCGGTGCGGGTATGCCGGGTGGTGCGCCTAGAACGCCCGCCCCGTGCCCGCCCGATAGGCTGACGTGGGCCGGCGAAACGGCCACATTATCGGGCGGTAACAACCCCAGCTCGCACATCGAACGGTGCGTCATGACCGTGTGATAGCCGTCCCCAACAAAGTTATCGGCGCCGGTCTTCCAGTTCGCGTCAATCACCCAACGCTGCGGGGCACCCCACGCCTCAAGGCCGGCCGGGCTCTTCTTCATCATCAAGTCGAGATACCAGCGCATGTCCCCGAGGTACTCATCCAGTCCCGGCGCCTCATCCGACACACACCCGAAGACAAGGCCCGCGTACGAGTCCAGCATCGGCAGAGCGCGCAACCCTAGCCGACTCTTGTCGAACGCAGCACCGTACACTGCCTGCTGCGCAGGTATCGCGATGAGATCACCGTTGTTTCGATAGGTCCAACCGTGGTACGGACACTGGAACGCCGACTCATTCCCAGACTCGGTTCGGCAAAGCAGCGTGCCGCGGTGCCGACACGAGTTCGACATCGCCCGAATCGTCATATCCTGCTGCCGCGCGACAATAATTGAGTTATCAGCGATGTAGCGCACTACATAGTCACCCGCATTGGGGATCTCGTCTTCGTGGCAGAGAAACTGCCAGGTCCTACCAAATACTCGCTTCAATTCAAGCTCGTAAAGCGCTGCATTAGCGATGAGAGACGCAGGGAGGCGACCCTTTAGGATCGAGCCGCGCGCATTTTCTAACAGTCGCATTGTCTTCTCGTCAGGCGCCATCGTTGCCACCGGGCGCACCTTCCTATCATCCGTGCCCGAAGGACCATGGGCGTCTATGTGATGCGGGTTACACTGTCACTGAGCTTACATAGGATGGAAACTGTTTGCAACCTATTATTTAGGCTGCCGACGTACTGTGGTGTGACAACCAGGTCCACTTGTGGAACCCCCGCGTGAGCTCGGCACGCCTGCCACCGTCTCCATAGCTTGGGTCCAGCGGGAGTGGGTACGTTGACGACCCGGTCGAGCAGTGCGGTTGTGCGGTTGGATGAAATTCATCGCAACCGGTGTGCGCGGACGGTGAAGAGCATGTGGACGTGCTCGCCGGTCTTGCGGTTGAGCGTGGTCGGCTGCGCCAGGCGACAGTGCTCGCCATGCGTCGATCGCCTGTCCGAGAAGAGGATCGACGGGTTTGGTGAAGACGATGCCTGTCCTTGTGCACGGGCGCGTCGGGCAGGCAGACAGCCCCTTCGGCGAGCATGTCGAAGTTGGCGCGGGGGTTGGCGTCCATCGGCGCGGCCGCGCTGCGTGGGTACCGCGAAGCGCGCGGGTCGGGTCGGGTCGAAGCGGCGGCAGATCTACTCCCACTCCTGTCCGTCGCGAAAGAAGGTGCGGGTCGCCATCAGGTTGTGGGCCTGGGTGCGAGGGGACGTCGGTGTTCCTGCGCGGGCGTGCATGTGGTCACGGCGCGTGACATAGTCGCCGACCTTCATGCGGTTCACGGCCGCAACCCAGGGGCGCAGGTCTGGCGGGTCCATGGCCCGGGATCCGTGATCCCGCGATGTTAGGCGGCTAACCATCGCCCGGCCTTGACCATGATGGTGCGACAGTGGCGCGGACCCTTGGGGTGAGCTCGAGGTGTCGTGCCAGTGTGACACCCGGCCGGCCCAAGCCGCGGTCGTGCCGTCGATGCCGGGGACTGGTGCGCACCGCGGGTCGCCGTACCAGAGGGCGGCGACGCCGCTGCAGCGCGGCGAACATCTCGCCGTGGTGGTCGCTTGTTGCCGGGTCTGCGTGCAGCCGGTCGAGCGCATTCGAATTTGCCGGTCCGTCGGTACTGCTCGCGGACGTGCGGCTTCTGCCGCCATCAATTCGACTTCTACGATCATCGGCGTCGGCATGAACTACTGGACCAACCTGGAGAAGCTCGGCGTCACCGAGTGTCCGGCGAGTATGGTGGGCTTCCCTAGACCCCGGGTCGCGATCATCGGGCACGGCGATGAGATGGCCAATCCGGCGATCACCGATTAGCTTGATTTCGAGGTTGAGCTCGTCGGAGTCACGGCTGTTCCGGCGAACAAACCCAACAGATGCTGTGCTCGGTTACACCGCGGGCAACGATGTCAGTGCCAGAGATGCAGCGTCGTCTGTCGGTGGATTGGACTTGTTCACCACCAAGGCGCGGCTCACGGGAGCGACTTAGGGGACCGTGGATCACTACCAGGATGAGTTCGGTGGATCGAGTCAGATCGATGTGGAGATTACCTTGCGCGTCAATGGTGAAGAGCATCAACATGATCGGACCAAAAGGTCGTTAGGAACCTCGACGAGTGTTTCGACTACGTCGCCGCGCGAGCCACTTTGAACGCGGGTGACATCGCGTCCACCGGGGCCGCCGACGGTATCGGTATGCAGGGACGGCCGATTCGCCAGGAAGGCGATGTGGTCGAGGCCGAGATCGAAGGAATCAGCGTGGTGCGCGATGTTGTCGGTGCTAAACAGTCGTAACCATCAGCTTGCGGCCTTGCGTCCGGACCCAATCCGACCATTCTTTGGATCCAGCCCAGCCGAACTCCCAAGTGCGAGCAGTAGGTCGCGCAGTTCACGGTAGTCGTTGACAGGCAGGAAGTAATGCGAAAAAGCCATCCTAACAATGAGGTTCACGATCTCATCCGGTGTTGCCAGTCCGAGCTGGACTGCCGGGCTATCGGCGAGGACGGGCTCCACGGCGTCATGAATAGCGGCAGACCACTGGGGTGTCACCTGCTTGATGTAGTCGATCACGAAATCCGGTTCGAGTTGTCCTAGTTGGACAGCTGCCGGGTTCTCCTGCCAGTAGCGCAGCACGATATCCACGACCAAGGGCAGACGATCGGCGGGATTGGGCTGTTCGGCGATCGCCCCCTGTAGGGTCCCGCGCAACCTCATGACGAAATGATTGCCGAGCGACTCGAGGAGGTCTTCCTTGTTTTTGAAGTATCGGTAGAGCGTGCCACCCGACACCCCCGCCTCCGCCGCGATACCGCTCATTGCGAGCTTTTTCGGCCCCTGGCGAGCAAGGGCGCGCAAAGCTCCATCATATATCTTCGCCTCCGTAGTCGCTCTTGTAGCCAAGGGATGGCCTTCCTCTCTGGAGCTCCGCCGCCCGACTGCGCACATGTGTCTATTAGTATCAATAATAAGTTGAACTAAATAATCGAGCGCATGATATTCTATATCTAATACTAATACCAATCGTCCATTAGATTCAATGCTCTCCACATCACAGGTCGCGGAGCGGAAAATCTTGACGCCGCGATGCAGGCGCCTCAACAACGAACAAAGAGGAACAAAGCAACATGGGGGCTGTATTGGCACCTCAGGGCGCGATATGTTTCCCGCCGCTGGCGCCGGCGTTGGGATGCCCGGCCCTGTTGCAGCGCAGTGCTTTCGGGCGCGATTCGAGCGGTGCACTCGGTCCAGCTCGGAGCCTTCGACGGGCAGCGAAAACGTCCACGCCGGGCCCGTCCCGTGCCGTCGACCGCGGTGAGCGTGGCGATGCGCTGCGCATGCACGTAGGTCATCGAACGATTCAGCTTCTCGGCAAAATCGCGGCCCGAGAGGTGAATGAAGGTCAGCGTCGACTCGGTCGATTGGTGGCCTATCCCGTGCAGCTCCCGGGCCTTGCCCCCATGTAGTGGACACGGGATTTGTGGTTATGCGGCTTCGGGCAGCGTAGCCGGTGTCAGGTTCCTTTCGTAGGTCGCGGGGCTGGAATGACGGCAGTAGGAGTGCCGTCGTGTGGTGTTGTAGCGGGCCAGCCACCGAAAGACCTCACGGCGGCAGATCGCCGCGTCCGGCCAGCAGGCACGGTCTTGCAGAATCTCGCGCTTGAGGGCGGCGTTGAACGATTCGGCCAACGCGTTATCGGCACTTGACCCCACCGCACCCATCGACTGGACGACCCCCAGATCGCGGCAGAGATTCGCGAAATCCCGTGAGGTGTACTGACTTCCATGATCTGCATGGAATATTGCACCAGCCAGTGAACCCCGCAGTGCAGCAGCGGCTTTGAGCGCATCGATGACCAGTTCGGTGCGCATGTGATCGGCGATCGCCCACCCGGCGACCCGCCGTGAACAGCAGTCGATCACGGTGGCCAGGTACAGGTTGGCGCCGGTCGCCAATGGCAAGTAGGTGATGTCGCCGACGTAACGGGTGTTGACCTGCGCGGCGGTGAAATCGCGTTTGAGCAGGTCGGGGACCTTCTGGTTCGCCGGGTCCGCCACGGTCGTCTTGACCCGACGTCGGCGTCGATAACCGGCGATCCCGGCGCCGCGCATCACCCGAGCCACCCGCTTGTGGTTGACCCGCTGCCCCTCGGGCGCACCGTCGTTGAGCTCGGCGGTGATCCGCGGCGCCCCGTAGGTGTTGTCCTCGTCGTGGACGGCGCGGATACGCTCGGCCAGCGCCTCGTCAGCAGCCCGACGGGCCGCTCGTCCGTCAGCACCGGCCAACCACGCGTAGAACGACGAACGCGCAACCTCGACGACTGCGCAGAGCCACTTCACCTCGAAGGCGTGCAGGTGGTCGGCGACAAACTGAAAGCGGCTCACCAGTTCGTCTCCCCGGCGAAATATTTGGCCGCCGACCGCAAGATGTCACGCTCGGTGGACAACCGCGCCTCGGTGGCGCGTAACGCCTTGACCTCACTGCGGAGGCGGGCCAGCTCCTGCTCAGGGCTCTCGGCCCTAGCACAGGCTCGGCCACTACGACACCGCGGCGGTGCCGAATCGGCACCCCGGCGACTTGCACCACGCCGAGAGCGTGGCCTCGCTGACACCGAGCTCGGCAGCGATCTGGGCGATCGTCGCGCCCTCGGTGTCCCGGTAGAGCGCGACCGCGTCACGCTTGAACTCATCGGGGTAATTTTTCCTTGCCATCGGGTTGGATCATCTCGCTTCCCCCAGCACATTCCTGGGATTGAGCGTGTCCAACACACGGGTCAAGTCCCCCCAGCCCATCCGGGCCAGATCGGTCAGACACAGGTGCCAGGTGGTGTAAGTGGAGAACTGCGGAATATCGGCCCCCGGTGAGGGAATCTGACGCCGATAGCCACGGACCTCCAACTGCCGGTTCCCGTACCCCCATCGCACACCTCCGATAATTCGAGGTGTTGCGACGATCAGTTGAATCCGCCCAATACGCATCCATCGCGTTCGCGGAAACTCTTGTGCTGGAAGGGATTGCGGCATCGATCGGCCGTGTCGGTGACGCTTACGACAATGCGTTGGCTGAGACGACGATCGGGTTGTTCAAGACCGAAGCCACCGGTCGGGGCAGTCCGTTCCTCAGTGGCCCGCTGCGCACCCTCGACGAGGTCGAATAAGCCTGGATGGAATAGGTCGACTGGTTCAACAATCGGCGCCTCCACAGCCTCCTCGACTACGTCCCGCCAGAGGAATACGAGACCGCCTATTATGCTCGACTCCGGCGTCCAGCCGGCGATATCTCACCTACGAAGCCGGCATCAAACCGGAGACGGTTCAGCCCGTACCCGGCAGTAGTCGAGAGCCTGGAATTCCTCTCCGCCGACGATATTCGACGTCACATACGGAGTAGTGTGCTCGACCTAGGGCCCATCCGCGGGCTGCGCGCCCGGCAGGATCCACGGCGAAGCCACGCGCCTGAGCGTACCGAGGAACGTGTCGTCGAGTTTCAGATCGACGACGTCCGCGCAGTCGACAATCGCCTTCATGTTGCTAAATTCACCACCGCGAAACCCGCAGAAGAGCGCCGGCGCCGATGCGTACCCGCGGATCACATCGTTAAGCGTCTAATCGATACGCGGAAAGACGAACGTGT